>JAJYFO010000105.1 GCA_021785395.1 bacterium | reverse complement strand
AATTTTTTTACCAAAAATTTTAGGATATAAAATAATTTCAACGATCCTTTGATCCTGTTTAATTTTATTATATAATTCATGAAGGTTGTCTTTAGAAATATTAAAATACTGGCTCACATATATTTTATAGTTAGGATTTACCTTAATATGTTTAATAATATATGTAGAAAGTTCATTAAGTCGATCATCCTTGGATTTTAATAGTTGATTTTCTCCAGATAAATAATAAACTTCATCAACTATTAAATAATTTTGGTTATTATATTTATAATAAATAATTTTCAATTTTAAACTTTTTCTCTTCTTCAAAATAAAATAACCAACTTCAACAAATTTATTTTCAAAAAAAAAAAAAAAAAAAAAAAAGACAAAGGCTAACCCCAAAAGAAGTTAGCCTTTGTCAAAAACAATTAGTATGGATAATAAGGATATCCATACGGATAAACAGGCGGGACGTAGTTATAGTAGCTATAAGGCAAATACCCATAGCTATTTATAATACTCCAGAAATACCAAGGCAGCGGATTCCAAATGCCGTTATAAAAATAGAAATAACGGCCGTAAGGGTCACACCAATAATGACCCCTGTCCATGTCGCCAAATACGTTATGCGGGAACCAACCCTGGTAAACACCACGATAGCCGCCGTACCCATAACCACCACGATAACCGCCATAGCCATAACCGCCACGATAACCGCCATAGCCATAACCGCCACGGTATCCACCGTTAACCATACCGACGTGACCAGCATAAGCGACTCGGGTCAAAGTAGTGGCTTGCACAGAATAGGTCACGCTATGTTGCACAAACATACCACGGTTAGTTACGCTTTGCGAGCTTGCGTAGGCATTGCCAAAAGCCAAGATCGAAAACAAAACAGCCGCGATAACACCCAGATTGAAACCATTTCGAATCGTAGTCATAACAATTCTCCTTTTTTATCTACCCAATTATCTTGGGTAATTTTTCTTACTACTAGATTAAAAAACTTAACGCTAAAGACTTTCCTCAAAAAAAAAATATAAAAAAAATACACTTTACATCTTAGTTATTATTAGTCGCTATTTCAAAGAAAATTTACCTATTTTTTGGGTAAAAAAGTAAGTTTTTAAGTATTTTAACCAATAAAAATACCAATTTATTTATTTAACTCTTAGCGCAGCTTAGTCAACAAGTAATCAAAGCGATTTGCCTTGGCTTTAATTAAACCTTCGGACTAACTAGCACAACTAAATTAATTGTCAAAATGCCAAATATATTTTTTCAAAAAAACAAGTTATGGGTCATTATTAACAATTTTTACCAAATCTTGCCCAGCCTCAACGGTAACCGAAGCGTCTAAGTCTCCGATCGAAGCGTTAACAATAGAACCATTATTATCCAAATCGGTTAGAACCAGTTTGGCTTCTTGGGGGTTGCCTTTTTGGGCAATTATTTTTGACTTTTCCAAGGGTTTTGTTTTATCAAAATTATCGTTATTGATGATAAAAGTGTTATAACCTTTCGTTCTTAGATAATTTGACACCTTATAAGCCAGATGAGGCGTTGAGCTTGCATTTTCAATGGCGACTTTAAAATTACGGGTAAGGTCGCAAGATTGATAAGCACCTAAAAACCAAGCATCAATCTTACTGACATTACTCCTGTCGACAAGCCAATTACCATCGCCTGAAAAATTGCCAGGTAACATAGACAGCATAAAGTTTTTCTTAGGGACGCTGCGCGCAAAATTAGCCAAATTCAAAATATCGGAAAAGTCCATATCGGTCAATAAATATTCTTTTTCGATTTCGATTAGCTCGGGTAAATGCGTCCATACCGTTGGCTGAACCAATTTATTCAATATAGCGTGCATAAACAACTGTTGCCTTTGCACCCTGCCAATATCACCCAAGGCATCGTGCCTAAAGCGGACAAAGCCCATGGCTTGATTGCCCGTCAAAGTATGAAAACCTGGTTCTAACTCTATTTTAAGCTTAGCGGTCCAATCCATATATTTCATTGGCTTTGGGATTTGCACGGTTATTCCACCGACAATGTCAACGGCTTTTACCAGGCCAGCCAGGTTTAAAATAACATAATTATCGATAGGCACGTTCAGAAGACTTTGCACCGTTTGTTTGGCTAAGCTAGGGCCGCCCAAGGCATTAGCTGAATTTATCTTTTGATGGCCAAAACCAGGAACCATAACATAGGTGTCTCTTGGAATTGATAAAGCTTTGATTGTATTGCGAAACGGGTCAAATCGAACCAGTATCATCGTATCCGACCGACCATTAAATGCCGTTTTGTCAGCAATATTGCGCCGCCCGTTTAAGCTATAAACGACATCGGTGCCCATTACCAAAATCGTTCGAGGTTCTTTTAATCCACCCAGTCTTAACATCGGTGGCAGCCACTGAGGATTTGTGAAATTAGCATAAAAGTAACCGCCAGCAATTCCTAAAATAGCAGCAACTATGAAAATCAGAGACCAAGCAAAAGTTTTTCCGGACATTTATAAGATAATATATGTTCTTTACGATAATGGCTAGTTTAAAGTGTAAAATAATAATTAAATATTTTCAAATTGGGTAATCTAAGAATATTTATATACAGTTTAACCAATTCCAGATATATCCAATGTACAAAACAGCAATTGTCAATATAATTTTCTTAACAAATGAAACAAATACTCGTTATTAACTTTGGCGGATTGGGTGATGAAATATTATTTCTGCCGACATTAAAGGGAATTAAAGAAATTTACCCCAGTTCTGATTTGACTTTATTACTTGAACCAAGAGCCAGATCAATCAAGGAACTAACTTCGTTTATCGATAGCGTAAAAACCTTTGACATAAAGAAAAAGCCACTTTTGGCCAAAGACCTAGTCGAACTTCTATTTATTTTAAGGGAAAAACCATACGACATCATCGTCTCGTCCGGCTCGTCGCCATTGGTTTCGGCCTTGTTATTCTTATCATCGGCTAAAACCAGGGTCGGATTCAACAGTAACAGGTTTAGTTCAATTTTATTAACGCATAAAGCCAGGCTTAATAAAAACCAATACGCTGGCCTTATGTATTACGAATTAGCCGCAAGCTTGGGGGCTAAACCCTTGACCGAAGTTATGCCAGAAATAACTTTAAATAAGACAACTGGCTCTAAATCTAGACGCAGTGATGAACAACCCTATATTTTAATCCATCCTGGTACGAGTAAATTGTCAATACAAAAGGGGATTGTTAAAACGTATCTATACTGGGATAAATTGATCAACAGCCTAATTACCAAACTTCCAAGCTACAATATTATATTGACGGGTGGGCCAGAAGATGGTGATATTATCGGTGAATTAGATAAAGATATCGTTAAGTCGAACAATTTCAAGGTCATTTATGATACCAACGCAACTATTACTAATTTTATAGACCTACTAAGCAATAGCGCTTTATTCATCTGCCTCGACTCAGCTCCCATGCATATAGCCTGTGGCCTAAGAAAAAAACTCGTAGCTTTATTTGGTCCAACCGACCCGGACAAACTATTACCGAAACACCCGCTATTTACCACCAAGCCTTTATCGATAGACCCAGATGAACTAAGCCAGTTTATAGTTGATAATCTTTAAAACTAAATTTATTCAAACAAATCAAGCGGCAGATTTTCAACGTTAAAATTTGGAGTTTCCTTAACAGCTTTAATAAAACAATCGACAATCTGGACGTCAAACTGTTTGCCCTTGTGCTTATTAAGTTCTTCAATGGCTTTAACTTGACCAATTGCCTTGCGATATGGCCTATCTGAAGTCATAGCGTCATAAGCATCAGCCACCAGGATAATTCGCGACCCCAAAGGGATATTCTCATCGCTCAAATTAGCAGGGTAACCACTACCGTCCATAAATTCATGATGGTGTAAAACGTATTCACGCACGACATCTAATAGCTTCAGGTCCTGGACAATTTTTGCCGATGTAACTGGGTGCTGATTCATAATCTGTTTTTCGCTACTATCCAAAGCCGACTCTTTCCAGAGAATTGCCTCAGGCACGCCAATTTTACCGATATCATGCAATATCCCACCTAAACCCAAGTAAAACAAATCATGCTGGCTAAGGTTTAAAGCCTTTCCTATGAATACGGAAAGTTTACCCACCCTTAGACTATGACCAGCAGTATAACCGCACTTAGCGTCAAGAGCGCTGCTTAATGCTTCTACAACGTATTTAATGGGCATTTGACCATTAATAGAAATTTTATTGAACAAGGCTTGCTTTATTAAACTTGAACAATTGGCGATAGCTAAATTAGAAGCGGGAAAATTTATACAACTATCTAGTAAATCGTCAGCAAACAAACCCATAATTTCATTTTCATTACTTTGGGCGTCACGGTCGGTCAATAAAATATTAACTAACTTTGGGTTATTAGCCTTAAGTTTTTCCAAAAGACCATCGTCAGCCAGCAAGAGCTTATGTTCGACTATAAAAACGTCGGGTTGTAGCTTTGACAAGTTTGAGGCTAGAGTTTTGCTATCAGTAAAGTTTATTCTTTTACAATTAATTGGCGCAAGTCTAGCCAAATCACTTGTGTGAGTACTAGCGAAAGTATCACTGACTAAACTTAAAATTAGATTTTCCGAAGACATCACTTAGTATCTAATACAATAAATTAAACTATCCTAACTGCGGTT
This sequence comes from bacterium, assembly GCA_021785395.1. Taxonomy (GTDB): domain Bacteria; phylum Cyanobacteriota; class Vampirovibrionia; order Obscuribacterales; family JAKAZS01; genus JAKAZS01. The sequence continues at coordinate 4,920 of JAJYFO010000105.1, read as the reverse complement.
AAGCTAATTATTATACAAAGTAATAATATAAATTTAAAAAAATTTGTTAATAGTCTAAACAATTAATAAACTAGAGCTGCCGCTCCGCCGGTTAATAACGTTTTTGTCTGACTTTTTGCTTTAAGCTGGCTTAAATCAGCATTCGGTTTTACAACTTCGGTTTGAGCTATATTTTGACCTTGGTGACAGGGCTGATTTTCAATCACTAAAAGCCTAGCGCCTACCATATGGTTGGCCAAAACTACCGGGATAATTAGATTTAATAAATTGTTTCTCATATATAGCTAGTATAGGTCGAAAAATTGAATAAGCAAGTATAAATTAAATAAATTTTAATTTATACAAAAACAAAGAGTTAAATAAATTTAATCAAATTCATTATTACTTATTTGCTTAAAACGATGGTCGAACGTAAAATATTGATTAATTTAACCGCCAGTATAAACTTAAAAATTAAACGAATCTAAATGTCCATTTTCGAAAAAATATCTTTAAGACAAGTTTTTTTTGGTGTGTTACTTTTACCGACCCTAATAAGTTCAGTTCTGGCAGTTGAAACCAACAACATAATGATAAACAACCAAAAATACAATTTAAAAGTCGTTTATCCACATTTTTCAAGGGGTTTAAACAACTTAGCGAATATTAACCACGCCATCGATGATTGTGTGCTTTTAAAGCAAAAAGCCTATTTGCGTTATGTCAAAGCTAAAATCAATGATTTTGAACGAAAGTTCATAATCAAACATTCTTTTTTCAAGTTAACATATGATACCAGTTTTTATAACAAAAACATTTTAAGTTTTATTATTTTTATCGATGAAGTAAAATACCCAACTACGCATGTAAACTGCAAAAGACTTATAGCGTATAATTACTTCCTTAATAACGAAGCCAGGATTACGCTATCTGATTGTTTTGAACCAGGTTTTGACTATGTAAATTTTATTCATAATTATTGCTATAACGAAATTAGTGAAAATTTCAAAAAATCTAACTCTAACTTCTCTCCCAAAGCCCTTAAAGACTCTATCGACGAAACCGCCATCCATAATTTTCAGATTACTCCCAAAGCCATTATTATATACTTTAACCCCAATGAAATAATACCTTTTACACATGGGATTCAAAAAGTCATTTTACCCTTTGACCAAATGCCTAGCAGTCAAACTGTATTAAAAGCAGTAAAATCTTATTACTAAAGCTTTTCTATATTAATCAAAATCACAGGCTGAATAGTTATAAAAAAATACTAATAGTGATTTTAATTAATATGGACAAGAATTAAGCAGTACATCGTGGTCTTCTTTATTTTCAAACCAAGAGCCAAGGCTATTTACTGAAGAATCGTCGGGCAGGTTAAATTGCTTGACAAACTGCTCGTAATATAAAATATTTTTATAAGGCAAACTGCCAACACCTACTATACCAGAATGAATAGTACTGGTGTCAGTAGGTAATTCTTGTTTAGAAATAGCACTTTTAGGCATAGAAAATATTGCTAAAATTGATTTATTAGATTTTAAAATGGCTGCATCGCTAGACCTGATATTACCGGCATAACCTTTCATGTAATCTGGTAAACAAAAGGCTGGCATTATATTAATTTGACTAATGGCAAAGGTTGTCAAAATAAGGCTTATAAGTTTCATTGGTCTAAATTTAAAATAAGGTTTCTTTTCCAAAAAATACTACTAAAAAATGTGTCTCAATAACGACTATTTTACTCTAACCTCAAAAAAACTGTTAATTTTAAACGTATTATTTAAAATTAATATTTATGTGCAATGAAGCGTTTATAAATTATAATAAAGCAGAAAAATTTAGATTACCAAGGTAAGGATATTGAAATTTTTAAATTTATTTTTGGCTACCTCAATTGGCTTCTTAATTACTTTTGGTCCAGTAAAAGCCAAATCCAGCGGTTTAGTCGAAAAAGGCCGTGATGCCATTAGCAATAAAGATTTTGTAACTGCCATAAGACTTTTTAAAGCCGACTTAACAGACCCTGAAGCTGCGTTTAATCTGGGCATAATGTACGAAGACGGTGAAGGTGTAGCTAAAAATAGCCAAACAGCCTTTGAATATTACCTGAAAGCGGCTGAAAAAAACTTACCCGAAGCCCAGTACAATTTAGCCGTCTTATACGCTAAAGGGCTTGGCGTAAATCAAGACCTTACAAAGGCTTTTGAGTGGTTTACCAAATCAGCCAAGCAAAATTATTCTCAAGCCCAGTACAATTTAGGACTAATGTATTTAGGCGGTATAGCTACACCGCCTGATGACAGCAAGGCATTTACCTTGTTTAAATCCAGTTTGACCGAAAACGGCAGCTATAATGAGGCTTTAATATATTTGACTGGCAATGGTACTAAAGCCGATAAAACCAAGGCTTTCAAGATATTCAAAACCTATGCCGGACTTAATAGAACATTAGCCCAATATAACCTTGCCGTTATGTACTTAAATGGCTTTGACAAAGTGAAACCAAATGTTACGCAAGCTGTTAAATATTTCAAAGCCGCCAGCGAAGAAGGTCTTGCTGAGGCTCAGTACAATTTAGCGTTAATGTACCTAGACGGTAATGGAGTCAAAAAAAACTTAAACCAAGCTTTTAAATATATGTCTAAAGCGGCTTCTGGTGGTTATCCTGACGCTGCCTATAACTTAGCCATGATGTACGACCATGGCGTAGGGGTTAAGGCAGACAAAGACAAAGCCAAAATTTGGCTAGACGAAGCCAACACTTTAAACAACCTTGCTATGGCTATAAAACTTGGCAAATTGACTTCAAAATAGATATTTACATATTAATATTCAAATATATACAAGGAAGTCCGCTGATAAGTCTACATTGTTTAGCAGATTTTACTGATAAAGCCTGGCATCTATAATTTATTTGTTGATTTATTACCGGTCTTATCTATATAACTAAATTCATTAAAAATTAAATATATAAATTAGAAACCCTGGTGAAAGCAAGTTCTTCTCTTCTAAATTCGACATCTAATCTAAACAATCACTAAGCTCAAACGCGCGTATTTATGGGTACTTAATTAAACTTTCGGAATTGCCCTAATACTCGTTGTACAAGTATACAAACCTTATAATCCAGCTTAACTGGAATTAACAACAACTACCCAAAACCTAGATTTTGAGTATACTCTATACTATGACTACCAAGTTTAATAAGAATATTCTTAAAGTATTGATTTTACCGCTAATACTAGCTATCGGTATTGGTTTTTATCTTAAAATCCGACCACCCGAAAAAAGTCATTCAGATGAGTATATTTTGGCCAACGGGCGCATTGAAGGGTATGAAACGAATATAGGCGCTAAAATTGGCGGCCGAATAGATTCTATAACCGTTTACGAAGGCGATATCGTAAAACCCGGCAAGTTACTGGTACAAATGAGTGATAGCGACATTGAAGCGCAGTTAAGGGCAAAACTAGCACTTATCAAGGCTAGCCAACAAGACGTCAAAAGCGCCGAACAAAAATTAAAAATACTTGACAGCCAAATAAAAGAGACCGAGTTTAAAGTGAAACAGGCAACCTTAGATTCGCAAGGTAGGGTTTACCAGTCAAAAAATTTAGTATCAAGCGCCAAAGCCAAATTAAGCCAAGCTAAAGCTGAACTAGACCAAGTTCAATCCCAGCTTAATCTAGCCAAATTACGCAAACAACGATATGACAATTTGGTCGCTAAAGGTGTCGTAACCCAAGACGAAAGCGACGAAGTTTCGACCGTTTATGAAACAACCCAAGCCCTGTATATGGCCAAACAAGACGCTGTCAGAGGTGCCCTTAAAGATTTACACGCGGCTATGGGGCAAGAAAAACAATCCAAATCCACGACCTATAATCCAGATATAATAACTAGCGAATTAGCCATGTTAAAAGAAGAATATAAACAAGCTCAGCATGATTTGGCTAAGGCCAAAGACAACGTAAAAAATGCCATTGCCAACAAAGACGAAATCATCGCCAACATAAAATACCTCAGGCTAATTAGTCCGATAAATGGAATTGTAACAGCCAGAGTGGTCGAACCAGGAGCTGTCGTAGTGCCTGGTCAAACAGTGGTATCGCTAATAAACTTAGACATCGTTTATTTAAGAGCCTATGTGAGCGACAGTCAAATCGGTAAAATTAAAGTTGGCCAATTAGCCGACGTCTACCTTGACTCAAGCCCCAATCAGCCCTTAAAGGGTAAAGTAATCGAAATTGACCCGGTTGCGTCTTTTACACCCGAAAATATATATTTTAAAAACGACAGGGTTAAAGAAGTATTTGGCATCAAAATTGGTTTCACCAAACCATCGGGTCAGGCCAACCCAGGCTTACCAGCCGATGCCAAAATTTATCTAAAGTAAGGCTTACCCCAGAGAATGAGCGACTTAAACGATACCGATACCATAATCGCCGTAAATAACTTAATTAAACAGTTTAAATCATTTAAGGCCTTAGACAATTTAAATTTTAAAGTAAGTAAAGGCGAAATTTTTGGTTTAATTGGTCCAGATGGGGCCGGCAAAACGACGACGTTTCATATTCTGGGCGGAATCAGCAACGCTAGTTTTGGTGAAGTTAAAATTTTAGACCTTAACCCAAAAGATACAAAAATAAAAGTCAGTTACATAACTCAGCAGTTTTCGCTGTACAGCGACCTTACCGTGAGCGAAAACATAGACTATGTAGCCAGTATCAAAAATATAAGCAAGGATACTTACATTCAACGCAAAGAAAAATATTTAAACTTGGTCAAGCTGAATAAATTTACTTCCAGGTTAACCAGCCAATTATCGGGTGGCATGAAACAAAAACTGGCCTTGTGCTGCGCTGTAATCAGCGAGCCAGAAATATTGCTTTTAGATGAACCGACAACCGGTGTCGACCCGATTTCTCGGCGTGA
>JAJYFO010000104.1 GCA_021785395.1 bacterium | reverse complement strand
GCCGGTGATTCTAATAATACCTTTGGTTTTTATGTTTAGTATCCTGTCTGAATGTATTTACGCTATTCAATTGTTCCAAATCCCTGGTGTTTACAATCACTTGATCCGTTTTGCTATGGTAGAGGCTAGTTTAAATGCTCTTATAGCGCCTTTTGTATACTACCCTATTAACACTTTGTACGAGTTTTGGACAGGTCTTGAATAAAGGTTAATTTCAATGCTTGACGAGAATACCTTTAAAATCAAATCTATAATACTTACCCTAGTATTGTTACTATGTTCAGCCAGTCTGGTTTTTCGCCTAGGTTGGTTGCAATTGGCTAATTATAAGTACTATCGTAATAAGGCCATTGAAAATTCGTCACGGGTAACATTTTTGCGCGCTCCGAGGGGTGTTATTTATGACCGCCATGGTAATTTACTGGCGACAAATGCTGAATCATTATCTCTAGTAGCTATTCCTAGCCAGTTAGACGATATAGAAAACGAGTCTATCCTATTGAGCAAAATACTTAATCAAACGCAAACTGAATTATTCAATAAACTTGATTCAATAAGTTTACGCAATTCAATTTTGCCTGTAGTTATCGAGCGTGACCTAGATATTGAGACGGTTTCTAAAATTTATGAAAACCAGTTGTTTTTGCCTGGTATCGATATTTTATCTGATATAAGTAGGGTCTATCCCTATAGCGATATTACGGCCCATATTTTAGGCTATTGTGGAGAAATAACTGAATCTCAGTTGGCCAATAATAATGACCGCAAAATGGGCGACGTGGTCGGACAAGAGGGTATTGAAAAAATTTACGATGACCAGCTTCGCGGTATCGATGGCGAACAAAGAATTAAAGTTAACGCCTTGGGCCAGGCTTTGCGCGATAAGAGCAATATCCCAAAAATTACCAAGCAAGCTGTGCCTGGCTTACCCATTATAACCAGTATTGACTTAGACCTGCAAAAAATTGCCTACGAAGCCTTGGCTGGAAAATCGGGTGCCTGTGTCGCCTGTGACCCAAGAACCGGTGAAATATTGGCACTTGTTTCCCAGCCAAGTTTTAACCCTAATATATTTTCGCATAAAATTAAACCCAACGACTGGCAAAAATTAAACGCCCCTGACCACCCTTTGTTTAATCGAGCTTTGTCTGGCTACCCACCTGGGTCTATCTGGAAAGCCATAACGCTTTTAGCCGCTTTAGAAAGCCACGTAGTAAAACCTGATACTAAATTGCAGGTAAGTGGTGGTATTTCTTTAGGTGGTTTTTTCTTTGGCGACTGGACAAGGTCGACTGGTTTATTTGACTTGGTAAAATGTCTGGCCTGGTCGCGCGACTCGGCTTTTTACCAGATGGGTCTGAAATTAAAACCAGAACAGATTAAGTACTGGGCCTGTTTGTTTGGTGGTGGCAGGCCAACCGGGGTTGAATTGCCGCATGAAAGCAGTGGGCTTATTCCTGATAGCGCATGGAAACTAAGGGTAATGAAAGAAAAATGGTACCCTGGAAATACTTTGCATATGTCTATAGGTCAGACTTTTATCCAGTTAACGCCGATGCAGGCGGCCAGAATTTACTGTGGTTTTGCCGGACACGGTAAATTACCTAATTTGCACCTTGTGACCCAAATTAATAAACGTGTTTTACCGGTTCCAGCTTGCGAGAATATTAAAACTAACAAAGAATATCTAAAGGTGGTACTAGACGGATTAGAAGCTGTTGTTGCTAGCGGAACCGGTGGTATCTGTCGCCTGCCAGGAATTAAGGTCGCCGGTAAGACCGGATCGGCTGAGGCTCCTCCAGCTCATAGTAAAACCCATGCCTGGTTTGCCTGTTACGCACCGGTCGAAAATCCCAGCATCGTAATTGTTGTATTTGTCGAACATGGTGGCCACGGTGGATCAGCCGCAGCACCGGTAGCTAAACAGGTCTTGGAAAAATATTTTCACTTGACTACAGCTAGTTATAATACCAAAAAGAAAATACTTAAGCATTGAATTTTTTTTTAATCACACCGTTAACCATTCTCACGCAAGCAATTCCACGTTAGTGCTAGCACTATTAAAGTCGTTGTTGAATTATATCGATTGCAGATCTAGTGGTATTGATTGTGATATCTAATTTATATGTATTTGTTGAATGTAAAAGGCTAGACAACTTAATCGTATTTATGATATTATATTGCGTGAGCCTGGAGGTAGTTATGGCAAATACAAAAAAAAATAATGCTTTAAAAGTATCCGAAACCGAATCTTTAAATATTGCCCAATCGCAATTAGAGCGTACTTCAATAGAGGGTTTAGACGCTGTCTTTGTAGAGCAGCCAGTTGACATATCGAATGTCGCATCACCAAAACAAGTGCTTGACGTGCCAGCTTTTGCGCCACCAAAACAGGTGCTTGAAGCTGGGTCAGTAATGGTATCTAAAGAACAATTAGTATCAGTTCTAGAAAATTTCGTTAGTTTAATCAAGTCCGAAAGTAATTTAGACCTTAATAATAACGTTTCGGTTATTACTTTTGATGACCAGGCGACAAAAATTGACAATATGAAAAACTTACTCCTTGACGCCAAGCAGACAATTATTGAATTGCTAGAAGAGAGAGTCAATGACAAGGCTAAAATTGCTAGTTTAGAAGCTCAGGTTAGATTCTATCCCGATTTACAAGCTCAGGCTGATTTAGCGCTTAGTGTAGCGGCTAATAATAACGAAACTAAATTAGAAATAAGCCAGGTTAAATGTGAACTTGAAAAATTTAGACTGCTTAGAATAAGAGCCGAATTAGACAAAGCAAAATCGTCTATTTGGGGAAGAATTAAAACCTGGTGGCTTTCGTAATTAAAATACGAAGTCTTGTTACGTGTTTGTTTATTGACTTGAGTGGCTAAGATTAAAGCTCTTGCTAGCTGTTTGGTTAAACAGATTGCTAGCTGCTCATGGCTTTTTTCATTTCTTCTAAAATCGCTTTAGTCGTTTCAAGCCTGTTTTCAGCTGCGGTTATATTGCGGCCGATTACTAAATAATCGCTGCCATTTTTAATGGCCTGATAGGGTGTTTGCACCCTTTTTTGGTCGTCTGAGCTAGCTTCGCTTTGTCTTATACCCGGTGTTATAACTAAAAAGTTTTTGCCGCAGGTCGCTTTTATAATTTCTGTTTCGTGTCCAGCGGCTACTACCCCATCCATGCCACTTTCTTTGGCAAGATAGCTAAGGCGTTTGACAATGTCGACGGTACTTAATGAAAGTCCAAAGTCGTTTAATAAAATCATTTTATCTATGCTGGTTAATAATGTTACCGCAATTAATTTTGGCTTGTCAATATTCTTTATTTCGCAGGCTTCGTTTATTGCTTTGCGAGCCGCTAGCATCATTTGTTTGCCACCAGAGGCGTGGACGTTTAGCATTTTTACATTGGGTTTAACAGCGCTAAAACAAGCGCCTTTAACCGTATTGGGAATATCGTGAAATTTTAAGTCGAGAAATATATTGATATTTTTTAGGTCTTCTAGAATCTGACCGTTAGTCGATAAGTACAATTCTAGTCCGACTTTGAACCAGATTTCAAGATGAGCTAACTCTTTGGCAATATTTTTGGCTGTATTGGCGTCAGAAAAATCAAGGGCGACAATAAGTTTTTCAGCTATAGATTTAATATTACTGTTCAATTTAATTTATCAGTGGAGAAATTCAACCTTAAATTTATTATACAATTATATATTTAAACTTATCGTGATTAAATTTATTTAATTAAGCTCGTTTTTGTTTTGTAGGGCTATAAACTAGTCGACCCAAAATCACAAGTTGTTTATGTATAAGCTTTATACTTGAATAATGTTATGCTTATATAATAATTTGCTATATAGATATTGGATACTCTTATGCTTAGATTTTTAACCGCCGGTGAATCGCACGGTCCCAAATTAACGGCAATTTTAGACGGTATTCCGGCTAATTTACCGGTATCGCTTGACGATATAAATCTTGAACTTAGACTTAGGCAAGGTGGAATTGGGCGAAGCTCCCGGCAAAAAATAGAATCTGACCAATTAATTGTGGTTGGCGGCATCAGGCATGGACTTACAACCGGTGGACCAATTGGGCTTGAAATAATTAACAACGACTACCAAAACTGGCACAAAATTATGTCAGTTTGGTCAGATGAAAATTCGGCCAATCGTGAAATACAAGATAGTATAAATAAACTAGCTAGTTTTCGACCAGGTCACGCTGATTTGGCTGGCTTGATAAAATTTAAGCACAATGATATCCGCAACGTTCTTGAGCGAGCTAGTGCTCGAGAAACGGCTATAAGAGTTGGTTGTGGCGCTATTTGTCTGACACTTTTGAATGCTCTTGGCATAAAACTGGCAAGCCATGTAACAAGCCTTGGCGGTATCGAATCTAGTATAGATGCATCTGGGTTAAGCTGGCAACAAATTACTGACAGGCTTAAAAGCTCTAGTTTATACTGTCTTGACCAAGAATGTGAGTTGCATATGGTCGATTTGATCAAAGCGACTCATAAAATTGGTGATAGCCTGGGTGGTTGCGTTGAAGTTATAGCTTGCGATTTGCCAGTCGGATTAGGGTCTTATACCCAGTGGGACAAACGCCTAGACGGGTTATTAGCTCAAAGTCTAATGTCGATTCAAGCGGTTAAGGTCGTTGAAATCGGCAATGGTATCAAGGCTAGTTCAATGACAGGTTCGTCTGTTCACGACGCTTTATATTTAAATAAGGAAAATTCTAAACTACCATTTAAAACTAATACCAATAATTCTGGTGGAATCGATGGTGGCATGACTAACGGACAAAGGCTTGTTGTACGTGCTTTTATGAAGCCGATACCGACTATTACCAAAGGCTTGCCAACTTTATCTTATCCAGATTTTAATGAAACTAAAGCTTTTTATGAACGCTCTGACGTATGTGCTATTTCTAGTCTTAGCATAATTGCTAAAGCCATGACTGCTTTCACCTTGGCTCAAGCAATTTTGGACAAATTTGGCGGCGATGATTTTAATGATTTAAAGTTATCGGTTGATAACCATTTTGACTACGTCAATAAACTTGTCAATAAAAAATCAATATGAAACGTGTTTTAGTTACAGGAGCTAGTGGTTATATCGGGTCAAGGCTTGTATTAAGGCTGCTTGACGAAGGCTATTTGGTTAGAGCTGGTATAAGGTCTTATGAAAAATTTAAAAGTCGCAAATGGTCGAGTCATCCTAATATAGAATTCTCTTATCTTGACGTTATGAACTTGGATTCAATCAAAACTAGTCTAGAAAACGTAGATATTGCCTATTATTTAATACATTCGATGAATCCTAGTAGAAAAGATTTTGTAGCTAGCGATAGGCAGGCGGCTTTAAATATGGTTGATGCTTGTAATAGCAGTCAGTCACTCAAACATTTGATTTACTTAGGCGGACTTGGCGAAAACACAGACGATTTGAGCCAACATTTAAAGTCTAGGCTAGAAGTTGCTAGCATTCTAAAAACGGTTAAAATCCCTTTTACCGAGTTAAGAGCAGCTATGATTATCGGTTCTGGTAGTGCATCGTTTGAAATTTTACGTTACTTAGTTGACCGATTGCCGATAATGGTGACGCCTAAATGGGTTCAGACTCCGTGCGAACCTATTGCCATAAGGAATGTTCTGTATTATTTAATAAAATGCATTGAATGCGAAGGTACTTACAATAAAAGTTTTGATATCGGCTGTGGGGTAATTTTAAATTACCAAGAACTTATGGAGATATACGCCCAAGAAGCCAATTTACCTAAACGCGTAATAATTCCGGTACCGGTATTTACACCTTGGTTAAGCTCGTATTGGATCCATTATGTAACGCCAGTGCCAGCGTCAATAGCTCGCCCATTAGCGCAGGGTCTAAGAAATCCGGTTATTTGTAAAAATATTGAAATAAGAAATTTAATTCCCCAAGAATTACTATCACCTAGAGAAGCTATTAAACTGGCTCTAGATAAAATGCAGCACCATGAAGTAGAATCGCATTGGACAGACGCTGGTTTATTTAGACCTTGTGAATGGTGGTCGCCAGACGACCCTTCTTGGAGCGGTGGTACGGTATATTACGACATCCGTGAAGCCAGGGTCAAATCTTCTGCCGAAGAATTATGGCAACCATTGGTTAGAATCGGTGGCCAGACTGGCTATTATTATGGCAATTGGCTGTGGGTCTTAAGAGGGATTTTAGATAAAATGTTTGGTGGCGTTGGTTTAAGGCGCGGTCGCAGACACCCTAGCCAAATTGAAGTCGGTGACGCCCTCGATTTTTGGCGGGTAGCGAAAATTGTTAAAGATAAACAGTTATTACTAAACGCCGAAATGAAATTGCCAGGTTTAGCTGTTCTAGAATTTGATATTGTCGATAATAATGACAATACCTGTACGATAAGGCAAATCGCACGCTTTCATCCATCTGGTTTATTTGGTATTTTGTACTGGTACCTTGTACTGCCTTTTCATGAATTCGTTTTTAGCGGTATGCTCAAAGGTATTATAAAAGCCTGCGGTAAAAAAACAATTAGCTTTAAAAAAATTAAGTAACGAGGCTTTATTTATAAAAATTAAAAACCCGGAAAATTAATCCCGGGTTTTGGTTTTTTCTTTTGGTATTCTAGACCGATTGTATTACATGGTTGATTCTAAACCGGTCGGGTTTTTCATCGCTAGATTAAATCTTTTGCTGACAATTTCCCAATTGAGGTTTTTTACAAAAGCATCGAGGTATTTGGCTCTGTCAATGCCATAATCGATCATGTAGGCGTGTTCGTATACGTCAAGAGCCAAAATTGGTACCAGATTAGCCGGTGACCACATATTGTGCATATCTAGGCCAAAAACGTCTAAATGATTGGCGCGCATATTAAAACCAACAATTACCCAGCCTCGCATACATTTGCCGCTGGCTTTAAGGTAATCGATAAATTTGTCATTAGACCCAAAGCGCTCGTCTAGGGCGGCTTTTAAATCGCTAGTAGGACTTGTGACTTTAGACGTTAGGTTATTGAAATATAATTCGTGGTATATGGCGCCGTTAACGGCGTAACTCGATTCTAGTAATAATTCGCGCATTGGTGCCCAGGTTGGGTTGACGCCTTCTTGGCTGACTGTCTTTAATTTTGACTGTAAGTCATTGGCTTTGGCGATATAGGCGTTGTATAGTTTTAAATGCTGTTCGAGCTGGTTGTTAGACAATCCTTCCATTTTTTCAGATAATAGATACTTGAAATCTTTGGCTATATACGAATTATTTTTATCTGACCCGTTAGCTGCGGCTATACTTGGGCTGGCCGAGGCTTGCGAATTTAAAGTTGTTCCGACAACAGCAGCTGCGGTCATCATTAAAACTTCGCGCCTGGATACGAAATCATCATTAATGACATCGTAATTTCCAATAGTTTCTTTATTTTTTGACATATATCCTCCTTCTTGATAATTGATATGTTGAAAATCCTTATTCTATCCAGGTTAACACAATTATTTAGGAAACCTGAAATTCTTAATAGAGTATTATAGAAATAAGGTATGCTTATAACTAGTTAAAGCATTTTAAGGAGAGTTTTTATGACTGGCGTTAAAGCACAAGATCCATCTTCAAATATTAGTTCTAAGTTAAATACTGCGTCATTGCAGCCCGTTTTGAGCCACAGTATAACTATTAGGCTTAAAATCCAGAATTTGCCTGGCATGTTGGGTAAAGTTACATCAACAATCGGTGAAATTGGCGGCGACATTGGTGCTATTGACATTGCTTTTATTGAAAAGAATTATATAGTTCGTGATATTAGCGTAAAAGTTAAGGATAGCGAACACGGTGACCGTTTGGTAAACGCCCTTAATAATCTAAAAGATGTAAAGGTGATAAACGTTTCGGATAGAACATTTCTCATGCATTTAGGTGGAAAAATTAGTGTCACCAATAAAATCCCGCTTAAAACCCGTGATGATTTATCGATGGCCTATACTCCGGGCGTGGCTCGAATCTGTATGGCTATCCATAATGATGTTCATAAGGCCTATAATTTGACGATTAAACGCAATACCGTAGCTGTGGTAAGCGATGGCTCAGCGGTTTTGGGCTTAGGTAATATCGGCCCGCAAGCAGCTATGCCAGTCATGGAAGGCAAGGCCATGTTATTTAAGGAATTTGGTAAAATAGACGCTTTCCCTATTTGTCTGGCTACCCAGGATACAGAGGAGATTATTAAAGCTGTAAAATTCATGGCGCCAGGTTTTGGTGGCATAAATCTTGAAGATATTTCGGCGCCAAGATGCTTTGAAATCGAAAAGCGTTTAAAAGAAGAAATGGATATTCCCGTTTTCCACGATGACCAACACGGAACGGCTGTTGTCGTTTTGGCGGCTTTGATCAATTCTTTAAAAATTGTCAATAAAAAAATGGAAGATTTAAAGGTTATTGTATCTGGTATTGGAGCCGCTGGTGTAGCTTGTTCGAAAATGCTTATGCAGGCCAATGTTAAAAACATTATTGGCTTTGACAGAATGGGGGCTATTTACGAAGGTCGCGTTGAGCATATGAATTTTATGAAGGACTGGTTTGCCCATAATACAAACCCGGAAAAGTTTAAAGGAAGCCTGGAAGAAGCCTTTAAAGGAGCCGATTTGTTCTTGGGTCTATCTGGACCAGGTACCGTCAACAGCGATTACTTGAAACACATGAACCGCGACCCTATCATTTTTGCTATGGCTAACCCAGTACCTGAAATTATGCCTGAAGAAGCAATGCCCTACGTGCGTATAATGGCTACAGGTAGGTCTGATTACCCTAATCAGATAAACAATGTATTGTGTTTCCCGGGGATATTTCGTGGCGCGCTAGATTGCGAGGCCAGTGATATCAATGAAGAAATGAAACTGGCAGCTGCTTACGCTATTGCTAGTGTAGTCGAGGACAGTGAATTAAACGAAGATTACATTATTCCTGGCGTTTTTAACGTTAAAGTTGTCGAATCTGTCGCCAAAGCCGTCGTTGAAGCAGCTATTAAAACAGGTGTGGCTCGCAAAACCAAATTCCAGAGCGAGGAAAATTATTAAAGCGTTAAATGAGGCTTGTTTTTAATTGTCTGTTATGGCAAATAAATTTTCAGGCTAGAGCATATTGGGTAGAGTTATTTTGTTTTTTTTATTGTAATACCAGTAAAAGCAATCGATTTACCTAAGCCATATGCGGCCAGTCAGATAGCTTACTTGTCACGCTAATTTTGGACACACTAAAGATGGCACTATATTTGATTCCTAAATTAAAATTTTTCTTATATAACCATAAATATATATACTCTTAATGGTTTTAATATATAATTACAACTATTCGTTTGGACATAAGGTTGAAGATAAAACAGCAGATTCAAAACTGGTTTTATAAATTACTTAAATCGATGGTTAGTAAAATTAGAAATGCTTACGATAATATTTTTAAATAACAAATCAAAAAAAACAATATCAGTATTTGTACTTTTTTTTCTTATCGTATCTGAAATAGCTATAGCTCAGTCTGATTTAAATTCAACCAGTTCAGAAAATAATAATCTGCCGCTTGAAAAATCGACTATTATAATAAATAAAAATGATGTACAAAATCCAAGAATAAATGAAA
>JAJYFO010000103.1 GCA_021785395.1 bacterium | reverse complement strand
AAAATTATATCTAAAAAAGATTAAAATAGATTAACCTCGTATTAATCGGGTATTTATTTAATATAACCTTAACAAAAAATTAAGATTATGTATAATAGATATTGACTAAATATAAGGACTTCGAAGTAATTAACGTACAATGAGTGAAAAGCCGATTCATCCTGTTGTCATACAGGAAAGAGATAAATTATTTAACCTGTTAAAAGAGCAAAAGCGCAGTCAAACTGAAATTGACTACATAAAGTCGGCCTATGATTTTGCCTATAAGGCTCATGACGGACAGGTACGCAAATCCGAAGAGCCTTATATCGTCCACCCAATTAACGTCGCCATTCTTTTAGCTGGCCTTGACTCTGACAAGCAGACGATTGCCAGTGGCTTACTCCACGATGTTATCGAAGACTGTAATATCCAGCCTGCCCAAATCGAAGAAAAATTTGGCGCCGATGTAAGACTTATCGTTGAAGGAGTTACTAAACTGGGCAAACTCAGTTTTAGTTCCAAAGAAGAAAGACAGGCCGAAAATTTTCGCAAATTAATAGTGGCCGTGGCCGAAGACGTTCGAACCCTACTGGTAAAGTTATCAGACCGGCTGCATAATATGCGAACACTTGACCATATGACGCCTTATAAACAGGCTGAAATAGCTAAAGAAACTTTAGAAATATACGCACCACTAGCCAATCGTTTTGGACTGGGTCAATTCAAGTGGGAACTCGAAGATTTAGGCCTTAAATATTTGCACCCTAACGAATACGCCGAAATTACCAAACTGGTCAATGAAAGCCGTGACAACCTAGAATTGTTGATCAATGACACAGTAAATAAAATTAAAGCCGAATTAAATTATAAAAATATTCAAGCCGAAATCACAGGTCGCTCTAAGCATTTATTTGGCATCTGGAAAAAAATGAAAAGCCAAAACAAAAGTTTTAACGATTTGTACGATATTTTGGCGATACGCATAATTATTTCTTCACCCTACGAAAAAGAGTACTGCGAACTCGACAATGACCCTGAAGTAGCGAAATGCTACGAAGTTATGGGGATAATCCATAATTTATTTAAACCGATACCTGGCCGATTTAAAGATTATATAGCCATGCCCAAAATGAATAATTACCAGTCGCTTCATACGGCCGTAATAGGGCCAACCGGTAAACCTATAGAAATCCAGATAAGAACTGAAAAAATGCACCATATCGCTGAATATGGCTTTGCAGCTCATTGGCGATATAAAGAAAGCGGACAATCGGTTAAAGCCGATTCTAGCCTTGATAAAAAGCTTGCCTGGTTACGTAATTTAGTCGAATGGCAACAAGACCTTAAAGACGCCCAAGAATACCTAGACGTAGTTAAAATGGATTTATTCTGCGATGAAGTATTTGTGTTTAGCCCTAAAGGCGACGTATACGATTTGCCACTAGGGTCGACACCTATTGACTTTGCTTATAGAATTCATACCGATGTCGGCAATAAATGCGTCGGAGCCAGGTTAAACGACCGTATTGTGCCATTGAATACAGTACTCAAAAACGGCGATATTCTCGATATTATCACCAGTAAAAATGCCCACCCAACCTTAGACTGGCTCAATTTTGCCAAAACCCACCAGGCTAAAAACCGCATCAGGCAATGGTTTAAAAAACACCACCGCGAAGAACATATTCAGCAAGGCAGGCAAATGCTCGAAGCCGAGCTTGGGAAAAGCGGTCTGGACGAATTTTTAAAGTCTGATAAAATTAAAGACGTCGGCAAAAAACTGAATCTAACTGAACCAAACGATATACTAGCCGCGATTGGTTATGGCGATTTGTCGGTGGTACAAATTGTCAACAAATTAAGAGACGATAACAGTGAAAAAACTTTAAAGAACTTTTCGGTAACCAGTACCAACGAAAAGCGTAAACAAAGCCATATTGGCAGTTTAGGTGGCCTATTGCACCACTTGGCCAAATGCTGTCAGCCTGTTCCTGGTGAAGAAATAGTCGGCGTTATAAGTCGTGGCGACGGTATAGCCGTCCATAAAATTGACTGTTACAACCTCAATAAAGTCGACGAGGATCGACGTATGGCCGTTGACTGGTCTAAAGAGAGGGTATCCACTTATCCAGCTGGCTTAGTAGTCGAATGCCTGGATAGAGTTGGTATAGCCGGTGACATCTTAAAGAAAATTTCTGATTCTAAAATCAATTTACGTGATTTAAAGGTAGAAACGCATAAACAAAAGAAAATAGCCCTAATCCATATTATCCTCGACGTAAACGACGTCGAACAGCTCAATAAGGTTTCACAGACTATAAGCCAGATAAGCGACGTCATTAAAATTTATCGCAAAGAAAACCGACAAAGAAATAATAATAATCATAATAACGACCCGTCTAAAACAACCAAGGTCACGCCGATTTCAGAATCAAAAAAAAATAAAAACTTAAAATTTAATGCCGAATAAAAAAATTTTCAAACTGGCCCTGGCTAGTTCTAACCAACACAAAATTAAGGAAATTAGCGAAATATTTAACCTCTACGAAAATCTTGCCAATTTTACACCAGACTTTATTATCCAACCAAATGACATCGAAATAGAAGAAACTGGCCAGACATTTATTGACAACAGCAATATTAAAGCAAGCCAATTGGCCCAAATTTTAAACGAAACCAGTCTAGCCGACGATTCTGGGCTTGAAGTCGAGGCTCTAGACAACCGTCCCGGGATTTATTCTAACCGTTATGCCAGTGGCAGCGATAAAGTTAAACGCGATAAATTATTGGCCGAATTAGACAATATTCCCCAAGCTAAACGTAAAGCCCGTTATGTTTGTTCAATGTCGGTGGCTAAGAGCGATGGCGCCATCATTTTTAATACGCAAGCCTATCTAAACGGTTGGATTGGATTTAAAGACAAAGGCAGCCACGGGTTTGGCTACGACCCGATTTTTTACCCGATAGATAGTAATAAATCAGTGGCTGAACTAAGCGACCAAGAAAAAAATTTAATTTCCCATAGGTCTTTAGCTTTAAAAAAAGTTATAATATTCTTAAACAATTACCTTAAAACTCTGACATATTAAAAAATGACTAAACATAACATAAATTTATTTATTTTATCCATAATAATAACTTTGTTAAGCGTTACGCCTGCTCTAGCCAAACGCTGTATCGGGGCAAATCCTTGTGAGGCTTGTACGACATGTAATTACTGCAAGCACTGCAGTCAAGATAACGGTCATTGTGGTATATGTATGGCCGACGCCACGCAAAAACCGCCCACCCGAGCTAATAAGCACGTCCAAGGCAGTATAATCAACAAACATTAAAGAACTCACTCAATAACGTAGCCGGTAATTTTAGCAAAATTATTTAGTAAACTGGTAGTTTTCAGCCAGATAGTTTTGGTATGGTAACTTTCGTTACTGGTATCGGTAACTAAAAAATCTTTATTAGAATATATTTCTACCTTAGATTTGTTAAGGTCGCCGTTATCGATGTAATTTATAATTTCAATATTACTATCAGGTTCAATGGATATTCTAAAGTCAGCCATTTCTAACCTTACGCCGTTTTTAGAGTCAAAACCGAGTTTTAAAGTATATTTGTGCTTAGGTATAAACGCCTCTTTAATAAATTCATTTACCTGCGTCAACTTGCCTAAATAAGCGTCTTGGTCAACTTTTAACGTAACGATTAAAGAATTATCAGAGTCTTTTGATAATTCTTTTGCCTGCATACATCTATTCGAAGCAAAAAACAGAGTTAAAATTATAAATACGTTAACGATTTTTTTAAAAAACATAGCTTAAACATTATAGTTTAGAATGATTTGGATAAGTAAATTTTTAATAAAATTACAAGTTTATATATATATGAAATCGCTAAGTTTGTTCATTACTTAATATAATCATAGCTAGTAACCAAACATGATTTTTTTAACGCAATGACATATGACTATCAAAACTTACTAAACCAAGCCCAAAAAGCTGCCAATTCGTCTTATGTACCGTATTCTCAAGTTAAATTTGGGGTCAGTTTATTGTGTAACGATAATAGTATTTTCTGCGGGTCTTGTGTAGAAATAGCCAATTATGGCTCATCTATCGATCCTGTTGGGGTTGCCGTCGGCCAGGCTATACTAAATGGTAATACCAATTTTTTGGCTATGGCTATTTATCCCGAATTAATTTTATCGGGCAGTTCTAGACAAATTTTAGTAGAATTCAACCCAAATCTTGAAATTATTTACTACGACTACAACCATAACGTCAAAAATACTAAACTAATTAATTTACTGCCTAACTTTTTTGGACCTAAAGATTTAAAAATAGATAAAACCTCAACTTAAGCTGCGTCAAAAATATTTATACTTTAAGGACATAAACAATATGACAAATACCGATTTAAACTCATTTATAAACGAATTAAAAGATGCCCATGAATTAATAACGATAGATACACCTGTCGACGCATATTTAGAAATCAGTGAAATTACCGATAGAATAAGCAAATCTAGTATTGAAAAAAACAAGGCGCTATTATTTACCAACGTAAAAAATTACGACATGCCGGTTTTAATTAACGCCCTAGGGTCAATCAAAAGAATGAATATGGCTCTGGGCGTTAATAACCTTGACGATATTGGCTTACGTATCAAGCACTTACTAAAACCGAAAGTACCCCAAAATTTTATGGATAAATTGGCCCTATTGCCGACGCTTATGGAAATAGCTAAATTTCCACCCAAACTATTAAACAAACAAGGTTTATGTCAAGAAATAGTCCTTGACGACAAAAACAAACCCATGTTGGATACATTACCGATCATAACGTCTTGGCCGTATGACGCAGCTCCATTTATAACGCTTGGTGTCATAATTACCAAAGACCCCAAAACAAAAATCAGAAATCTTGGTGTATATAGATTACAGTATATAAACAACAATACTTTGGCCATGCACTGGCATAAGCACCATGACGGAGCCAGGCATTTTGAAAACCAGCGAGAAATAAATTCAAGCAACGACAAACCTTATACCGAACCACCAAATTATGGAACCTTTTTTGACAATACTCAATTTGGTCAAGACAATGTAAAGCTAGAAGCAGCCTGTGTTATTGGCAGCGATCCAGCTGTTACATACGCGGCTACAGCGCCATTGCCGCCAGATATTGATGAATTTTTACTGGCTGGGTTTATAAGGTCTAATCCAGTAAATTTAGTCAAATGTAAAACAATAGACTTAGAAGTTCCAGCCGATGCCCAAATTGTAATCGAAGGCTACGTCCTACAAGATGAATTAATTAATGAAGGTCCTTTTGGTGACCATACCGGATTCTATAGTTTACCGGGATTATTCCCAACGTTCCATGTAACGGCTGTAACCCACAGATCCAAACCAATTTACCAAACAACTATTGTTGGCAAACCACCGCAAGAAGACTGTTACATGGGCAAAGCAACCGAAAGGATATTTTTACCAATGGTACAGCTTTTAGTACCAGAAATCATCGATATGAATTTACCCTGGGAAGGGGTTTTCCACAACTGTGCTATTGTATCAATAAATAAAAGTTATCCAGGCCAAGCCAAAAAGGTTATGAATGCCATTTGGGGGTTGGGTCAATTGATGTTTACTAAATTTATTATCGTAGTCGATAGGGACGTTAATGTCCATGATTTATCAGCCGTAGCCTTAGTTGCCTTTGGCAATACTGACCCTAAGCGAGATACCTTAATTACCGAAGGTCCCGTCGATATTTTAGACCATGCCAGCCCATATTTGGGCTATGGTTCTAAAATGGGGATTGATGCGACACGCAAATGGAAAGCCGAAGGCATTGACCGTGACTGGCCTAAACCCATTGAAATGTCGGCTCAAATTAAAAAATTAGTTTCTGATAAATGGCATGAATACGGTTTTTAGCTTGACTTAAATTAAATTTATATTAATATATAAGCATCATGAAAATAATTTCAGTTTGTTTATTTTTATTATCGGCTCTATATTTTTATAAATTTACGCTATTATTGCTTTGCTTGTATTTATCTATAAATGTTGAAAATTATATTTATAAAATAAAACTATATCATTTTTCTCGCGTATCCGAAATTGATAAAATGACTGGCCTTGAATTTGAGGAAAGAATGTACAATTATTTTAAAAAAGCAGGGTTTAAAGTCGATAAAACCAAAATTAGTAACGACTATGGCTGTGATTTAATTTTAACCAAAAACAACGAAGTGACTGTAGTACAGACCAAGCGCTGGATCAATAAAATTGGTGTCAAAGCCGTGCAAGAAGTCTGTGCCGCAATAAAACACTATAATGCCGATTATGGGATGTTAATTACCAATTCATCGTTAACTGTCAATGCCAGAAAATTAGCTGCGTCAAATAATATTTATATCTGGGAAAGAAGCGACCTTATTTATAAACTTAGCAGCAATAGCGTTAATTCAGAAGTCTTTTAAAGATTTGAATTTTAAAAAATCTACATTTAAAGAAATTACCTAAAATTATTAATTTCGGATCCAACTAAAATGTCTTCTTTTATTTCAATAGTATCAATTTTTAAATTTTTAGCGCATAATTCATAAATTGAATTTAAAGTTACCGAGCTATTAAATAGTGCTTCTTCAAGGTAATTTAATGATTCCTTAGCGTATATAGCAAATTTTGGTTCAATACTATTATTAACAGATAAAAACAAAATATCAATATCGCTAATTTTAGATACAAAATCATCAATTAAAGATTTATTAAAAATTTTGGTAGTACTAGGCATTACAAAAATGTAATCGTAACTCGCTACAAGTAAACTAGAAACTATACTCCCCAAAGGACCGCGATTTGGCAAGAGCTCACGTACAACGTCTACACCAATATCTTCATACTTTTTAGGGTTAGCTGTTATAATGATAACTTCAGCAAAATAGTTTTTAAGACTACGAAATAAATTTATAATATCGGCCTTGCTTTCATATGGCTGCAACTGGCCTTCGATTAAGACTTCATCATCGCATAATATAGCCGCTGTAATTGGTAGTAAAGTATCGTTTAGCATATTATCTACCCTGATAAACTGGTTCTCTTTTTTCTGCAAAGGCTTTTAACCCTTCAAGCCTATCTTGCGTATTAAGCAGTTTAAGGTAAGCTTTAGTTTCAATAGCCAAACCCGAATCCAAGTCACATTCATAGCCTTTATCGATAGCATATTTAGCCTGCTCAAGCGACAAAGGAGCCGCCTGGATTATTTCCTTAGCCCACGATCGAACATTATTAATTAGCCCCAAGTGAAAGTCTCCATCGCCAAAATCCATTCCTCTTATAACTCTATGCACTAAACCTATGTCATAAGCTTCTTTAGCTGTCAAAGCTTTGGTTGTCAGGATCATCTCTTTGGCCTTGGATTTGCCAATGAGTCTTGGCAGTCTTTGCGTTCCACCAGCTCCAGGAATAATACCAAGTCTTACTTCAGTGAGTCTAAAAATTGAATCTTCAACCATAATTCTCAAGTCACAACATAAAGACAATTCAACGCCACCACCAAAGGCTGAGCTATTAAGAGCGGCAATAGTAGGAACGGGTAACTCATCAATCGACTGAAAAGTTTTCTGTATTAAGGTATGATAGTCGATTACCTGTGCCTCATTCATACCTTTGCGCTCGGTCAAGTCAGCTCCAGCACAAAAAGCTCTAGCTCCAGCGCCAATTATTATGGCTAATCTTATTGCTTTATCTTGCTTAATAGCTTCACAGGCATTTAATAAGGCCTTAAGTAAATCGGTATTCAGGCTATTTAGTTTGTCAGGTCGGTTAAGTTTAAGCCAGGCTATAGAACCTTCTTTTTCAAATAATAAAACATTGCTATCGGACATTATTTAACCTCCTGTTTATGCAAATTTTTGGCTTTATTAGCCTGTAAATACTTACTTGGAAGGCTACGGCCAATAATATTTTCAGCCATAATACTAACTTCCATCAATTTATTTAAGTTTATAGACGTTTTAAAACCTAAATTATCGAGCAGATAAACTAAATCTTCAGTTGCTAGATTACCACTAGCTCCTGGAGCGTAAGGACAACCGCCCATGCCACCAAAACTTGTATCAAAAATTCTGACACCAGATTCGATACTTGCGTAAACATTAGCCAAAGCCATACCAAAAGTATCATGAAAATGCATGGCAATTTTGTGAACAGGCACTTCATTAATCAAATCATGCAATAAGTCATTTACCTGTCTTGGTGTAGCGTAGCCAATGGTATCACCAACGGAAATTTCGTCGATACCCATTTGTATTAAACTGCTTATAATAGGGGTTACCTGTCTAAAATCTACTTTACCTTCATAAGGACAGAAGAAAGCGCAAGAAACATAAGCTCTGGTGGCTATCTTATCCTCCTTGGCCGCAGAAGCAAGTCCTTTAATAACTTCGAGAGCTTCTTCTATCGATTTATTTATATTTTTCTTACTATGACTTTGGGTCGCTGACATAAAGAAAGACATTTGTTTAATTTTGGCCTGTTTAGCGATTTCATAACCTTTTTGGTTTGGCACTAAAGCTAGCGTTGTTATATTATCAGGCAAATCAAGCAATTTTACCAGGTCTAAATTATCAGCCAATTGCGGAATCCATTTAGGGCTTACAAAAGAAGTAATCTCTATATTTTGCAAGCCAGCTGCGACAAGACCTTGTATTAATTTAGCCTTATCGGTTGTAGCAATAATCTTAGCTTCGTTCTGAAGACCATCACGCGGCCCTACTTCAACGACTTTAATAAATTCGTTACCAGAAATTTTATTCATCAATTATTCCAGGATAAGTACTGGCTCTCCTTCATTGACAAAATCGCCTTTGTTTACCTTGACTTCCTTGACGATTCCTTCTATTTCTGATTCAATAGGCAATTGCATTTTCATAGACTCTAAAATGGCTATTTCCATGCCAGCCGAAATCGAATCACCACTTTTAACTAAAATATCAACGACAACTCCAGCCATATGCGAAGAAACATGCTTCATACTAAATAATCCTCATCCAAGATTCCGTTTAATATATTACCAAATTTAGCTGTTAAATATATATATTTTGATTATAAAAATCTTATGTCCAAATTTAAAATTAAAAATTTAGCGAAACAAACCCCTTAAAGCGTCATCCATGCTTTTAGCGGCTTCTTTGTTTTCTTCGGTATTATTAGCGTCATCATTTTCATAGTTAAAATCCAACCATAAATCCTCGCCAGTACCTTTATCAGCCGGTTTGGCTTGAACTGGCTGGGGTTGAGCTATCTCTTGACTAGATGGCGATGTAATTGCGCTTGACAAAGCGTCAGCCAAAGAATTTATAGTAGAGTCAACGGACTTACTATTATTGACTGTATTCATATCAGGCACATTACTAGCTGAATCGTTGTTAGCATAAGAATTGGCCAATTGCTGACCAAAACTAAACAGGTTTGAATTATTATTTATATTGGCGTCAACTCCACTATTACTTGAACTTAAATTACTAGCGTTTATGGCTGGATTTGTGCTACTAGTACTTGGACTAGTATTAGCAGTGGTATTAGGATTAGTAGTTGGGCTTAAATTACTAGCGTTTAAAGCTGGATTTGTGCTACTAGTACTTGGGCTTAAATTACTAGCGTTTAAAGCTGGATTTGAGCT
>JAJYFO010000009.1 GCA_021785395.1 bacterium | reverse complement strand
GCGCTAATTGTACTAGCGTTTGTAATAATGTTATAAGCCGTCGAGCCAACACTTGGCTCTTCGGCATTAAGGCTCAAATCTTGTGTGCTTACCGGCTGGCTTAACGTTAATAAATTACCAAGATTTAAATTCCCATAAACATAGATATAAAATTCTTGCGGTGAAGTAAAAATACCATTTCCGGCTAGCGTTAAGGCGTAGTTAGAAGTTATGGAAAATTTGTCATTGACCTGACTGCCTGTCACAATTGATCCGTTATTGGTAAACGTTGCCAACGAATTTTCGCTAACCAATATCGAAGCAGCGTTAAGTGACCCTGTCGAATTGACAGTTACATTGCCAGCGACTATTTCTAAGTTGTTATCAGCTAAAACACTACCAGAAAAAGATTGGGCTTGAGTTGATGAAAAATATACCTGTGAAGCCAAAACACTCGTTTTAGAATTAGTTGAAATAGACTGAGCCGTTAAATTTAAGCTATTTGCGACATTCACACTGCCATTGACGGTTAAGGCACCACTAGCCGTTAAAGTTAAATTATTAGCTGCGACTTGGTTTAGATTCACGTTGCCAGAATTAGTGTCTGTAATATTGCAATTGTTACTAGTATTGACGTATAGATTACTAGCGTCAGTCAATACAGACTGCGAATTAGCTACACCAATACCACCATTAGATGATTGCAGTGCTAGAGAAACAGTTTCGATGCGTGGTCCTACATAATTATTTTCAAAAATAATCTGGCCGCTTCCATTAGTGTTTAACGAAACAGCCAAAGCGTCGCCAGAGGCACCATTAATAGCACCACCTATATTTACATTGCCAGATTGGCTAGCAGTTAAAAGCAAGTAATTTAAACTAAAATTTGCGGAATAACTTAAATTTATACTCGCCAAGTAAGCAGTATCGGTTAAAGCCAAGCTATTAGCACTAGAATTAACATCCTGACCAATATAGAGAATCTTAGCGTTATCGGAAAAATAAAAATTGCCTTGGCCGAATAAATTTAAGTCACTGGTGTTTATCAAAAGAGGGTTTGTACTCGTCCCAAAATTTCCCGTACCAGCTGTAATAGTTAAATCGCCAGCGCTTATTGGCATAATAGAGGATCCAAGCGAATTTATAATTGACCCATTGCCAGTAAAAGTCAGGTCAACATAACCACTAACTGAAGGATTAGGATTAATTAATCCCATTAGATCTAAATTACTGCCACTACTGGATAAAGTCAGAAAAAGAAAATTAATCTTAGATGGATATATATTGACGTTGCCGTTATAGTTGTCGGTTACATTAACGGAATAACCCGAAAAAGATATATTAGGAGCATTAATGTAAAGACCGTTGCCTGACCCGATAAGACCTAGTTGTCCTATAATTGGCAAATTTACAGCCTGGATAAAAGCATTATTAACATCATTAACATTTCCATACCCGTTAACGCTTATAGACAAAGTATTGGCGGCTAGAACAGCCAGTTCACTTAAATTGGTGCCAGGGTTATAAAAATAAATACTGCCGTTATTGTCGGTTAAAAGATTGACGTTATACCCTTTAATTTGCGAGCTTACATATATATTACCGCTGCTACTAGTACCAGGTCCGCTAGCTTCTAACCAAATAGTTCCGTGATTATTAGGGCTTAAAACATTTATAGCTGGGTACATAGTTAGAACAGGAATATTGATATTGCCTCCGCTATAGACGGTAAGCCCTAAATTACCACCGGATATATCGATATAATTGGTAAAAATAAAATCACTGGCACTGGATATATTTATGCCGTCGCCCGAAGAAGTTATGGAACCAGCTACATTAACCACACCAGTAGCCGACAAAGCTACTATAGCTGGATTTAACAGGGTATTAATAAAAAGGGTAGAAGTGTCTTGGTTATTTATTAAATTAGCATTAGTACTTGAATTGGTAAACGTATTATTACTCGAATTTATAACCGGGATCTGGGTGAATAAGTCTATTAAACCGCCATTACTCGAGCTGCCTTGATTGCTATAGGGCTGGGTACTAAGGCTAGTTAAGTCGATAGAATTTGTAGAGCTAGTTAGATTCTGCGCACCGGCTAAAATAATTACGTCACCATTTATACCCGTGCCTTGTTTTATACCGGTTATATTAAAATTTTGTCCGTTAGAAGTCCCGCCGGTAGTTATTGCATTATTAGCCGTAATAGTTATAATTCCAGAATTACTACTATTACCTCCGTAAGCCGCTACAACCAGATTACCCGCGTTAAGATTAGGAATAAAATAGCTTACTCCAGATGGTGGCGTGCTGGTATTATTAATACCATCGCCAAATGTATTTATAGACGTCATGCCAATTAAAGACACCTGGCCACCAGTTAAGCTTGCGCCATTGACTGTCGCAATATTAGCATTATTGCTGATACTTGCCCCAGCTATAATGGTCAAATTACCCGCTCCACCATTATATTGATTCAATACTTGTGAACTATTAAGTACAATACTGGTACCAGAACTGCTTGTAACACCATAACCTGTCACCGATGTATCCAGAACACCAGGGTTAGAAGAATTACTAAAAATACTGCCACTGGCAAGAATAACTAAATCATAGCCTCCGGTTGTAATTCCGCCACTGGGCAAGGTTATATTTCCATTGGTGTTTAAAATTAACGGGTCACCCGTAATATTAAACTTACCCAAGTTTAAAGAAGCGGTATTAACTTCCAGACCAAGATTTCGGCCGGACAGATTTACGGTAGCCACGACTTCGTTGATATCTATATGCAAGTTACCATTGCCAGCCAAAAAATTCAAATTGCTATTGAGTACATTCTGACCGTTAAAGTCGCCTCCATTAACGCTTAAAACCGATTTGTCAGATGAATTATAACTAGAGTTAAACGTTATATCTTGATGGGCTTCAAAATTCCCAGACAATGCATTTATATCCAAATTGCCATTAATACCTCCATCAATAAAAATGCTTTTATCTATTGAAGTTATACTGCCGTAGTTATCGAAGTACAAACCACCTGTATTAAGCCCCAAATTTAAACCAGCCGTAATTATACCGGTGTTTAAATTTTCTATAACGCCAGTTTGAGTTTGAATATTAACGTTACTATTACTTGTGATATTCCCGGCGTTGATAAAATCAGCCATGGCTTTAATGTCAAAACTAGTCTCGTTATTAGACGAGAACTCGTTGATAGAAGCATTTTTAGCGTTGAAAAAATTATTGCAAGCAATACTAGAGCCATAATTTCCAGAGTTTAAATTAATATCACCATAATTCACCAGATTTTCACTCAAATTCAAACTGATATTGTTGCCAAAAGCTACAACGTTAGCTGGAACAATAAGACCATCAGTAGTATTGGGCAATAGGCTCAAATTAAAACTACCACCAATAGCTTGGCCAAAATTATTTAAGCGCAATAGATTTGCCGAATTAGTCAAAATTTCCCTAACTAAAATATATTCAGCTGGCGTCAACAAGGTATTATGGCTAATAGCCACGTCTTGACTGGAAAGTTTTATATCGACATTGTGAAATGCAGCGATAGAAGACGCAGTAAAACTGGGAGTCCAAGAACTTAGATCCATGTTTGACGCAAGCGACTCGTGCAAAATATTATTCATGTTAACGTTATCGTTGTAATGACTTATATTGCTTGGGCTAGATGTGGCTACTTCTATATTTTCGCTAGCATAAGTTTGGTTAACCGTCAACACAAAGATTAAAAATATAATTATTTTATTAATTCTAAAGATCATTTTTTAGCCTTTTTAAGCCCAATAATGTGATACAAGTTTTCATTATATTACACTACCGTTTTTTTAGATATAAAAAAGCTTAAAACGAAATTAAAAATTTGAGTTTTGTCGATATATTGACCAAATAAAACACGTTAAAGCCTAGGATTTCTTTAACACGACAGAATAATTATTTTTCACTTGATTTATTATTTTATCAGCGATGTCTTTGACCTCATTTCTTAATTCAGGCACAGCCACCGTTTCAAACAATTGCGGTTTTAAAATAGGCCCCATTATATAAACGTTGTCTAAAACCTTATCGCTTGCGTCAACAATATTATAGATATTACTCGTTTTAACCCCAACGCCAAATTCATGGGGGCAGATAAAGCCTGAAGCATTTAAATTACGCAAAAGCTCGTTGTCTAAAGTTTTTAGGTTAAAATTGGGTCCAGTACAATTAAATACATAAGCTACGTCTAATTGACTATTTATATTTTCACCACGTCGTCTATAAGTAACTTTAGCCATATTGCCTTCTTCTTCGATATTTATAATCCGACCCTTTAAAATTTTAATTTTACCGGCGTCTAAAAGCCTGTTTACGTCGTTGGCAACACCCATAGCTAATCTATGGCGATGGATATCCCAGATTACCTGGATATGCCGGGTAAATCGCTTCTTTTGCCAAATATCAAGGCTAGCCCAGTATTTTTGGGTAAATAGGCGCAGTGAATCGATGACCAGGCGCCAGTCGTGACTTTGTTTAATAGCTTGCCTAACCTGTTTAAAGGCTTTTAGAATATTTTTGTCGAGGTTGTCGATATTTAAACCAGCATCATATCCAGAACACATGACTTTTGTCGCTGCTTGCGTGTGCGGTTGCGACATATAACCGTGCCTTGACAACATGTAAATGGGTGCTGCAAGACCGTGGTCATTTAAAACCAAAGCTATATCGATAGCCGTTTGAGCCGTACCCATAATTAAAACCGGTTTATTGGGGTCAAGCGAGCTTAAATAACGCATATCCCAGGGATTTTGGACGTAAGTTGGCGATTTAAAGTAATCACTATTTGCTATACGAGGATTCCCGTAAGCAATATTACCAACGGCTAAAACTACAAACTGGGCTTGTAAAGTCTCATTATTGTCTAGTATAACTTCATAGCCGTGATTTTCTTTAAGCAGAATATCTTGAGCCTGAGCTTTGACCAGTTTAATATTGGCAAACTGTGACTTGGCCAAATTCATTTTATCTTTGAGATAATCTGCATAGAAAGCTCTGGGCAGATAATAATTGCCCAATTCTTTTAAGTCTACCCGACGGTTCCACTTTTCGTGGCAGTAATCCAAAAAATCGTCAGGCTTATCACTAAAAGCGCTCATATTTTTGACCGGTACATTTAATAAGTGTAAATTAGTATTAGTGCTGTAAGCAAGACCTTTGGGGACTTCATGGTTTTTTTCGACGATATAAATATTGTAATCGGATAAGCTTTGGTCGCAAGCCAAATTAATAGCTAGCATAGACCCTGAAAAACCACCACCGATTATTACAATATTGCGCTTATCATTATTCATATTATTTACCTTATTTACAAAATCTAATGTCAAAACTTTCTAATAACAGTATACTTTTTAAAGTGTTTACTGTCTAATATTATTATTTTATACCCCCATAAAAAATAAAAGTCTAGTTTAGGATATTTATTCAGCGTGGATTTATCAACTAAAAACGAGTCTAGTATAATCGATTCGAAATTAAAAACATTTATTTGCGTGGCGCAAAATCTAAGCTTTACTAAAGCCAGTCAATTATTGTTTATCTCTCAGCCGTCGGTTACTAACCAGATTAAAACTTTAGAAAAAGAATATGATATCGAATTATTCAGACGCAAGAACAACGGAAAAATCGAATTAACTGCAGC
The DNA here is from genome assembly GCA_021785395.1 of bacterium. Lineage (GTDB taxonomy): Bacteria > Cyanobacteriota > Vampirovibrionia > Obscuribacterales > JAKAZS01 > JAKAZS01. The sequence continues at coordinate 28,166 of JAJYFO010000009.1, read as the reverse complement.
CGGTTTATTATTTTATGAAAACGCCTTAAAAATATTGAGTCAGGTTAATGAAATGGAGGATAAATTAAAAAACTTATCCGGCAATTTAGCTGGAAGTCTTAAAATTGCTGCATCAACTTCTATTGCCCAATATGTGATACCACCAATCATAGCCGATTATAAGCTAAAACACCCCGCTTTAACCTTGACTTTCTTGACCGGTAACAGCGGTAAAGTCATCGAATGGCTCGACAACAACGAAATCGACTTAGGTTTGATCGAAGACGATAAAGAGTTGCCGTATTTCAAGTCACAGTTATTTACTTTAGACGAACTGGTTTTAATTTATAGTACCAAAAATCTTATAATAAAAAAATTAATAGACAGTGAAGATTTGTATAAATCAAATGGTCTGGGTAATTTTATCGGTAAACTTCCCTTAATAATGCGCGAATTTGATTCTGGCACGCGCAATATATTAATTAACAACTTAGAAAAAAATAAAATTAAAACCAAAAATTTAAATATAGTCCTTGAAACCAATTCCACTGAAGTTATCAAAGCTCTGGTTGAAGCTGGCTTAGGTGTGGCTTTTGTGTCAAAATTAGCCATAAAAAAAGAACTTCGGCTAAAGACATTATCGGTACTAGACTTACCTGGCTTAAAAATTAACCGTCCGTTTAATTTTATATATAAAGATAATAATTACAATAATTTGCTCAAAGACTTTATCAAATTCGCCAAAGATTACCCGCAAGCATAACTAGATTGACTAAAATGACTTTTCCCACAACTTTACGAGTAAATATTCCTAACTTAGCCTTTTGCTTAATTTTTATTTTTTTTAGCGATATAAGCTTGGCTATGGCTCATAACAATTATGTCGAAATTCCTATTTATTTCGTAAGCGACCGCATTTCGATGCACCATCGCTTTGACAAACAGTCTTTTGAACAGGTAACAACCGGCCAGCATGTTCGCTTTGGCCGCATAAATGTTAGAGTTAAAACCAGCCCAACCGATACTTTAGACGCCAATATTTTGAGTAAGCTTAATTGGAAAGTGACTACTAGTTCAAATAATCAATCATTAAGTATCGTCGACCAATTTCATCAAACCCCAGAAGCCTATATGGCGTATGGGTCGCCCAATCCCAATTCTAAACTATTTAATAAAAACATCGATTTAATTGACGATTTTATTAACACCTTTGAAAAATACGTCAAAAACCAGACACAGGCAAAATTTATTTTATTTATCCACGGCTGCTGCCTTAACATAAACGAAACTTTTCAAACCGCCGGTGAAATTGCCTTAAATACTAAGTTACCCGTTTTAATATTTGATTGGGCAACACCAGGGCGGTCTCAGGCGCCAATTATACCCGAAATAAACGCCTACCGAAAATCTGAGCGAGCGCTTGAGATTAGCTACCATAATTTTCATGATTTCATGCTGTTTTTAGCCCCCTATACAAAAAGATACAAATGCATTTTGATTGGTCACAGCATGGGCAATCGGCTTATCTACAACGAGCTTTTGCGCTGGTGCGACCATACTAATTTATATTTTGATGAAATGCAGTGGATTGCTGCCGATAAAAGCTTACCAGCGTTTTTAATGGAACAAAATAATATTTGTAAGTTCGCCAGACGCGTGTATATTTTTACCGATAAAAGCGACCCCTGGCTTAAATTATCGCAGAACCTAAGTTCTGACGTACCAAGGCTTGGTCTATCGTCGCAATTTTTTGAATTAGGGCAAAATTTTAACGAACTCTACCTTGATTACCCTGAAAATCGCTACTTCATAGACGTTGACGCTTTAAAGCTAAAACATAATCTACCCTTTAGATTAATCGATAAATTAATTAATTCTGATTTAGCCGATTCGGCCGATTTTACTTTCCAAGACGTTTCGGCAGAATTAGGCAAACACGTGTTAATTTTAAAAGAAAAATCTCCTAAACAAATGGGCCTTTAATAGGCGTTATTAAAGTTTGTAACGAAATATTTTCAATCTACGCGCTCAAAAACATTTCGATTATAATGGAAATATAGAATTATAAATTTTTAGAGTAATGGAAAAATCAAACGCCGTCAAATCATTAACAGCCCTAGCGCAAGAATCGCGCCTGGATATATTTAGGCTACTCGTTAGAAAAGGCAAAACGGGTATGGCAGCTGGCGAATTAAGCGATTATTTTGGCCTGCCTAAAGCAACCATGTCTTTTCATCTAAAAGAGTTGACCAACGCTGGCTTGATAACAGCTAGACGTAAGAGTCGTTCAATTATATACGCAGCCAATTACGACAATATGAACGCGTTGATTAATTTTTTGGTCGAGAACTGCTGCAGCGACAATGGGGGTAAATGTTAAAAAAAAAATTTCCCACTACCAAAATATTTATGAGACTTGCCCTAAATCAAGTGACAAGCCAGATGAAATATTAACAAAAAATTGTCCAGAATATTTTTTAGACTTGACCTTAACTAAATAACGATAATAGAGGTAAATATTAATGAAAAGGTTCCACGTTCACGTTTCAGTAGATTGTATCGAACAGTCGGCTAAATTCTACACCAAGTTGTTTGACGCCAAGCCAACAGTTATAAAAGATGATTACGCCAAATGGATGCTCAATGACCCTTTCGTCAATTTTGCGATTTCTGTAAGACCTGGTTTAGAGCCAGGTTTAGACCATTTGGGTATACAAGCCGATAGTCAAGACGAGCTTAAAGAATTAACACAACAGCTTAAAACTGCCAATATGGAAATACTGGACGAAGGTAATACCACATGCTGCTATGCTGAGTCTGACAAAGCTTGGGTCATCGACTGCCAAGGAATTGCTTGGGAGACGTTTTACACCACTAATACATCGACCGTTTACGGACAAGATAAAAACCTGTCACACGATCAAATACCTATGGCAAAAAAATCAGCGTGCTGCAAACCACAAGCTACGCAAGATATAGTTGCGACGTTAAAGGTTAAAGATAAATGAAAGTAATATTTGCCTGCGTCCATAATGCTGGCCGCTCTCAAATGGCGGCGGCCTTTTTTAACCAGATGGCTGACTTGAGCAAGGTTACAGCTGTGTCAGCCGGAACGGCTCCGGCTGACACAATACACGCAGTAGTCTTAGACGCCATGAAAGAAGTCGGTATAGATCTATCCAATGCCAAACCGCAACTTCTTACCGACGAATTAGCTAGCCAGGCTCAAATGCTTGTAACAATGGGCTGTGGGCAAGTCTGTCCAAACCAACCCGGGCTAAGACAGAAAAACTGGTCTTTGGCTGACCCCAAGGATAAGTCGCCTAAAGAAGTCGCATCTATCCGTGACGAGATAAAGACCAAAGTGGCTGACTTATTGCACGAACTAGGCGCCCTGGCGCAAGAAATATAAAACGAAAAAATAGAAAATAAGAAAAACCAAGCCGTAAATAGACGAGAAACGAAAACGATGACTACAGCAACTCCTAACCAAGTGTCAGATAGTGAAGCCAAAATTGGCTTTTTCGAACGCTATCTGACACTGTGGGTATTTATGTGCATCGGTATCGGTATATTGCTAGGACAGTTATTTCCCGGTCCATTTAAACTAATTGCGTCGCTAGAAATCGCCAAGGTCAATATACCGGTTGGCATTTTAATATGGCTTATGATCGTACCTATGTTAATGAAAATCGACTTTGCCGCCTTACACCAGGTTAAAAGTCAATGGAAGGGAATTTTGGTTACACTGCTTATAAATTGGGGCTTCAAACCGTTTTCTATGGCCTTTTTGGCGTATATCTTTATCCGCCACATCTTTGCCCCTTATCTTCCCATTGACCAAATAGACAGCTACATAGCTGGATTAATCCTTTTAGCCGCAGCTCCTTGCACGGCCATGGTATTTGTGTGGAGTCAGCTAACCGACGGTGACCCTTATTTTACCCTAACCCAAGTCGCGCTAAACGACTTAATTATGGTATTTGCATTCGCACCTGTAGTAGGTCTATTGCTTGGTCTTTCTTCTATAAGTGTGCCCTGGGATACGCTTTTGATTTCGGTAGGCCTGTACATAGCCATGCCCGTTTTTATGGCACAAATCTGGCGCAAATCTCTATTAAAAGAAGGCTATACAGCGTTTCAGCATATACTCAAAAAATTAGGACAGGTATCTTTGGTATCATTACTTTCGACATTGATACTTTTGTTTGCTTTTCAAGGGCAAGCCATCATAAAACAGCCACTGATAATCGCCATGCTAGCTTGTCCTATTCTGGTTCAGGTCTATTTTAATTCGACGCTAGCTTATTTACTCAATAAACATTTTAAAGTAGCGCATAATGTGGCTTGTCCTTCGGCGCTAATTGGTGCTAGCAATTTTTTTGAATTGGCTGTGGCTACAGCCATAAGTTTGTTTGGCTTTAATTCGGGAGCGGCCTTAGCTACCGTAGTCGGCGTTTTAATCGAAGTGCCGGTTATGCTATCGGTAGTTAAAATAGTCAATTCGACCAAGCAGTGGTATCAAAAATAAAACAATGCTTAAACAGCCAATCAAGTATAAGTCTGGTTTAATTAAATATAACAAATATTTTTGAATCATTTTAAATTATCTTCAAGTCCAAAAATAATAAAATTCGTAAACATAGCCGTTTTTAAGTCCATTCTTATTATATCAAAATTAGCATTATTTGTTCTATTGCAAAAATGACCAGTTAAATATAATACGTGCCCTTTACCACAAGAAAATTCACAAGCTATTGGACCCAACTCTGAATATGGTTTAACCGCCACTGGTTCTACCAAAACCCTCAAGCCACTAGCACCATCGACTTGGACTCCTAGCAAACCGGCCATCGCCCAGTTATTTGGCAACCCTCTAGTTCCATTGAACAAAGCCGGATCCTGACCAGTTACAGAAACTGGTACGAGTAGACCTTCGCCCAAAAACATTACATCTAAACTGCGCAAACTAGTAACCAATGAGCCACTATTAACGTTTACAGTTTGGCCAAAAACTGACCGATATTGCCCTTTAGGTAGCGCTTGCACAATATTTGCCATACCGTTATTGCCCTGGTAAGACAGATAACCAGGAAACGCTTGACTTAAAAAATTATCCAGAGTCCAGTCGGTAGCAAGCAAATAGCCACCATTTTCAACCCATTGTCGGATAATTGGCCAGTCTTTACGATGTATAGGTTTAAGCGTATCATTTGCGATACCAGAGTTATTGGCAATTATTAACTTATCTGATATATAGGGTTCACCACAGCAATCGATAGCCAAAATTCTGGTTTTACCAGATAAAATTTGGGACAAATCATCCACGCCAACCCGTGTAAACATAAGTCCCATCTGATTAAGCAATGGGCCTACCGAGTCAGCACCACCTATAACCTCAATAATTTGTCGGTTCGATTTTTGCGCTGTTAGAGAAAATTCAGGGTGAACCGCCTTTAGCCAAAAAGACGGCGCTAATGGCGCATTATCAGCGTATATAGAAGTTTTTAAGTTAAAATCGCTAACTTGGCCAATCTGGATAGGATTAATTCCCTTATTATTTTGGCGACTAGAGTAAGTTATAGAATTATTATAATTTTCCTTAAGGTCAAAAGTAGAACCAGTATCAGAATTATTGTTGTCGCCAGCCAAACAAGGTTTTTCTGGCTTTAGCTGGTTATTCTGGGCTTGGGTATTTCGGGCTAAAAGTAATTGACTAAACGCCAATACAATAAAAAATATAATGGCAAATTCTAGTTTAAAATTGATTTTAAATTTACCGTTCATAAGCAAAAAAATCCTTTAAATGATTATTTAAAGTGGTTTTAGTATACCAGCAATAGTTTTAATAAAAAAAAATTTGGTATATCTACTTATATAATCAAGTCGTTACTTGACAGCCTTGTCTTTTGCATTATCGGTACTAGAGCCAGATTTATTTTCGTTAGAGTCTTTAGCCGTTTTGTCAGATTTATTTTCGCTAGCATCTTTACCAGTTTTATCAGTTTTATTTTTGTTGGCCTTTTGTTTGTTTTGCATTTCTTCTTTCATCATTTCATGTCTTACCATGCGGCGAATCGGACCAGCCATAGCTGATAATGGAATAAATGAACCTATAATATTCAAACAAATTAAATAGACCAGTATTGAATTCCCTTTTTGCATAATTCCTCCTTTACAAACCATAAACACATATTTAATAAAACTAATTTAGGCTATCGAATAATGTCAATTGAATGACACCAGAATTTTCCTCGCTGTCTTTCTTGTTTTTACCTTTTTGTTCTAGAATTGAGCCAGCAGCACTTTTACTTTCCATTTTAGACATAAGGAATTTGGCTCGATTAATAATTGAAACGGGTAAACCGGCCATAGAAGCTACATGAATACCATAGCTTTTATCGGCTTTACCAGGAGCTACTTTGTGCAAAAATTCGACCGAGCCATTAAGCTCGCTTACTAGAACCTGAAAATTCTCTATTTGCGGATATTTTTGACTAAGTGAGTTTAATTCATGATAATGCGTGGCAAAAATTGTCCTGGCTCGAACTTCTAGCGCCAAATACTCAGCCACACTATAGGCAATGGCGACACCATCGTATGTGCTAGTACCACGACCGACCTCGTCAAGCAGGATTAAAGACCTTTTGGTTGACAGAATGCAGCATTGCGTAGTTTCGGTCATTTCCACCAAAAAAGTAGACTGGCCTGATGTCACGTCATCGCTTGCCCCAATTCTTGTAAAAATACGGTCAACAATACCTATATGAGCAGATTTGGCGCTAACAAAAGAACCAAGCTGGGCCATTATTACTATATGCGCTGTCTGCCGCAAATAGCTAGACTTGCCAGACATATTGGGTCCGGTTAGAATAATCAACTCATTGGTACTATTATCACCAACTAGGTACAAATCATTGGCCTGATACGTATTTTTAGGCAATAAAGCCTCAAGAACTGGGTGACGCCCGTCTTTTATATCTAAAATTAACGAGTCATCGATTTGTGGTTTTACATAATTATTGCTTTTAGCCGTAAGCGCAAACGACAATAAAACATCGATTGTAGCAATTTTTTGAGACAATTCGAGTAAATCTTGGCCAAAAAACTTCAACTGGTTTCTTAAATCGCTGAATAACTTGTACTCTAAATCGCAGGCCTTGTCTTTAGCCGATAAAATTTTGGTTTCAAACTGTTTTAATTCGTCGGTTATATAACGCTCGCCGTTGGCTAAAGTCTGTTTGCGGATGTAATTGGGCGGGACATTTTTTTTGTACGAATTAGTAACTTCAATAAAATAGCCAAAAATTCTATTAAACGAAACTTTTAAATTTTTAATACCGGTTTTTTGAATTTCATTTTCTTGTAGCTGTTTTAGCCAGTTTTCGCCACCGGTTAATAAACTTCGTAACTCGTCAAGATTTTCATCGTAATTATCTAGAAAAATATTGCCGTCGGTCAATTCTCTTGGTGCGTCATTGGCAATAGCTCGATTAATCAAATTATGCAATTCAAAGGCAAAGTCACCGATATTGGTTAATTCTTTTAGATAAGGTGTTTTAATACTGTGGTAAAGGTTGTTTAAAAATTCAAGTTTATTTATAGATTCAGCTATCGCCAAAAGGTCTCGAGGATTTACATTACCTTGAGCCAGTTTGACGCTAAGCCTTTCTAGATCATTTAACTGGTTAAACGCCAACTCAAAGTCATGTCTTAAACTGTCGTTATGCAGTAGTTCTTCAGTGACAGATTGCCTGGCTAGGATTTTATTTATATCTTTTAGCGGCTTTACCAGCCACTTGCGTAGAAGTCTACTACCCATAGCCGTTTTAGTTTTATCGATAGCCCACAACAAAGACCCTTCAAATTTTTTGTCACGTAAAGTTTCTAGTATCTCTAGCGTGCTTTGCGTTTGCCCGTCTATTTCCAGGCTTTCGCTAGCCTCGTAGCTCACAATACCTGGGAAAAAAGGCAATTGACTAGGGCAGGTTTTTTCCAAATAATCTAAAATTACGCCGCAGGCTATAATCGCCAGCGGCTTAGAATTTAGACCGAAGCCATCGACAGTAGCGACATTAAAATAATTGAGGATCTTGCGCCTAGCTCTATCCTCATTAAAGGCGTATTCTTGCAGGGCTGTTATTTTATACTTAGAATTATTATGGCAAATTGGCGGCATTTCTTTGACAATTTTATCGATTTTCAAATCTTTATCTTGGACCACGACGGTTTTAACCAGAATTTCCTTGGCGTTTATTTTAGCTATTTCTTGGTTCACGTCTTTGTCGTATAATTGCGTCGCCAAAAACTGTCCGCACGAAATATCGACAAAAGCTAGCCCCCATTGGTTTTTATCTTGAACCAAGCAGGCTAAAAAATTGTTTTCTTTAGCCGGTAGCAAATGCGACTCGATAATTGTACCCGGGGTTAGAATCCTAACCACATCACGTTCAACCGGGCCTTTGTTGGCACCAACCTGGCCTACCTGCTCACAAATGGCGACGCTATAGCCTTTGGTCAAAAGTTTAGCGACATAGGTCTCGTAAGACTTGGCTGGAACTCCAGCCATAGGTATTTTACCAGTTTCAAATCCACTATCTGACTTACTTGTCAGCGTAATCTCTAGTTCTCTGGCAGCCAGCTCAGCGTCTTTATCGAACATTTCATAAAAATCACCAACCCGAAAAAACAAGAAATGTTCTTTATGTTTAGCTTTTAAGTCGAAATACTGTTTTATAAGAGCTGTTGAGGCATTGTTGGTCTTATCTTCGCTTATTGTCAAGGTAAAACTCCGGTTATACTTATAAGTTTTTATACAAATTAACTTTTGTTAATAATGTATCAAACACGTTAATTTTATACGATTGATGATAATTTTAAACATTTACTATAAAAGTTAGCTTGTATAATTTAATTTTATGCTTTAATTAAACTAATTGTCGTAAAATAGATTTAAAATTATTTTTATCATTCGTATATACCACGGGTTGCCAACATGCTTATCGCACCAAAAAGCCAGAAGAATAAAACCAATGTGCCATTAAAATCTAAAGCCGCTTTTGGGCTTTTGCTTCTATTTGGCGCAACTAATGGAGTGAGTGCCAACCTTGACAATACTGTCAAGTCAAAATTGCCAGCCTATGCTGTTGCTAAAAAGGCTCAAACCAAGGTCAAGCCAGATACCAGCGACAAAAAACCCGAGGCCAGTAAAGAGAAGCCAGTTATTATTCCCAAAGACACAGTAGATATTAACTGTTTAGACCTAGTCAACGACCCTAAGAAATACCTCGACAAGCACGTACGCTTCAAAACAAGGTTTTACGCATTTTCCAGCTTGGCACTTGACTACAAGCCGGCTATGCGGTCTTCTAAAGACTACTTGTCCATACTGGTCTTGCGTGACGATAGCCACACTCCCTTATCTGAGCTTAAACTGGCCGTACCGATGTCTAAAGATAATACCACTTTTAATAAAATGCTCGGAACATTAAAAGATGGCGACAAAATTGAAATAGTGGGCACCGAATTTTCCATGGCGCTTGGAGACCCTTGGGTCGACGTCATTGACCTAAAACGCCTCGAACCACCTAAACCAGACAAAGACGACGAAGACGACGTAGTCGATTCAGATGATTTAATCGAAAAAAAGAAAAATAAAGAACCTAACCATAAAAAAACAGATTCATTACCTCCAGAAATAAACGAAAAGAAAAAATAAATTATTGAATTGGAATTACAAATGTCGGTATCTGATAGTCAAACACAATTACAAACCCTATTAGGTTCATTTAATGGCCAACACGGTATTATGGGTTCGATGCTTATCGCCAAAAGCGGGGAAGTCTTTGGCTCGTCTTTGCCACCCAATATAGACATTGGCACTATTGGGGCGCTTAGCGGAACGTTATTTGCCAATAACGACGTCTCTATCCAAAAAATGAACCGTGGCCAATTGCACCAAATGACCCTTTTAACCGACCAGGTAATCCTGCATTTCTACCAGATTAAAGACTATCTGCTAATGGTAATAACTTCCAAGGGACAAAGGATTAATCTAGAAGGTCTAATCAAGCTCGTGGAAGAAAAAGCCGGTCAAATAGATAGTCTATTACCATAAAATTGTTTAAATCTTTATTTTGGGTTAAAATTTAAGTACTAAGAACTAAATATTTAAGCCAAATATTTTCGAATAATTTTATGAAAAAAATTTATATCCTATCAGCGCTTATAATAGCCCAGGTATTCGTAACCGAAACGGCGATTGCCGCAAGATACGTTGACTTAGATAATAATTGGGCGCAAAAATATATAAACTACTTAAGCGACGAAAACATTTTACAATCCGAAAAGGATGGCAAATTCAACCCAGGCAAACCCTTGACCAGAGCAGAATTTGCCAAGTGGTTAGTTTATTTACTGCACCTTGAGAATGAACCATTTTCGCAAAAACCAGCTTATAAAGACGTAAGTCTTTATGACCCATACTATAAATATATCGAAATAGCCCGTCAGAGTAACCTTATATCAGGCTACGCCGACGGCTTTCGCCCAGAACAATTTATGACTAAAGGCGAAGTGCTGTTAATACTTACCCGCTACCTTCCACCCCAAAATATGACCCAGTCGCAACAAGACGATATTTTGGATGGATTTAGCGACAAGACGCTTATTCCTGCTTGGGCCAGAAGCGCTATAGCACAGGCATATCAAGACAATATTTTAGTCAATTACCCCGACAATAATACCGTCAACGCCTTAAAACTTATCGACCGCGACCAGGCGGCGGCAATATTTTATAAATTCGATCGCTATTTAACCAAGCAAGAAATTGTGAGCGGAATGAAACCTAGAAAAAGACTAAAGCCAACACTTAGCCAAAGCGACGAACCACCCAGTCCTAATTACAATGGCAATAACAACTATATCCCCAATAATTCTAATCAGAATATAGCCAGCCAAAACCAGCCTAATTTTAATTCTAGCGGCAATATAGACAATATTCCCCATAATACCGCTACTGGTCTTAAGCCCAGCAATAATTTTGTAAGCCCTAATAATAATAATTTTGCCCCTCCCAATTACGGCAACCAAGATAATTACCAAAAAAATTATCCTTCTAGTTCAAATAATTTTAGCTCAAATAATTTTAGCCAGACAAATAATACCCAAAATCAAGGAATATACCCGCAAAATTATCCGCCACCACAAAATAGTCAAAATAACGGCGTCTACCCGCAAAATTACCCACCGCCAAATAATAGTCCAAATACCGGAAACTATCATCAAAACTATCCATCGCCAAATAATAATTCAAACACCGGTAATTATCCACAAAACAATTACTCCAACCAAAATAATTTTGCCCAGTCTAATGTAAATAGTCAAAATAACGGCGTCTACCCACAGAATTATCCACCGCCAAATAACAATCCAAATACCGGTAATTATCCACAAAACAATTACTCCAACCAAAATAATTTTGCCCAGTCTAATGTAAATAGTCAAAATAACGGCGTATATCCACAAAATTATCCACCGCCAAATAACAATCCAAACAACGGCAATTATCCTCAAAACAACTACCCACAAGGCAATTTTCAAGGCCAAGTCAGCCAGCAAAATATAAATACAGGTAGCAATTATAATTCTAATAATTATGGACAAAACAGTTACGGACAAAATATGAGTAATCCACAAATGGCCTACAACCAAGCCAATAATAATTATCAGTTTAATCCTAATAACTCAGGTCAGATTCTCCAAGGATACGCTACAACAATTAATTCTGGAGCACTTATGGCGGCCACTCTAAAAAATTCACTCGATTCTGCTTCAACGCAAGTTGGCGAACCGGTAGAGACAACGTTGGTTAATGGGTTAATGCAAGATGGCAAAATGGTATTGCCACCAAATACGGTTATCTCAGGTCAGGTTACCAAAGTGGTATCGGCCAAAAGATTCAAATTTGGTGCCAACGGCCAAATAGCTATTAGTTTCACCCAAGTTCAATTGCCTGACGGTCGCAAATTAAGTATTCAAGCAAGCGTAGATACAAATAAAATGTCACTTTCTGGTGGCAGCAATATGGGTAGAGTTGGCAAAAGTGCTCTAGCTGTTGGTGGTGGAGCCTTGGGTGGAGCGGCTTTAGGCACTGGGCTTGGCGCTATTGTCGGCGGAACTTCTAACGGCAATGTCGGTAGGGCTACTGGCATGGGGGCTGTTTTTGGCACAGCTATAGGGTCTGGCGTGGGACTGGTAGGAGCTGGTGTGCGCAAAGGGTCAGAAGTAAAAATAGTTTCTGGCACAGAATTGCCGATAGTACTTGACGCACCGCTAAATATTCCTTAAAAAATTAATACTTACTTATTTAGAGCTTGCGCAATTATAAAAGCGACTGAAGCCTTGTTGGCATTATGGATGATCCAGTTAAAATAAGTATTAGCAGATTGCGACTCGTTTTGAGCCAGTAAATTTAAGCCTATAAATAAATTAGCAATTGTCTTATAAGTAATGGTATCGGCTTGACCTAACAATTCGTCAATACTTAGTCGCCCATCTATATATAATACGAGACTACTACTAAAATTATTAGACAATAAGCTTGTCTTACTGTAAACCTGTGTATGTAAAGTATTAGCTAAATTATCAGAATTTTTACCGGTAATTTTGCTTATTAAAAATTTTAAAATATAGACAAAAGAAGTTTTGTCGAAACTACTTTTACTTAATTTTAAGACCTTGTCTAAAGCACTCTCAGCACTGTCAAAATTGCCACAAGCGATATTTAATACTGCTGAAATCAAACCAGAATAAGCCGTATTGGCAATATTATCTGGCAAGTCAGCCACATTATTTAAAGCTGTGTCATATTTTTTCAACCTAGTATTAAGGATAATTTTGTTTAAATAAATATACTCGGTTTGAGGTATTTTAATCAATTCATTTAGGTCAAAAGCCTCTTTAAATTTAAATGACTTATCCAGCAAGATTATTTTGTTCAATAATAATTCCTGTTTATCAGGGTTGATTTTAATGGCTTTATTTATAAGCGTTAAATCTTTTTGCAGATTATTACTTTTTACTTGGTCATAATAAGCGAAATAATGCGTCAAAGCATAATTTAAATCAAGTTCAATAGCCTGTATAAAATCGCCAAAAGCCTTGAAGAATTCTTTGCGCTTAAAGTATATGTTACCTCTATTAAAGTAACAGTCTGATTCATATGGGTTTAAGCTTATAGCCATACTGTAATCTTCAATAGCCTCTTGCGGCATTTTCATTGCATTAAAAGTAATACCACGATTATAAAAAATTAGTGGGTGCCTTGGTTCTATATTAATAGCCATTTTAAAATCATCCAAAGCGTCATTATATTTTTTTATTTTAGTATAAGCAATACCCCTGTTAATAAAAGCGTTAATATTTTCAGGTGCTATATTAATAACCTTAGTATAATTCTCAATTACCTTTTCATAGTTACCTAAAATATCGAAAGAGTGTGCACAATTATAATAGCTTAGATAATTTTCTGGACAAATTTTAACAGCCATTTGATAGTTTTCAATGGCAGCATCGTGCTCATTTAATTTAGCTAGACAAATACCTTTGTTGATAAAACCATAATCATCTTTAGGGTTTAATTCAATCGCCTTGTCATAGTCTTTAATAGCCAATTTATAATCACCTGTATCTTTGATAAAATTAGCCAAGTTATAATAATAATGAGCTTTACCTGAATCAAACTTAATGGCCTGGTTTAGGTCGCTAATAGCCATTGTATAATCTTTAATTTCTCCGTATAAAAGCCCTCTATTATGATACAAACTGGCATTTTCCTTATCGTAATCAATAGCTTTTGTATAGTCATCGATGGCTTTTTTAAATTCTTTTGTTTTAGCGTATAAAGAAGCCCTCTCGAGCAAAACTTCGTGATCGTTGGGGTCTAGTTCTAAAACTTTAGAATAATAAATTATGGAGCTTGCAAATTCAGCCAAATAATAATAGGCTAAAGCGATATTATAAAACGCCTCAGCATAATCAGGCTCAATTTCAACTATTTTTTTGAACATTTCAATCGCCTTTAATAACAGGTCTTTATCATTTTTATGCGACCCCGCTACTAAAAGTTCAGACGCATCGATGAAACCTTTATTAATATCAAATATTTCGTTGTCCATAATGTTAAGCTACCTTTATAAATTTTATGAGAGATCTAGTGATGTTCCATACTTAAATATTGTCGAATTTGATACCATGAATGCGTACATTGGCAATTATAATTAGCTGGGCTAAAAGAAATACAACAGGCCATATAAATTGTTCGATGGAAATTAGCGGGGATTTTAAGAATACTGTCGTGATTTATAGTGCTAAAAGCCGTTTCAACCATTTTATTAAATTCTGGCACTTGAGGGCTGTGCAAAAACCCGTACTTTAAGCTGCCATCGTCTTTAATTATAAAATATACCAAGGCGCATAATTCACCATAATACGATGGTCTTAAAGCCATGGAATTAATTTTTGCACTCGAATAGCCCTGAGCTTGCAGATAATAACATAACCTTTTCATTACTTTCATGCCATAAGCCACAGTCATATTATTACAATCGCTATAGTGGTGCCAAGATGTATTGGGATAAATTCCAGCCCAGCAATATTGGCTGGCTGTGCCATATTTAGCGCTAGATAATTTAACCCAATCGTGAACGGCTAAAGCTGCGTATCGGTGAAGTAATCCAGATTTATCAAGCTTAATGGTAATAAGGTATTGGTCAATAGCTCCTTGTGGGTCGTCAAGCTTATTATCTAGCATAGCCAAATAAAAATGTGGACTGGCCCAGTCGTGAGCCAAATTAGCAGCCATTTCAAACTGGGCTTTGGCGCTTAAATAATGCCCCTGTTTATAACCTTCGACACCTTCTTTGAATAGTTTTAGAGCTTTAAGATTATTGGTGTTTTCTAGTTGGGAAATATTTATCTGATTAAAATTAAGTTCTTGATTTTGAACTATCGGTGGCGGATCAATTATGTCATCAAACTGATTAAACTTATTATTTAGTCGATTTACATCTATAATATCATTCGTCTTTAATGAACTTGACTGGATAGAACTATTCATTATAGGCGGAGGCAAAAGCGTTTCATCGACTTTCAAATTAGAGGTATTGCTTAGGTTCTCTTTCGTTTTTAAGTCTTTATTATTTTTTTTAGTAATAGCATCATTTGTACTGTCAGAATTATCCGCCTGAGGCAATATGGTTTTACTATCGTTTTTAAAATCGTCTGTATTTATAATCGTTTTACTTGCATCAAGCTTGAAACATTTTCGGTCTGGGTGCATATTATATGAATCATTGCTAGCTGTATCGCTAGCGCCTGGGGTTTCAACCCAGTCACTGTGGGGTTTAACACTTTGGTCTTGAGCAAAAGAAAAACTATTTGAAACCATTAATAAACAAATCAGCAATATACTTAGATAAAAACTAAACACTAAATTAATTTTAAATTTATAATCTAGATTAAACAAGCAATTTCTTTAAAACCTAAAATGGTATTTTTAATATTTTGGCCAGGTTCAATTATATTATTCTGCCAAATCACCGAATTTTCAATAGTTACATTTTTTTTAACGATAGAATCAGCACCGATAACTACGTTTCCAATTAAATTTACATTCTCTTCTATAACTGAATTATCGCCAATTAAGACCTGTCCATCGATTTTAACAGAGTCATGAATTTTTAAATTGCTATCTTTAGAAGTATCGTTCGAACAACCATTTAACAGTGTTCCCGACATATTAACGTTGATTTTTTTATTTAAGACGTCAAAATTAGACTCGCAATATTTAGGAATTGTACCTATATCAGACCAATAACCGTCAATATTAATGCCTAGTAAGGGCAAATTTAAAGCCAGCAATTTTGGAAATAAATCTTTACCGAAGCCATAGGTACCAGTGCCAGGAATATATTCAAAAATCTGCGGTTCAAAAATATAAATGCCAGTAGATATAAGGTCAGATAAAGCTTCAGAAGGTTTGGGTTTTTCTTGAAAACCTCTTATAAAACCATCTTTATTGGTCAAAGCCACACCGAATTGACTAACGTCATTAACCCTTGTCAGAGCAACCGAAGCCAAAGCTTTTTTGGCTTTGTGCTGTTTTATTAAATAAGTCAAATCAAAATCGGTAAGAAGGTCAGAATTAATGACTAAAAAGGTCTCGTCAAGAAAATTACTGCGACAAGACCTAAGACCTCCAGCATCACCCGATAGCGATTCTTCTATTGTATATTTGACGCTAACTCCATAATTAAAGCCATCACCAATTTTGTCAATAATTTTTGACGCCATATAATGCAAGTTTACGCTTAAATTATCAAAATTATGTTTTTTCAACAATTGAATAATGTGTTCAATTATCGCAAAATTAGCTATTGGAACAAGTGGCTTAGGTAAATCGCAGGTGAGTGGGTCTAATCTTGAACCAACCCCAGCCGCTAAAACCATTGCTTTCATTATTGACTCCTTATTAATTTCTTTTTCGCAAATCTATTGACAATAGCGCAGTCAAATTCAACCTCTTTACAGTTTGTCAAATAAGCATAATTGGCTTAAATTCTTAAGTCAGGCTTATTCATAGTTAAATTAAAGAAACAATTTTAACATAAACTTAAAGTGATTTACTGACAAGATTAAAAATTTTACATTTTTCATCTAAAATTTAATATTTAAAATGAAAATTTAATCGTTTATTTAGGTTAATATTAAATTTATTAACAGTGCGCGCCTTTACTAGTCATGAATCTTGATAAGTTTCTTAAACAAATAGCCATTCTGGTACTTGGATTAATTTCCGTAATTCTAAGTTTTATTATTGCAGGTTTCTTCGCTGACATTATAAGACTAATATTGCTTTCCGTCTTTACTACTTATTTGCTCTACCCTTTGCTCAAGATCCTAGAAAAAATTATTAAAAATCGAATTTATAGCATCATTTTAATTTACGTCGGCATTGCCATTGTCGTAACGCTTGGCGTTTTACTGGTAGTACCAGAAGTAATCTCACAGTTTATGACTTTAAGCGACAATTTACAAAACCATATACCGGTCATGCTAAATTGGCTAAGAGATGCGGTTACACCCTTAGCCGCCAAAATTCACTATAACATTACTAATACATCGTTCAACGATTTTTACAATATTATATCGGCGAATTTATTAAAGCTTGACCCTCAGTCCTTTATTAATCAAATAACCAATATGGCCGGTTCAACGATAATTTTTCTGACCAATTTTTTCATGGTTTTAATTTTTACATTTTATTTTTTACTAGATAGCGACAAAATCGACAAAGAAATACTAAAACATGTACCACTCGGACAACAGGCTAAATTTGGCCAAATGCTCGTAGCCATAAATTCAACTTTGAACCAATTTTTTCAAGGCCAAATTGTACTGGCTTTGATTTTTAGCCTAATCATCTTAATACTACTGTTAATTTTGGGTGTGCATTACCCATTGGCGCTTACAGCCTTTCTGGCATTTTGGGAAATCGTACCCGTGGTTGGACCACCGATCGGGTTTGTACCAATATTTGTATCGGTAAGCCTAAAAGGTATGGATAATTTAGGGTTCAACAGATTAAGTCAGATTTTAGTTATCTTTATTTTATTTAATGTATTTCAGTGGGTAAAAGACAATATAGTAGCGCCCAAATACGTAGGTAATAAAATTGGCCTCCACCCAATTTTAATAATTATTTCCATATTAATTGGCGCAAAACTTGATGGTTTAACTGGTATAATTATCTCGTTACCAATAGCCTGTATTATTCATGAATTTATTCACTATTTGAAAGCAAGCCTATACCCCAACCCGATAAACCCAAACCAATGACTGAGCACCAACGACCGTTTGGCAACAACGCCAAGTTTAACATTTTTTTAAGCCTAGCTTCTAGCTACGGCGATAAAATTAGTTCGCTACAACAATGCGTTCAATTGTTAAAAGACAAAATAAAACTTGAAATCATTAACAGCACAAGTTTTTATGAAGTAGAATCGCTCAATAACACCTGGAGCATTTGCGCTGTAATAAATGCCTTTACTAAATTGCCACCAAAACAACTTTATCATGAAATTAAAGTCATCGAAAATTTCATGCAGTCACTATATGACAAAGAAGAAATCAACAATTCAAATAAATTGTTCGAGCTTGAATTATTATTCTACGAAGACCTTGTCTACGAAAGCAATAATTTTAACGTTCCAAATAAAAATATTCCGATGAAAGCCTCTATTTTAGTACCACTTTTAGAAATAGCACCTGATTTAATTCATCCTAAATTAGAAAAATCAATAACTAAATTATATGAATTACTACCAAATCCTGAGCAGGTTTTATTGTACGGAACTAACGTTTAATTTATTACATCATTTTCCTTTCAATAATAAAATATATGCTATTAAGACACGGTATAGATATTTGTTCAATTAAAAGGGTTGAGCATATTTATTTAAAATACGGCCGAAAATTCTTGACCAAAGCCTTTACTGAATCAGAAAAGTTGATTTTATTAAATACCGATAAAAAAAATCTAAATCAAAAACTAGCTGGCAAATTTGCAGCTAAAGAAGCTTTAATCAAGGCTTTAGACTATACAACTTCTTACAGCGCCCTTAGAGAAATCGAAATTAGTCATTATGCTAGCGGGAAACCTTGTATTATTTTACACGGTGGTATTTTAGACCATTATAATAGCCTTGCCGCCAAAGACATTATACTCAGTATCTCGCACGAAAAAGACTACGCCATAGCTAGTGTTATTGTATTATAATGCGATTATGGCTTCTTTTTTGATTGCTTAGAAAAACTGGCCTTGTTATAGATAACCGGTATAGCAGCTAAATTATTTATTATTGAACAATATTAACTTAATTATCAAAGTGTCTCATTATGTTTATCAACTAGTCATACTTATCAAAGGTCAATAGTTTGAAATTAAAAAAATTAATTAAATTAATAAATACTAAAAAAAATAAGCATCTATCAAATAAAGTCTACAACTGGCTTAAAAATAATACATCAAACAAACATTTTAAAGTTGTTGCAAAATCTTTAATAAAAAATTGTAGGGATAAACAAATTTATATTAAATTGCTAAAAATTTTTCGAGAGAATATTAGTATTGCCTGTAAACTATTGCCATATTTAATTAAATATAAGCCAAAATTAAAGACAAAATTAATTAACTTTGCGATTAAACTAATTAGGCTAAATAATAACTCTGAGAGTTCCATATTTTTGGCTGTAATTCTTATAAATGATTTTGAAGTTGTTGAACTGTCAAATATGGTTTATGAATGGATTTCAGTTCGTGAAAACAGTAAAATTTCACCAGTTTTGATAGTACAAATAATTCATTCTAAAATTGAGCCAATTGAATTTTTTATTAAGATCGCAATTAATTGGTTCAATGAAAATAAACATGATTGGTACAGTGTTATAGTATTGGCTTGTTTGTTAAATAATTATCCGAATCAAAGTTTTGTGAATGAAGCATTGGAAATTTTCAAGCAACGAAATATATCTAATGAAACTATATTGTTAATAAAAGCTTTGGTTATGTTTGATGAGAGTAATGCTAATTTTATCCATAAGTGGATAGAGACAAATTCAGACCACCCTCGAGTTTTAGATATATGTTTTGAAGGCTTTTCGATTAAACCCGAACTTTTTATCAGTAACATTATGGAATTGTCAAAAATTGAAAAAACAGACCTTTTACTACTTAAAATTGCTTGTAACTGGTTAAAAAAAATGGGTTATGAAAAAAATTATGAAGAACTTAATAAGTATTTGTTGTAGTGCGTTTGAGCCTACGCCCATTTGGTATTCACTATCAAAACAAGTAAAATAATTAAGTTTGAGCCTTTAATAATTACCAGAACAATTAAAACAAGCCAAGAATACTTACAGTTTGGACTTATGATTTATTTTGCTAATGATACCATAAAATTCGACCACTCGAAAACGTTAAAGAAGCCCAAGTTTATTGAGGTCCCCCCCAAAAAGTAGACACATCCAAACTACACGAAATTAAAATATGATTTACTAGAAGTCAATACGATCAACAGTATAATAAGTAACTTAGCTAACAATATCAATAATAATAAAGCTTTGAACGTTAATGCTTTAGACAATGGGCAAAATTTAATATTAAATTCAACATTAAATGCTAACGAATGTTTTAGTCCAATTACATGCAATAGTTATAAACATCCAAAATACATTATCAAGAGCAATTGGACCAAAATTAAATAATTATTATTTTTGACATAGTTTTGTAACGGTTAGCGGCCAAACAACGCCTTTAAAATTTTTATTGGCTATGATGTATTTATCAGTTATTGAATGTTAACGTTAGTGTTTGAGCAACTGTAATTAGCAAGAGGTCAAACATGCATTTAGCGTTTCAAGCCAATAGTGGCCTGTCAGTTGCTCTAATTTTTCTGTTATTTTATCTATACCACGGAATCGGCATAACTCTTGGTTATCACCGTCTTTTAAGCCATAAATGCGTAAGTATGCCTAAATGGCTTATGTATTTTATCGTAATGGGTGGATATTTATCGTTTATGGGTTCGCCCATAGTCTGGGTAGCCATGCACCGCAGCCATCATCAAAATACCGACCTAGCTAAAGACCCCCATTCACCCTTGCATGGTTTATTCCATTCTTTTATCGGTTGGATGTTTGAGTTGTCAAAATACTTAAGCAATGACGAAATCAAACAGCAGACCAAAGATTTATTTACCGACCCGGTTTGGCGTTTTTTGGGTACGAAAAATTGCTATAAACAAGGTTTATTATGCCTTGGCTTTTGCACCTTATATAGATGCTTGCTTTTCTGTATTGGCGGGGTAAACCTTGTTATAATAAACATCATTGCCTGTTGTGCCGTTTTTATAAGCACGCAGCTGGTCAATGTAATTTGTCACAAGCCCCAAGCTTGGTTTAGCTATCGCAATTACCCAACCAACGACAACAGCCTTAACGTATGGTGGGTAGGTATACTAGCCCTTGGTGAGGGTTTTCATAACAATCATCACCATAATCCCAAATCGGCAAGGCACGGTTTGAGATGGTTCGAGTTTGATTTTACCTGGCTGGTAATAATGGGCTTAAAAAAATTACGCCTTGTTTGGAATATTTATAATACCAAAAATTTAAACGATACATATACAACACATAGCTTGGATAGGCTCGAAAACTTGGAAACTACAAAGCTTTGATAGTATTTAAAAAGCAGAAAAGATTAAATCTTATTTGGGGTAGTTTAAAATTCAAGAATCTCTTGGTATATTAATAGCATAAGGGTGAGCAATTAAATTGGTAATTGCGATGAGCCCAGGGGCAGTAGCAGAAACTTCAGGTGGCGCCCACCAGAAACACCAGCTAGTAGCCCGCTTTATGTGATTTTTGGCTAAAGCATAAAGAAATACTAACGCTTGTAAGCCACAAGCAGCCAAATAGTAGCAAAAGCACTGTCGTGAACTCGTTTCAGGCAGTGCTTTTGTTTTGGGCTGTGATCTGTTATCAATTCTAATCTACGTAATTTTCCCCTTGTTTTTTTAAAGTATTTAAAGTTGTTATATCTAAGAAATATGTCTGACTTTAAAATAAAGGGTAATCGATTATGGACAAAAACGTTACGCAGGCATTCGACAATCTAGCTAAAGTTGAATCTAATAAAGGTAGTCGACTTGTTACAGCCGATTTGTTGCGCAAAGAGGCCTTTAATCTCAACCCTAGTGAAATGAAAGAGTTAGCTAATGAGATTAATAACTCTTCAAATTTCAATGGCTTAAAAATCGAAAATGACAACGGGCAATTTAATTTTGTAAATTCAGCTAAATCTTTGGAAGTATACAAATTAAGTAGCATATTAGCCGATGGGATCATAGGAACAGGTTCTGCTGGCGCACTTGGTTTGGCTTTAATGGCGACTAGGCTGGCTTCACCACAAGCAGCCTTGATAGGTTCACTTGCCGTAGGCGCCGCACTAGGATTTATGGAATACATAGTACCACTGCAAAAAAGCGATAAATACGAATTTAAACACGCAGACTTATCGGATCAAGTCAATTAATATATATATATATTGCATATACAATGCACGGCTCGACTGCCAAAGTCTTTAAATATAAATTTAAACACGCTAACTTGTCACACCAAGCTAATTATATACTTATTAAATATGCAATACATAGCTTGGATAAGCTCGAAAACTTGGAAACTACAAAGCCTTGATAGCATTTTAAAAGCGAAAAAGATTAAATCTTATTTGGGGTAGTTTAAAGTACAAGAAATTCTTGGTATATTAACAGCATAAGGGTGAGCAATTAAATTGGTAATTGCGATGAGCCCAGGGGCAGTAGCAGAAACTTCAGGTGGCGCCCACCAGAAACACCAGCCACAAGCCCGCTTTATGTGATTTTTGGCTAAAGCATAAAGAAATACTAACGCTTGTAAGCCACAAGCAGCCAAATAGTAGCAAAGACACTGTCGTGAACTCGTTTCAGACAGTGTTTTTGTTTTGGCGTTTCAACCGATATAAAGTTATAAAAAAAACTATACTTAGTCATTATTGCCTTAGAAATTAATAAATAGCTTAACTAGTATAACTTCTAGTGTTTATTTAACTAATAAATTTTAGAGGTAATTATTATTTAGCTATAGCTAATTACTGATTAGAGAATCAACCAAAATTATCGTGGTATCAAATAACTTAAACCGACTTTAGTTAAATAATTTTTAAAGCTCTCAAAAGCGTTTTCACCATTTTCGAGCTCTGGCTGGATTTCAAAATCTTTAATTTTAGTCGCTACCGAAACTCTTTCATCATTAGATAAATAAAAGCCTTCTTCGTTATACCATTGGACTTTTGAATAGGTCTGATTTTGAGTATTATTTAAAGGCTGGGTGATACTAACTATTTCGTTTTGTTGAACTTTTGCAATTAAATTAGTCATTTTATTTATACAAATCTGAATAGACCTCGTTTTAGTAATAAATTTATGGTTGTCTTTAGACAGAATCTCATAATGCACCATTATATTTTTGACACTGATATTACTGCCATTAATAGTTGTAATGGACGGTGAACTATGATAATTCCAGATATTTTTATCTTTATCTAATTGCAAGCCCTGCATAATAGTTACCTGCGACATAAATTCGGGACTAGAAGTATACATATTATCTTTGGAAAGTATCCTTTCAGTTTTTCGACACCACTCTCCAGCTAACCATTTAGGAATAGGGTACCACTGTATGGTTTGATTCTCTTTAGGCAGATTTTTTTCATCAAAATTAACCCCTGTTTTTAAATTATTTGAAACCGCTTTAAGACGTTTGGACGTCACGATTGACCGGCTTAAAACAATGGCTCCTTGCAAAACCTGATTGGCTTTGGCTGGTGAAACTTCGTCTAATTTAGGCGTTAAATAACCCTGTTTAGCATCAATCGGTTTGGCACTAACACTTAGCTGGTTAGATAAAATTTGATTTAATAACAAAAAAAATATTAATAATGTCATAAATAAAAATTGATATAGACAGGCATTAATCGTGCAAAAAACGGCTGCCTTCTATTAAAACTGGAATACCCCTTAGAAGACAGAATGCAGTGGCTATATAAACGAGTACTTGAGCTAAAGAATTAATATGGTTTAAATTAAAATTAGAAAAGTTAGAACAGTGGGCAGCAATAATCATGCAAAAAGCCAAGGCTTTGGTAATTGCGTAAGTAAATCGGCTAAAATTAGAGGCGACTAAAAATTTTGCAACCGGATTAACCATCATCGTTTTTTCACCAAAAGCAGTATAGCCCTCGCTTTGAGCAAAGGCTCTAATATTATCGACAAAATTCCCACGGATTAAAAAAATAATGGGGACCCATAAACTAACCCAATTAAAACTGCTAAAACCGACCCAATATATCATTTCTATAATTCTGTCGCAAACGATGTCTAGACTGGCGCCAAACTTATTGGCCTGATTTAACTTTCGTGCGATATAGCCATCAAGCCCATCCATCCATATAATAATGGCTGTTAAAAAAAAGGCTAACAGCCTTAAGTTTTCCTGGTTTAATATACCGATTACAATAACAGCTAAAACAACTCGACTTAGTGTTACTATGTCGGCTAACTTTAAACTGCTCATATAAAACTCACTTTAAGACTAGTTCTAGTGTGATCGATTATTTTAAAAATACGCAAATTTTATATTAGTAGCAACTTATCGATTATTTTATATAAACCTGTAAATTTAAAATGATCAAGATTTTTTTTGGGAATCCAATGTCTAAATATCTAGGTTAGTTACATATTGGGCATTACGTTCAATAAATTCTCGCCTTGGCCCAACGGCTTCGCCCATTAACAGGTCAAAAATATGGTCGGCTTCTGATGCGTCGTCTACATTAACCTGTTTAAGCGTTCTAGTGGCTGGGTTCATAGTTGTTTCCCAGAGCTGCTCGGCGTTCATTTCACCAAGTCCTTTATAGCGCTGGACTTCAGCTTTATCACCTAATTCAGCCAAGACCAAGTCTCTTTTGTGGTCATTATAGCAATACTCAATTCTTTTGCCTTTTTCAATTTTGTACAATGGTGGCTGGGCAATATATACGTAGCCTTTTTCGACCATTGGTCTGGCATAACGATAAAAGAATGTTAACAATAAGGTTCTAATATGACTTCCGTCAACGTCGGCGTCAGTCATGATAATAATTTTATGATACCTCAATTTAGAAAGGTCTAGATTAAGCGCGTTAGGGCGGAGCAAACCAGCCGTTTTAGCCGAACCGGTATTTTCTTCTTCGTCTTCTTTGACGGCCAAACCTAAAGCCTGGATCATAGACTGGACTTCAGTATTTTCATAAATTCGGCCCGGTTGTACCCTTTCTACGTTTAGAATTTTACCGCGCAAAGGCAATATAGCCTGAAAAACACGGTTGCGTCCTTGTTTTGCGCTACCTCCGGCCGAATCACCTTCGACTAAATATATCTCGCATTTAGCCGCGTCTTTTTCCGAACAATCGGCTAATTTCCCTGGCAAAGAAGAGCTTTCCAGCGCCGATTGGCGGCGAACAAGATTTTTGGCTTTCTGAGCAGCTTCGCGGGCCATGCGAGCCTGATTGACTTTGGTTATAACTTCTTTGGCTTGTTTAGGGTTTAATTCCAGCCAGTCGGTCAAAGCTTCAGTCACTACTGATTGGGTTATGCCCTGAACTTCTCGATTGCCTAGACGTTCTTTTGTTTGTCCTTCAAACTGGGGGTTGCCAACTTTAACCGACACAATGGCGGTTAGACCTTCACGCACGTCTTCACCGGTAAAATTGCTTTCAGCTTCTTTTAATAAATTATTTTTGCGGGCATAGTCATTGATGACACGGGTTAAGGCATTACGAAAACCGGTCAAGTGCGTCCCACCATCGTGGGTGTTAATGTTATTGACAAAAGTATAAACCGACTCACCGTACAATTCCGTCCATTGCATAGCACATTCAACGACAACGTCGTCTTTGGTCTGTTCAAAGTATACAGGCGGTTTATGCAATGTGTTTCTGGTATCGTTTATGTATTCAACGTAGCTCGCGATACCACCTTCGTAATAAAACTCTTCAGTTCTATTTTTAGCCTTATCGGTAATCATCATTCTTAAACCTTTATTTAAAAACGACATTTCTCTTAGCCTGGTTAATAAAGTATCGAATTCAAAGAAAATTTCGACCCTTTCATTATCTTCGTTAATATCGTGAAATATAGTTTTGTCTGGCCAAAAAGTGACTTTAGTGCCTCTTAAATCAGTTGTACCAATTTCTTTTAAAGTACCATCGGGAATACCACGTTTATAAACCTGAGAATAGACTTTACCATTGCGGTAGACCTCGACTTCCAGCTTTTCGGACAAGGCGTTAACTACACTAGCCCCAACTCCATGCAACCCGCCAGATACTTTATAAGAACCACCGCCAAATTTTCCACCAGCATGGAGTACCGTAAAAACAGTTTCAACGGCACTTTTACCTGTTTTTTCAACGATTTCAACCGGAATCCCCCGTCCGTCATCAATGACCGTCATCGATCCATCCTCGTTCAAGGACACCGTTATATTTTTACAATAACCGGCCAAAGCCTCGTCAACCGAATTATCAACGATTTCCCAGACCAAATGGTGTAAGCCTCTCGGCCCTGTCGACCCAATATACATACCTGGCCTTACCCTGACCGCCTCCAACCCCTCTAAGACGTCTATAGAATTAGCATCATAGCTTGCCTCTTGCGGTGGATTTTCGTTATTCAGAGCTTGACTATCTAATTTTTCATCGCTGGACATTGTATTATTTGACATTAATTATTCGCACCCTTGTAATTTAAGATACTAAACACAATTAAACCAAACTAAATATTAATAGAATTTTATTGATATTTATAATTTAATTTTTTTTAAAGTTCTCGAATAGAGGCTCAAAATCAAAGTAACATTAACTGCATGTTTTTTTTCATGGTGTTAATAGCTAAGTGAATGTTGGTTAAATTCTCTATTTATCAACTTCTTTGCTATTCTAACATATTTTACTGGCTTTGGCTATTATTATGTTTAAGCCTATTAACAGTTTACATCCAATAATTTATCGATTAAAATTTAGGCAATCAAGTTACAATATACTGTATATAGTCTATATTTTAACAGATGTTTATCGGTTTTAGTTGAATAGCAAAGTTTAGAGATTAACTTTTGAAAGTATATACCAGTCCGCAACCAGGCATTATTAGTCGATCAGCCATAGCTCTAGGTTTTTTCGACGGTGTTCATCTAGGTCATCAGAGCGTCATAAAGGCCAGTGTTAACTATGCCAGAGCCAATAATGTAGAAAGCGGTATAGTCACTTTTAAAGACCACCCTCGGACACTTACCTTGGCCAAACAACCGATGTTACTGACGTCTTTAGAACAAAGACTGGCTAGATTCAGCGACTTGGGGGTTGAAACGGCTCTGGTTCTTACATTTACCCCCGAGCTATGCAATTTAAGCGCTAAAGACTACGTAAAAAATATTCTTAAAGGTTCTATGGGGGCTAAATATATTTCCATCGGTCAGAACCATCACTTTGGCAAGGACAGGCAAGGTGACTGCGTTTTATTAGAGTCGATGGCTAAAGAGAATATGTTTACCCTACACGTTAGCCCTATTCTTAAAATCGATGAATTTGACGTTTCCAGCACAGTTATAAGACAAAACCTTAGCCTTGGCCATATTAACATTGTCAATAAATTACTAGGTCGCAATTTTGCCATTTGCGGAAAAGTCGTTTCTGGGCAAAAACGCGGGCGCACGATTGGCTTTCCTACAGCCAATTTACAAATCAACAAATTTCAGTCAATTCCGGCCAATGGCGTCTACTCTGGCGAAGTAAAAATTGACAAGCAAGCCTACAAGACTGTGGTTAATATTGGCCTAAGGCCTACATTTGAAAACACTAACCACCTTGAACCCTTAATCGAAGCGCATATTCTTAATTTTAACGGCGATATCTACGATAAAGATATAGAGCTATCCTTCTTAGATTATATTCGCGCCGAGCGAAAATTTGATTCAGTAGACGCTTTAATCAATCAAATCAAAGAAGACTGCCATCTAGTTATTAGCGCTAAATAAGCAAAGATATTTAAAACCACATAAAGTACCTAAAATTTAAAAATAATTGGCCTTGAATTTAGCAGCAGCTCTAATTAAGGTAAAAGCTCTTTTAGGGTTAAATTTACCGTGCGTAAAAACTTCTTTTAGTAAAGCCGTACCAATTGTTTTATTGTTTTTCAAAACAATTGACTGAGCAAAAGGCATAGCCGCAGAAATGAAGTCAAACTGTGGGTTGATGCTAAGGGCAACCCCTTCTAGGGTTAATAGAGCTCTCATTATATAGGTAAATTCGCTAGGTAGGCTAAATGGGTAACGCCAGCAGACGTCAGAAAAATCAAACAGTACTTGCTTGAACCTGATTTTAGACATCTTGGAATTGAATCTGGCTTGAATAATAGGCGCCAAGTCGTTATATAGAGCTTCTCGGTCAACGTTTTGGCTTAGAATTTTCATATTGACGAAGTCTTCTATTAAAG
>JAJYFO010000102.1 GCA_021785395.1 bacterium | reverse complement strand
ACGAAGATAAACTCGACATAACCATGCCCAAAGTTTTAAAACTTGGGGTGCGTCGCCTAGTTGGCTCAGGCACACCCGAAGAGCTCTTAAATTGCGCCAAAATCGACGCCAAGCACATAGTTGAAGCGGCTCATAAATTGATTAAATAGCTATTTTTTCAATTTAGCCAAAAACTGCTTATTCATCGCTATCAAGAAAGCCAAACCGACGGTGATTGTCACATAGCAGGCTATGATGGGAATGGGGAAATCGTTATAAGTTATGCTATCGGTTCTTATTGGTTCGACTAATAAGCGTCCGTATGAATATAAAATCAAATAGATAAAGAATAAAGACCCGCTTTTAAGCTTAGTTTGAAAAAATAGACCAAGCAATATAAAGAAAATCAGTATATCCCAGACTGACTCATACAAAAATGTGGGCTGAAAATATGCCGAGGCAAAATAACTTAAGGGGCGAAAGGCTGGTTCTATGTACAACTTAAGGGGAAAAGAATCACTGACCGGTGTGCCAAAGGCTTCTTGGTTAAAGAAATTGCCCCATCGGCCGATACCCTGGCCCAAAGGTAAAATAACCCCGGCTACGTCTAAATACTGCCAAAGGGGTAATTTTTTTTTATAGCAATAATAACCACCAAATATCAATCCACCTATGACCCCACCGTGAATTGACATTCCACCTTTCCAAACGGCCAAAATTTCGTTAACGTGGTGGCTAAAATAGCTAAGGCTAATGGCTACATAATAAAGCCTGGCGCCAATAATTCCACCCAAAAAACTAAAAAACAGCGTACTTACAAGGTCTTCTTGGTTTAAACCTGATTTAGAGGCAATCCGTTTAGCTACCTGTAAAGCCAGTAAAAAGCCAAGCGCTATCATTATTCCGTACCATCTTATAGTTATAAAACCATAATGAAATAATATTGCCCCAGGTGAACGTAAAATCATGGCAATTTACTTATCAGAACCGTGTTTTATTTGCGTTTTGCTATTATGTTTTAAGTCTAGTTTACCCGTAAGCAGAGCCGAAACGTCATTAAACATGACCAGGCAAACTAAGGCAAATAGACTCACAAAACCCCATTTAACAATGTGTCCTTGTGTTTCAGGGCCTAAGGGTCTTCCCATAATGGCTTCAAAAACCATAAAGGCCAAATGCCCACCGTCTAAAGCTGGCCAAGGAACCAGGTTAAAAATGGCCAAGTCCAGGCTTATTAAAATAGTGAATAAAAATAGCTGGCGCATATCTTGCTTAGCTATATCTGCGCCAATTTTAACAACCGCCAAAATTCCGTGTATGTCTTGCCACGAACCTTTAGGACCAGTCATGGCTCCATTAGCCCCAGGGTGAGGCATTAGATTGCCAACCATTTGCCCGATAGCCTGGACCATTTGCCCAGACATATCATAAGTTCGCTCTAAGCCCAGTACACAAATTGCCCCAAAAGACTCGTCGAGCTTGCGGTATTTAACCTTGCCTACTGGCTCTAAATACATGCCAACCTTACCGTTTTCATTCGGCGTCAGTGTAATTTCAATCGGTTTGCCGTCACGCAAGAGGTGGAGTGTCACTGGCTTTGACTTATAATTCCCTAAAACGCTGACTGCGTCAGTAGGCGAAGATATAAAGCGGTCGTCTACAGAGACTAAAATGTCGTCAGGCTTAACCCCTGCATTTTGAGCAATAGGATTTTCAGCTACAAATTTTTCGACCTGGGTAGTTTGAATCGGGTCACCGATAGAAAGCAACATTACCACCATAATGACGTAGGCAAAAATGATATTAAAACCAACACCGGCAAAAGCTACCAAAGCTCGCTGCCAAATAGGGAATTTGCGAAATGGCTTTAAGTCTGTACCTAAATTTTCTTGAGTTATTTCTGATTCATCACCCAATTCAGGAATCGCCACATAGCCACCCAATAAGCAAGCGTGGATTTTAAATTCTGTCCCCCAAGCTTTACCGATCGTCCAGGTAGGCCCAAAAGGTAAGCCGAAACCAAAAACAGGGGTTTGGAAACCAAAAAACCTGGCGACCAAAAAATGACCACATTCATGGACTATAATTAAACTGCTCAATATGGCCAACATCAGTAAAATTGCCAAGGCCTGGATTATAATACTCAAAATACTACCTCGTTTGTAAGTTTAATGGGGCTATGCATAGTTAAAGCATGAAAACGGACGGAACTAAAATAATACTTTAAAATATCGTAAGACGTAAAGCCTTTTGCCGCCAAAGCCTTTGCCCCCCACTGGGACAGACCAAGACCATGCCCATAACCAGAACCGTTAAAAATCAGGTTGTTATCCTTATCATAACAAATATCAAAAACCGTACTGGGTAAATGTAACATATTTCTCAACTGGTCACCACCTAGTAGCAGTGAATTATTGTCGGTATTTATCATTAGTGTATGCACACGCTGGTTTTTTGTTAAAGTCAGCAGCTTAATATTTATTATATTACTTTTTTTGCCAAATAATATATTTTCCAAGTCATTTACAGAAAACTTACGATTCCAGCTCAAGTATGGCGACGAGTCATCAAAATCTTTGACAGCTCGTAAATATGGTATATCCTTGTGCCATACGTTAGAAGCCAAGTCCGTAGAACCACCGGCACTTGAATGATAAAAGCCAGAAATTATTTTACCGTTATACGTCAAAACCATACCTCTAGTCAAATCGCAGGCTTGCTCCACGTTTGGCGATGACTTTATATATCCACTAAATACTTGGTCGTCAATATTGTCTTTAAGGTCAAAACCCAATTTTTGATACTTGCCTAAATTGGCCAAAGCATAGGATCGAGCCAAAATAGCCTGGGCTTTTAAAGCCTCTATGGGCCAAGCCGATGGCATTTCGCTTGGGACCACCGATTTTATGTAGTCTTCTAGCGGCAAAATATTTATCACCGTCAAAGCGATGGTATCGTTGCTTTTAGCCATCGGCTGATAGCTACCCAAAAGTTCGATACTATCGGCGTACAATTTATTATTTATTTTTAAAATTGGCTTAGAATTCAAACTTTTAGCCTGAATATTATACGCAAAGTTTACGTCTTCTGACGCTTTAAACTTGTTTAAAAGCCTTAGCTGTGGTTTAGCATTTAGTTCAACCGACTGATTTAAAACCGGATAAATTTTTAAATATAATTTATGATTCATAAAAGCCAACTGAAATGCGCTATCAGCGTTAATACTTAGCACGGTTTTGTGCTTATCGGCAATTATAATCGGCTGTAAACTAATAAACACGCTATTAATATTGGCATTAGTCAAATTAACCCTGACCAATTCTTCGCTAGACTCGGCCTCCACGATATTGAACACCAACAGAAAACACAGGGCCAATAAGAATTTACCTTTTCTCACGTATTTTTTTAGTTGTGAATGACTGCTTACCTTTTGACCAATGTTATTTTCAATGCGCTGGCTTAAAGACCATAAATTGATTTTTTTTGTTTTTTTTTGTAAATGCCTGGTTAAGGCAGCCATAATGGCGACAATTTCAGGGCTGGGTCTTGACATTGGTCTTGGTAGTTTAAATTTGTAGTTTGAAAAAATTGAGACAACTTAATATAACATTTTTCCACTAAATTAT
The DNA here is from genome assembly GCA_021785395.1 of bacterium. Classification (GTDB taxonomy): domain Bacteria; phylum Cyanobacteriota; class Vampirovibrionia; order Obscuribacterales; family JAKAZS01; genus JAKAZS01. The sequence goes on along the minus strand of JAJYFO010000102.1, from coordinate 6,201 downwards.
AAGTTTATTTTTTGCGTTATCACTATTTTTAAACAGATTTTAAAAAAATTAATATTAATCAATCTAATACTAATTAACACTAACATCCAGTTCATGAGGACTTTATCTAGCGTAACTAGTAAAATGAGTTTATACAGTTCTAAAATACAAGTTACTCGTAAAAGTGTTACAATTTAATTTTTAGCACATCCGTTAATGTACATACAAAAAAATTTTTCGTAAATGACCAAACTGATTAAAGGCCTAAAAATTGGGCACGCACAAAATATCAAGGCTCGCACTGGTCTTAGCGTGTTTTTATTTGACCAAGCCTATTTAAGTGTTGCCCAAATAGATGGTTCAGCTCCAGCTACAGCCAATTTTTCAAGCCTAGACCCAAGCCACGGATTAAACCAGGCTCACGCCATTTTATTCACTGGTGGCAGTCTCTTTGGCTTAAATAGTGTTTCTGGGGTTATGGATTATTTAATTAAAAAAAATATCGGCCTCAAACTTAATTCCATTACCATACCCATTGTTCCGGCCTGCGCAATTTTTGACCTTACCGTTGGAGCTTGTGATATTTTTCCAGATAAACAAATGGCGCAAGAAGCTTGCCTTAAAGCAAGTGACAATTTGCCAGATACTGGCATGGTTGGTTGTGGTACCGGCAGCAGTATTGGAAAATTTTGCGGACTAGACAATTCATCACATGGTGGCTTTGGCTATAGTTATGTTAAATACGAAAAAACGGGACTAGAAGTATGGACATTTGTCGTCGTAAACGCCATGGGTGACGTTATTAATCCCCAAAACAATAGGGTAATTGCTGGTACCAAAGTTAGCCAAAATGATCCAAAGCTAATTGATATAAGGAATGTCTTTAATTCAGACAGCCATGTGGTGCGACAGATGAACAAAGCTAGTTATACAGATATAGAAAAAAGTATGAATTCTATCGCTCAGAATAATTCAAGTTCGTCTATACAAAACACAACTTTAATTTTAAACGTAACCAACGCATCCTTAGACACAAGCCAAGCCGAAAAAATGGCTAAGGCTTGTCATCATGGTCTAGCCAGCTGTGTTATACCTTCGCACACGACGTTTGACGGCGACTTAGCTATTTCAACGTCGGTTGGCGATGTTCTAGCCGACATAAACCTGCTTACCTACCTAGCTAGCCAAACAACGATAGAAGCCATCATTAATGCAGTTGAGCCTCGATCATAATTCAATTACTACAAGAACTATTAATCCTATTTCTAAGATCGATAAATTGTTAATTAGATCTTTCAAATGAAAATGCTCTAAAAGTAATTTGAGTCAAAAAAATTCTGAAAAAATCAAGTTTTTTCATTTGGCTAAGTAAATAGAATTAATCAACAACAAACCGACTTGCCAAGTACAAAAACCCAGAAAATATTTCCAGGAATGGTAATTTGGACATATTAAGCTATAGAAATAATTAAGTGGACTGGTGAAAAATATCAATAGTGGATCTTAAAAGATACCGATTAATCTGATAAATTTAGTGCATAGTAAGAAACAACAAGAGTGATTTTAGTTATGCGTAAAGTTAATAGAAAAAATTTAGTAATCACAACCGGTACGATCCTAATGACTTTGGCCATAAGTTTGTTTACCACCGTCAATAATAAAGCATTGGCAATTGTTGACAACAATGAATACTATGAACTTAAATTCCAAAGACAAGACCTTTTGGCTCGTGAGCAAGATTTATTAAAGGATAGGCAAGAATTATCCAGAGCTTTACAAGAAAAACAAGGCAATCGCAACGCAAATCCCCAAGATATAAATGAATTAGCCAGTCAGCTTGACGAGACAACTTTGGAGCTCAACTCGGTCCGCAATGAAATTACCCAAGTCGAAATGGACATGCGTCGTTAATATTTGTTAGACCGATTTTGAATTCAATAAACATAATTTATTAAAAGCGACCTAGAAATGGGTCGCTTTTAATTCTATGACCTTAAACTAAATAGCTAAAATCCATAAATTGGCATTTGAACCGTATAAAGTTCTAATAATTATCGACCCCCCGGCAAAAGTCAAGCAAAATAACAATCAGGCCAAGATTAAACGTCGCCCCAACCGGTAAATAATATTCTAAGGCAGCATACCTAGTATTTTCCGCAAATTTAGGCCAAAATTTAATGTTGGTGAGGCCCAATAAAGCAGTATTATTAAATCTGACGCATTTATTTAATCTACAACACTGTCAAAAATATTCTCAAACTGGGTATATCTTATTAAGGGAAGCCAAAACTGACGATATTATAAGATACAGAGGAAGAAACAATGGTTGAATCTTTTAATTCACTTGAAAACATGGGTATAACCCCACCAACATCTCCCAAGGCCAAGAACCTGGCCAAAGCTGCCTTTACGCCAAGCAAACCAGACGTTTCAAGCCCAGTACCTAGCGACAAGACCCAAGCGCCAGCACCCATTGACAAGACCACAGCGCCAGCTGCGGCCAAAAGCGAAAATCAGGTAAACGCGCCCAATCCTATCGTAGTACTGCAAACTGCCAACCACATAACCCAAGAATTATTGAGTCTATCCAAGTTAAAGCCAGACCAAAACATAAAAGTAGTCGACCAAAATGGTAAAACTGTTGAAAAGCCGGTCAAAGAAGTAGTTGTCGCTTTAAAGCAGGAGTTAAACCAGGCTTTTCAAGTCGCCATAAATAGCGCCGATACTATAAACGCAAGCAAATTTATGCCTGAATTAAAAGCGCAACTTGCCCAAACGACACAAGAAGTAACCGATTTAGCCAAATCGTTAAATCTAGACCCCAATAAATTAACCATTAGTGATTTAGAAAAGGCCAAAGCCAATAGCGTCATTGGTTCAAAACAGTTTGAAGACCTGGGTAAACTTATAAATGTTGCTACAGAACAAAATCACTTGAGCGAACTGGTTAATGCACCAGGCTTAACCAGGTTGTTTTACGCTCAATCGATAGTTAGCGGCCTAACCGAAAACTCTGCCAATAGCGGTCAACTTATACTGGGTCAAGTGAGCAAAACAGATATTGAACACGCGCATGTTTTATTAACCCAAGCCGGCAAACTAAGTACCGAAGTTAAAAATATACCTGTTTTCACCCAACTGAATGATGCGATTACCCAGGTCTTAAAACCCGGCGATAATGGTGCGCCATTGGCGCCAGTAGTCAAACCAGAAGCTCAAACCGGTACGAATATTGTTACCGCCGCTCAAAGCGTAAACCAGGCATTAGCCGAAGCCAATACCTTAGATAAAGCCGGAAATACTGCTAAAGCTCAACTAGCGTTCGAGAAAGCTATCGCTTTAACTAAAAATATAAATATCCCCAAGTGCGTGGGCGAATTTAACCAAGCTCAAAAAGCTGGAGATAGCGCTAAAGCCAACGAATATGCTCAGATAATTCAAGTTAAAGAAAACGCCAAAATAGACTACGCCAATTTTTTAGTCAAGCATGGCGATAGTCAAAAAGCGTTGAAACTGGCTGTCGAATTAAATAACGATAATAACCTAAAAATGATATCCAATAACAGTGGTTTGAATAAATTATTAAGCTCATCTCTGTTTGCCAATTGTCCAACTGGCGGAGAATTGGACGCAAAATTCTCCAAGTTTCAAACCGACATGAATAGTAAAGATTTTAGTAAAGCCCAAAGCGTTTTAGCTGAACTCAAAACAGATTCCTTGAAAACCTACCAACAAAGCCAAAAAGCCCAAAAAGCTCTATTGGCTCAAGAAGCTGAAATAAATGTCAAAATTGCCAATTTAGCTAAGGATTCTACTTTGACACAAGCTGAAAAAGACTTTGAAACGTTGAGACTACAAAACGAACTAGCCTTAAATAAAAAGGTTCAGACTATAAACGACCAGGCTAAATCGCAATACCCTTATGCTGTTTATTTATCTGGTGTTTTAGCTGCGGCTCAGGGAAAACGTGACGAAGCTCACAATGACTTTCTTTCTGTCGAAAAAGACTTCCCCGATTTTGCTAAAAACAAAGACCTCAATTTACCAAAATATATCGATGACACCAAGCCAGAGAACTGGTTTGAACGCAACTGGACCAGTATTAAAGACGGTCTGTGTATAGCTGCTGGGATTGGTGCTGGCTTGGGTGCAGCTGCCTTGACGATATGGTCAGGGCCTGGAGCTGCTATAGCTGGTTTAGAAGCTGGTACGGTAGTTACAACAGCCCTTATAGGAGCTACAGCCCTTGGGGCTAGTGCAGTTGCTGGGGCTGGTGCCTATACAGCTGCTCACGCTGGCTTTGGTGACAAAGTTACCTGGGGCACAGCTGAACACGGTGCTGTTTTAGGGCTTGAAGGTGGAGCAACAATTGCTTCATTTGGCCTGGGGGCTGGCGCCATCGGCGCTGGCGCTACAGCTGACGCTTCTATTGCTGCAACCGCTGCCACTGCTGGCGACGCTGGTGCTGTAGCTGACGCTTCTATTGCTGCAACCGCTGCCACTGCTAGCGACGCTGGTGCTGTAGCTGACGCTTCTACAGCGGCTGTTGCCGACGTTACCGCAGGTACCACTGACGCTACAGCAAACGCCGTTGGCGACGCTGGGTCTTTAAGTTCTGACTCGTCATTTTTAAGTAGGACAGCCTCTCAGATTGGCAAATTTTCTAGTAAAACGCTTGGGTTTAGTCGTTACAGCCTAGGTGTCGGCTATGGTACTGCCGGAACAGTTCAAGGGGCCAAATACTTAACCGGTCAGGAAAGCCTAAAGTCAGCCCTTGAAAATACGGCTTGGCAAGGAGCCATGATAGCCATGCCTTTAGGCTGGGCCAGTAATGCTGGCAAAGCCGCCGCTGACGCTGGTTTAACCGGAAGTAGTCTAGCGATTAAAGCGATTAAAGTCGGCGCCGTACAAGCCAATTTCTTCCCTAACGCCCCATTAATTTCGACTGTATTGCCTATAGGCATTGACGCCTATAAAAATTATTCACCTATCCAGTTAGGTGGTATGGTCAGAAGTGGCGAAACATTAAACATGAATAGACAGAGTAACCAAGAATTGTTCTGGCAAAGAATAAACGAAATGAATCCCACGTTAGTCAATCCACAAGACTAGAATAAACACTTTGATTTAAAAAAATATTTATCTATATATTGCATCTTTAATTGAGTTCATTTTAAAACTCAATACTATAACTAAATCACTTCAATTTTTCTTGCAAAGCTAATATTCTAGCTTTAAAATCGCCTGAGCTAGCAATTCTTTTAGTTAGATCTATACAGGTAGCGTCCTCTATCAATTTATTTAAGTCATCTGGAATATCTCGCTTAAATCGCTTTGGCGAAGACATTTCAAGCGCTACCGGTTCTCTATTTGTCAATAAATAATAAAGACTAGCACCAAGACTGTAAATATCGCTTTGCGTATTAGCTTTACCTTTAATTTGTTCAAGTGGCATATAGCCTTGCTTGCCAATAATGGTACCAGTCAAATCAGCAATGTAATGATTTGCCGAACCAAAATCGATTAGATAACATTTATTATTTTCATCCATTAAAATATTATCGGGTGTAATATCACGGTGGATAACCGGCGGATCTTGACTGTGTAGATATTCAAGAATCATAACTATTTGTAAGGCGATATCTAAAATTAAACTGTAATTGAATTTAAAATTTTCTTTAACCAAATAAGAAAGGGTTTTACCTTCTTTGTACTCAAGAATTAGATATTGGCGGTTATTTTCATTAAAGGTATCAAGAATTTTAACGATTTGCGGATGGTTTAAATTCATAAGTATAATTATCTGACGGTCAAAAAGTTCAATTAATTTATCCATTTTTTCGTTATTGTAATCAAGAAAAAATTCTTTAATCACTATATTTTCGTAAGCCTGGTTAGAACCCAAATAAATGCAATTATATGGCCTTATAGATAATGGTTTTAAGACTTTATAGCGCTTATTTAAAAGATAAGTGTTATTTTCTAATGGCAGGTAATTGGTACTGGTAAAATAATTGTCCATCTGGCTTTGCCATAAATCTGTAAAACTCAAATCTTTGGGATTTGTCAAAGTGTTTTTTTTTAGATTATCTGAGGGAAGCAACGATTTTAAATTAGCTCGGGAATATTGAAAAAACCGGTTAAATATAGCAATAAAACTATTTCCTTCATTTTTATTTAAATGTTCTAGGTTAATTGCAACCTTACCGCCAGGTTTAAAAT
>JAJYFO010000101.1 GCA_021785395.1 bacterium | reverse complement strand
GCTTGTGAGCTTACGCAGTCAAAAGCTATTAAAATTATGACGATGGCGCAAGAAGAAGACGGCGATTTTAGTGTTGCGAAGTATTTGCTGGAAAAAAATATCCGGCTGTCTTTAGGGCATTCTAACGCCAGTTTTGATGAGGCTAAGTTCGCTTTTGACCATGGCTATAATTTGGTAACGCATTTGTTTAACGCCATGCCACCCATACACCATCGCAAGCCTGGTTTGATTCCAGCCGCTTTATTGGCTGATAACGTTAGCGTGGCCATAATACCGGATGGTTTACACGTCGACAAAAATATGATCGATTTGGTCGTAAAGACTAAGGGCTTGGCCAAAGTCATTTTAGTCACCGACTGTGCTTTTATCGGTACAGCTGGCGGTGGTCTAGTTGGGTCTTCGCTAAGTTTATACCAGGGTGTTAAAAATTTGGTCGATTGGCAGATATGTGCTTTTAAAGATGCGATTGCCATGGCGTCTTACAACCCTAGTCTGGCTCTGGGTTTAAACGAGTATATAGGCGAGGTGGCCAGCGGCAAATTGGCTGATTTGGTTTTTTGGGATAAAAACAGCCTCAATATTGAGAAAGTGATGATAAATGGGCAATTTATCGGTTAATTAAAAATAGTGGAAGACAAATTTTAAAATTACCAGTATAAGGCCAAATAGAAACATAAGTACCAATTGACTGTAATTGGGCTTGCCTTTGATTTCGTGCTGGAAAGGTTTTTTTATCGCATTAGGGTTAGTGTGCGAATTTATTTTATTGGCATGCCACTGTTTTAATTGTTCGTGCGTATCTTCGGTTTGATGCAGCTGTTTTAAATCGAGTTTATTGGCTAATTCGTGGATTACGTTTTCGTTGGGTGTCGCGCTTATTGTCTTGGCCATGTCAATTTCTGGTTTGGGTTTAATAACTTCTTCGTCATTCTTATTATGTTTGGCTTGGACTATGATTTCACGCATTATTTTAGAAACTTCTATGCCTTCGTGTACGGACACGTCGGTACTCTGGTACTCTATCGTAGACACAGGGTTAGAGACTTCAATTAGGCGTTCTTCGACCGGAATGTCAAAATAATCGAGCGTATAATTATCGCTGAAGTCTTCGTTTGTGCCAGTATTTCCAATTTTGCGGTCGCGTTCGGCTTTGGGTGAATTGAGTTTACCGTAGGTAGGTGTAGGAGCTTTAATGCTTTCTTCAAGCTGGCTGAAAAATTCGAGGACACTGTTTTGCCTGTCGTTTTTATTTTTCGATAAGGCTTTGACTAGAACGTCATTTAGAAGAAGGTAGTTTTTAAACTTAGAGTCGATTTCGCAGATATTGGGTATCGGTGAATTGATATGCATCTGGAGCAGTTTGTTGATGTCGTTAGCTGTATATGGTCTTTTGCCGGTTAAAAGTTCAAAGGTTAAAACACCCATGGCGTAAATATCGGTCTTAAAGTCTAGTTCCAGACCGCGACACTGTTCCGGTGACATATACGCTGGTGACCCGACGATTTTGCCGTTAGTTTGCCTGGTTAAATTCTCATCGTACAAGTCGGCAATGCCAAAGTCGACGATTTTGACAAAGTCGTTATTGTTCCTGGTACTACACAATAAGACATTGGCTGGTTTAATATCTTTATGAATAATCGTGGCTTCATGAGCGCAGGCTAGACCCTGAGAAATTTGGCCGATAAGGTCGATTACCCTATTTATGGGCATGCTTTCGTTTTCGGCTAAAACCCTAGCCAACGTATTGCCTTCCAGGTATTCCATGACCATAAAAGGGTTGCTGTCGTCGGTTAGACCTGACTCAAAAACGGTTACGATGTTCTGGTGTCGTATTCTTGAAGTGGCGGCGACTTCGCGAAAAAATTTGTGCAAGGATGGAGACGTCGCTTGAACTGGGTAGTTAAGGATTTTAACGGCGACTTCTTGGCCGATTAATAACCTGGTAGCTTTGTAAACGCAGGAACTTGCTCCCTCACCGATTAAATCTTCCAGGACATATTTCTCATTGATAAGCGCACCAATTAGAGGGTCGCTTATTAGTTTGAGCTCGTTGCCGTCAAATGGACAGTTTTGGGAATCGTCCCGGTAGGATCTTTTACAAAGTTGACAAAGTTTCATAAAAACAAAAATGACGCATACAATTACCTAATGATTCTATACCCTATGTTATAATTTTTTAATATTAAATCTTGTCGGGGTTGATTTTCTTAATATTTTGTCAGGCACCAATATTTGGGGATTTGGCTATTTGGGTTATTAATCTAAAAGATTAATTCTAAACCCGAAGCTGTTATATATAAGTGCTTAGCGTTCTATTTTTAATGTTTAGGGTTTTAAATTGGCAATTTTTGCGTCTTTTAAACTTTGTACGTAATATATGGGGCTAAAACCGACCATTTTGTTCTAAAATAATCATTTTATGGGGGATGAATAAATGTTGCGTATGCTTTTCTCAATTTGTCTTGTTTTTTTGACAATACCAGCTTTAGCCGATGAAAGTACACTGAACGTCAAAGTCCCTGAAAAGCTCAAAGAAGCCAATTTAATGCAAACGGGGATGACGCATCTAAAAAATAATCGATTGACAGAGAGCCGGCAAGCCTTTAGTCAGGCTATTGCGATCGACCCGGATAATAGCGAAGCGTATATAACTAAGGGCATTGTTAATACTTTGCTGAAAGACTATCAAGGGGCTATCAATGATGAGTCGAAGGCGATCGAAATAATTTTGTCTGGGTTTGGCGACCCTAAGTTGGCTATGGCCTTTAATACAAGGGGACATGCGTATTTGGCCAGCCAAGAATTGGATTTAGCTCTTAGTGATTTTAAATTATCGCAAAAGTTAAATCCTAAATTCGCTGACAATTATACCCAGCTGATAAAAATTTACAAGGCTAAGGGCGACTTGCAAACGGCTCAAGCAACGCAGGCTGAGCTGGATAAAGTATCCAAAAAATAGGTGATTTCTCTAAATTTTGCTGATTAAGGCTATGGCCTGACTGGCTATAGCTTGGTTGGCGCCAATTTCTCCCATATTATCGGTTGTCGTCGATTTTATATTGATGAGCTTAGGATCAATTTTCAGGGTATTGGCCAGGTTCTTTTTAATAGCTTTATAATAGGGGCTTAATTTTGGCTTTTGACAGATAATTATGGTATCAATATTTATTATCTGGTATGCATTTTTATTAAGTAAGTCGTTTATTTGGTCAAGAAGAATCAGACTGGAAATATTTTTTAGTTTAGGGTCAGACGACGGAAAATACTGGCCAATATCGCCCAAGCCCATGGCGCCAAGCAAGGCGTTAATGATGGCATGGGTTAGTACGTCACCGTCGCTGTGTCCGAGAATACCAAGGTGATAGTCTATTTTAATGCCACCGATAACAAAATCGCAATTGGCGACTAATTGGTGCATATCGTAGCCGATACCTACTTTCATGAAATTTTAATCGTCATAAGCGTGGTATTACTTTGAACCGTCTGGTTTGCTTTGACCATTATTTCAGTCACACAGCCATTATGACTGGCAACAATGTCTGATTCCATTTTCATAGCCTCAACGGTTAGAAGTTTTTGGCCGGCAGTTACCGAATCACCTTCTTTTACCAATATTGATTTAATCAAACCGGGCATTTTGACGGTAATTATTTCGGTATCGGTTTTGACTGCATAATTTTTTTTTGGCAGAATAGTTTTTTGCCTTGGTTTAGAATTGTTTTTACTCGTAACAATTTCGACGTCAAACCACTCTTCATTTACTTTAATTCGGTATTTGTCTGTAGCTTGGTTTGATTGGTCTGAATTTACATTGGTCATCAGCTTCTTTTCTATAGCTAAATTGTTTTTTGTATCTGTAATAGCTGGTTTGTGTTTTTTAAAATCAGGCATAAATATATTTTCAACGTAGGCTGTGTATACTTTATCGGTTTTAAACAACTCGTCGTCTATAAAAGTGTTGAAAAAGTCAAGACTGGTATTAATACCAGTAATGGAAAAATTCTTTAAGGCGAGTCTAGCCTTATTAATCGCTTCGTTGCGGTCCGCCCCCCATACTATTAGCTTGGCAAGCAGTGAATCGTAAAATGGTAATACTTCAAAGTTGTCGTGGCAGTGCGTGTCTACCCTTAAAAATGGCTGGCTGGGAGGATGGAATTTTTCAATCATGCCAAAATTAGGCATGAAATTTTCGTAAGGATTCTCAGCCGTTATTCTAAATTCTAGACCATGCCCTTTAGGTTTTATGTTTTCGTTAAACGATAACTTTTCACCAAACGATAATTTGATTTGTTCTTTGGCGATGTCTATGCCGGTTGTAACTTCGGTAACTGGGTGTTCTACCTGTATGCGGCTATTTACTTCGAGAAAGTAAATTTCGTCGTCGGCAACCAAAAATTCAATGGTACCAATATTATTATAGTTAATCGATTTGGCTATTTTTAAGGCTGTTGCGTGTAATTTTTCTCTGACTTTTGGATTTATGCTAGATGCTGGACTTTCTTCGATTAGTTTTTGGTGTCTTCTTTGCGTTGAACAGTCGCGTTCGCCAAGGGTTATAACGTTGCCATAATTATCGGCCATGATTTGAACTTCGATATGTTTAGCTTTAGCAAAGTATTTTTCCAGGTAAATGTCTTTTACGCCAAAATACCTTAAACTTTCGCTGGCTGTTTTTTTAAGGCAATCGGCTATTTCGCTATCGTTATTAATTATGGCAAAGCCGCGACCGCCGCCACCGCCACTAGCCTTACAGGCTATAGGATATTTGTATTGGCTGGCAAAGGTTTTGACTTCGTCAATATCTTCGACAGCCTTGGTTAAACCTGGCACCATAGGGACATTAGCCTTGGCTAATATACTGCGCGCTTCTATTTTAGACCCCATTTGACGGATTACCTCGTAATTTGGTCCGATAAAGGTAATGCCATTATCATGGCAGGCCTTGGCAAAGTGGTGGTTTTCTGATAAAAAACCATAGCCAGGGTGAATGGCCTCTATATCGTGTTTTTTAGCCTGGTTGATTATAGCTTCATAGTTAAGATAAGCCTCAATAGGGGCTCCTTCTATCAGTATTTTATGGTCGGCGTAGTTGACAAAACTGGCTTTCTCGTCGACTTTACTGTGAATTATATAGGTCTTAATACCGAGTTCTTTACAAGCGGTAATTAAACGAACGGCGATTTCACCACGATTAGCTATCAAAACTTTTTTGAACATATTTTTATTTGCTTAATTCAGATTCCCAAACATTTAAATAATTTAATATAAAAGAAAATTATCCTGTTAAATTGTTAATTCGATTTTAACCGCTATTGCGTATTTTTTGCACTTTTTATAATAGTTTTACTTAACGATTTAATTTAATTAAAAATTTGCTTTTATAAGTTATTATAAAGATTATGGGTAAATTTTCGAACATTCTAATAGCTGGTAGCGGTTTTATGGGAACCCATATAGCCTATCTCAACGCTTTGAAAACTAAGGCTTGCGTCTATGTTTACGATAGCTGTCGGTTGTCATTGGAAAAATCCCAAAGTACAATAAAGGATATAGGCTTAAAAGCTATAGCCAAGGGTAAACTTGCCCAGGCCGACTTTGACGATATGCTTGGTCGCCTTAAATACATAGACTCGCTTGACAAGTTAAAAGGGCTTAGCATAGACTTAGTCATCGAGGCTATCGTTGAAGACATTAATGTCAAGGGTGAATTGTTCGCCAAATTAGACGGTTTATTACCGAGTGAATGTATTTTTGCGTCCAACACGTCGAGCCTGTCGATTACCCAAATTGCCAGTTTTACTAAAAGAAGTCAAAATTTTGTAGGCATGCATTTTTTCTCACCAGCGCATGTGATGAAATTGGTCGAAATCATCCCTGGACTTGATACCAGCCGTCAGACTGTAGAAGATATATCGCAATTTGCTGTTTTACTAGACAAACAGGTAGTCTTGGCTCAGGATTTTCCTGGCTTTATAACTACTAGGTTAGGGTTAGTTTTAATAAACGAAGCGATATATACATTAATGGAAGGTGTTTCCAGTAAAGAAGAGATCGATACAGCCATGAAACTAGGTTATAATCACCCTATGGGGCCGCTTGAACTGGCTGATTTTATAGGTCTGGATATTTGCTTGAATATTTTAAACCGTCTTTATACTGGTTATGGTGATTCTAAGTACAGGCCCTGCCCGCTTCTGAAAAATTATGTAGCCAGCAATAATCTTGGCCGTAAAACAGGTCGTGGCTTTTATGATTACAGGCAAGTCGAGAAAGGGGGCAAGTAAAATATTATGCTTAGCCTAGCTATGGGTAATTTGGTTTTAGTGGCGGCCTTTTATGGTTTGACTTTGATTTTTTATGCTTTGCGAAAAATTGTTCCCGACCTTGAACTGGCCCCTAAAAAGGCCAATTATCCGCTTATTTCGATAATAGTACCAGCTCGCAACGAAGAAACTAAAATTTTGCGCTGCCTCAATTCGCTGTTAAACCAGTCTTACCCTAATTACGAGCTAATCGTTATCGATGACAGGTCCGACGATGCGACCGGTACCATCATTGAAGGGCTCGCCCGTCTAAACGGCGATAAGCTTAAAATGGTTAAGGGTATAGAAGCTCCTGATGGCTGGGTTGGAAAGTGCAATGCTATCTGTAACGCCGTGGCCTATGCCAGCGGCCAGTATTATGTATTTACTGATGCCGACACTTATCACGATAGAGATTCTATTTTTAAGGCGTATAATTATCTGCGGCAAAATCAAATAGACTTAGTTTCTTTTATCCCTGTCCAAGAATTTGGTAGTTTTCCGGAAAGAGTGGTTATGCCTATTTTATTAAGTTCGTTTTTACTGGGTGATACTTTTCACGCAGTAAATGAACCTTTGGCCCATAGAGCCTATGCCTATGGACAGTATATTATGTGTTCACGCACATCTTACGAAGCTATTGGTGGACATCAAAGTGTACGAGACGAAATTGTCGAAGACCACGCATTAGGCAAGGTATTTAAGGATAACGGCTTTAAGATTGCGGTCGCCTGTGGACGCGGGCTTTATCAGGTACGTATGTATAATGACTTGAAGTCTTTGTGGTACGGCTGGACTAAAAATCTTTATTCGCTAGTTGATTCCAGCGTTTTAAACGTCGCTTTATTGCTGTTTTTCGTCAATTTTGTGGTATTATTTCCGTTTTTAAATCTAGCCTATATTACTTTAACGCTGACTGGACAGTTCCTAAATCACGAATTGACCCTGAATTATGAATTGATTTACCTGACTCAAGTTACGTTGTCTAGTCTTGTCGTACTTACATGTTGGTTCAGGCAGACCAGCACGCATTTTAAGGGTTTAGAATTTAGGCATTTTTTCCTTTTGCCAGTTGGTTGTTTGTATTTGTCAGCTTTGTATATTCATTCGGCGTATTTGGTTTTAGGCGGCCAAGAGGTTAACTGGAAAGGTCGCAAATATAGGGTAAATTCGGCCAAAACGATAGAGTTTAATACAAATGTTCTAGAAGCATTAAAAAAATCGTATTTAAAAATTACCAAATAAAAAGGCTTAAATAAATTGTTCAATATTTTTAAAAATTATTTTACCCGCAAAATTGGCATTGATTTAGGTACGGCAAACACCCTAATTTACTTAGACAACAAAGGTATAGTATTGCGTGAACCATCAGTTGTCGCTATCGACGTTCAAACGGATACAGTATTAGCCTGTGGCGAAGAAGCCAGAGCCATGATCGGGCGCACTTCTAGCAGTATTAAAGCGATTCGACCTTTGCGTGACGGGGTCATTGCCGATTTTAAATACGCTGAAATAATGCTTAAGCGCTTTGTCGAAACAGTCTCTTCAACGCAGTTTGGCAAGCCCGAAATCGCTATTGGTATTCCATCTGGTGTAACCGGTGTGGAAAAACAGGCTGTTCATAACGCCGCCATTAAAGCTGGAGCCAGTGTAGCCTATTTACCAGAAGAACCTTTGGCTGCGGCAATCGGAGCCAATTTGCCAGTAATTGAACCAACCGGTTCTATGATTATAGATATTGGTGGTGGTACTACAGAAATTGCTGTATTGAGTCTGTCTGGTATCGTCGTCAATGAATCGATTCGCACAGCTGGTGATGAATTTAACGAAAATATTGCCCAGTACCTTAAAAAGGTTCATTCTTTGGCTGTTGGTGAACGAACCAGCGAAGAAATTAAGTTTACCCTTGGGTCGGCTTTTGACAACGGTGAAAACGACAAGTACGACGTTAGAGGTTTAAGCCTGATTAATGGCCTGCCTAGAACCGTTACAATAAGTCGTGGCGAAATTCGCGAAGCTTTAAATAAACCTCTTTTAGACATAATCGACGCTATTCGCAAGACTTTTGAGCGAACCCCGCCAGAACTGGCTGCTGATATTTACGCTCGAGGGATTGTGTTAACCGGTGGGGGAGCTTTGTTGCAGGGTATCGATGAATTGATAGCCAACGAAACCGAAGTCCCCGTCTTTATTGCCGACGACCCATTGTCCTGTGTGGCTTTGGGTACCGGAAAAATGCTTATGGACCCTGTTTATCACCGTGTCTTACAACACGCTTTCTCGCACGTGTAAAGTAATTTTGAAAAGTATCAATAACGAAAACAACGATGACGATATAAATTTTCATATTAACCCTAATTCAACCTTGGTTGAATTAATTGTTTTGCTCTTTTTTATATGTCTTTTAGCTGGTCCGTTTAGCGGTATTACGCTATCAATAACAGCTAGTTTCGCCAAATTGGCCAATCAGGTTAATCTCCAGTATCAGTCGACACGACAGCTGGCTACAGCTCTTATAGAATCCAGCGCTAAAATTAAATACCTTGAACAAGAATTAGCTAAAAATAGCGTTGAGTTAGCTAATTTAAGAGAACAGGTTCGTGATACCAATTCTTTAAGGAAATTGCTTGATTTAAAGAATACCTTTAAATGCCACACTATAGCTTGTGACGTTATAGGTCATACCCCAAGTAATTGGTTCAACCAGATAATTATCGACAAGGGTAAAAATGATAATATTGAGCCAGGTTTTGCTGTAATCAATTCTTTTGGCGTTGTCGGTCAAGTTATTGAAGTGAGTGACGATTCAGCCATAGTAAGGCTTCTTACCGATCCAGAGCAAAAAGAAGGAGTTATAATTAAAAAAGCTAATGCTACTGGTATTTTAGTTGGGACGTATGACAAAGCGCCGGTTATAAATTATGTCCCCATCGGTCAAAATGTCGAAATTGGCGAAGAAGTTGTCTGTTTGGGTAAAGGCGGTAGTTTCCCACCTAATCAACTTGTCGGATACGTAAGTCGGATAGCCAGGGAAAATAATGGGGCAAGTATGCAAATTGAAGTTAAATTAGCTGTCAATATCGATAATTTGACTTCGGTTATGGTTATTGGCCAATCTAGGAATTGATTCTAATGAACGTTTTTTCAATAAGTACCAGGCAAAAATTATTTTTGATATTTTTAATGGTATCATTTGCCTATGTAGCCTGGTTGATACAGCTGATTTTTATTGTTAAGCTTAAACTGTCTCATTCTATTGCCAATTTGCCGCTTACAATTGTTATTGTAACTGGTCTTATGGCCAATAAAAAACGTTTGAAATACCCGCCTGGGCAAATTGCCAAATTATCTTTAAGAGAATTAATTAAATCTCAGTTCAAAAATGGGTCTTTGGTTGGCCTTGGCCTGGGAGCCTTTATGGCTAGTTTGGAAAAATCGTTGACCGGTAGTTTTCCGGTTAGTTATATTTTTGTTGGCTATCTATCTGGTTATTTTTCCTTGCGAAACTTCAACTGGCCGGTGATTCTAAT
>JAJYFO010000100.1 GCA_021785395.1 bacterium | reverse complement strand
AAATATCTACGATTTTATTCAAAACAATATTAATGATACCGGTACTATTAATCAGAATTTACAAAACGCCAATAACTGGCTAAGTAATATAAGTCAGATACTTGACCCTATCTTAGTACATTTTTATAATGAAATAAGCCTAAGGGATGAAGTTATAATAAACCATCAAGAAGAACTTTTAGCTAGTTTCAGAGAAATAGACAAGCGCGACAAAGACCTTAGTGATTTATATAATTCTGCTACATGGCGCCTTACTGAGCCAATTCGCAAACTTAACAGAAAACTTGTAAAAAAATTCCAGGATTTTAACCAGAATTCCTAAAGAGCGCATGGTTCGAAGCCATGCGCTCTACAGATTTAATGCTTGAATTAAATCTGTATACTGTGTATACAGGATAATGCCTTTATAGAGATAAAAAAACAAGTGCTCTATCTAAGCAAGCTAAGGTTAGTTGTAAAGATTTTGGTGAATTTCTATGTACCAGAAGATGCCGGTGAACCGCCAGATCCAGCGCCAGGGCCAGGTCCAGCGCCAGGTCCAGGTCCAGAACTTTGGCTTTGCATACCGTTTACCATGCCGTTATTGCTATTGTAGTTACTGCCATTGTCAAGACCCTCGGGGTGTTCAGCTGTTACGTTGGCAACGCAGTTAAATACTATAGGCATACCTATTCCGGGGATTTTATTTAAAATAGGAAACCCCGACATAGATATTAACGGACCAACGTTATAATAAGACCTAACTTGATATTGGTATAAATTATTACCTGGGTCAATAATACCATTAGTCCATGGTTGATCAGCTTGAGAATATGTTGTCGCACCTGAAGTGGAATTAATTTGTTTGATATATAAATCCATCCCGCACTTTTGATAGCCACCAACAGGGACGGCTACGGCAAATTTAGCAAAGCCCGAACCGTTTAAGGTAGAAGTCAGTGAAGTTAATGTATTTAAGGCGGTATTGGTAACCGAACCATCTATGTTTTGACTGAAATTTAGAGATTTGGCCACTGAACTAGCGACTTGGTTGGTCATAAATTCGACCGTAGCATAGCCGGTCATAATGCCTATAAAATTGATTAGTGGAAAAACCATAATTAAAAATATAATTATTAAAGCTGGTCCAAATTCAGCAATTGCACTGGCTTGGAAGTTACGGTAAATTAATTTGTTCATTTTTAAAGCACTTGTAAAATACAAAAATTAGTAACAACTGAGCCTACCTACTATAATATTATCATAAATTTTTAATTTTAAATTAATTTACTTGTAGGCTAAGAGCATTAGTCAGTGTTATCTCGATTTCCTGACCAGGGTTTAGAGTAACGTTGTCACCTGAACGAAATAAGGCATAGGCTGAGCTGCCGATAAGTGTTGCCACGGCTGGAGCTCCAAGGGTGGCAATATTGGCGGCGATAAGGGCGTTTTTAGCTGCTCCAGTAGAATTTCCGCCGGTAACGGATTTTAAATTAGACCCGACGACTGTTCCGAAATTAGTACCCGGGTCAAATTGTCCCTGGCTATTGGTTAAACCTTTGCGAAATTCGAGAGTCGCGTCTAGAGGGATAATTTCACCAGTTGGCGTGTCGATTTGTTCAAGTTTTAAGCCTATTCTAGCCGCCCTACTTAAAAGTTTGGGTTTGGTTACGTCTACAATGCGACCTCTAACTAGAGACCCTCTTGGTAAAATTAGGTATCGGCCAAGGTATAAATCGTCCTTGACGTGGGCTTCAAATATATCGCCAGGATTACTTTTTCTGGCATTAACGATGGTTTCTAGAATCAATTTAAGCCTAGTCGATACCGGCAAACTGGACGAAGCTGCGTCAGCTTTGAGTGGAGTATCGGCTGAGCTAGCTTGGTTTGTAGCGTTATTGGGGTTGACTCGTTTCATCGGCGCAAAGTCTGGGACATTGTCCGGATTCAACGGAATTGACGGTGTGTTGTTGGTTTCTATGTTTAAGCTGCTATCTTTCAAATTGACATTATTGGCTAAGGCAATACCGCTAGAACAATAAAGGGCAAGCGTTAAACCCGCTTGGACAACAAATACAGGTTTAATTTTCATTAATTTTATCTCCAATAAATTTCATAAGGCCAAGACAAAACACAAGTTTAACCAAGGACTATTTTATAGTTTAATCCTTCAAATTTCAAGATTGGGCGCGAAATAGACTTTTTGGTCAATTTTGATAATTTATTAAAATCACCTGCCCGGTAAGACTCGAACTTACGACCTCATGGTTCGTAGCCATGCGCTCTATCCAACTGAGCTACGGGCAGTTAAGGCAATTATACAATACTTAGATTGAAAAAAATATAAAATATCAATTTATTTTAAACCTGGCACTTAAACCATCGAGTTGTTAAAAATTATTTATAATTAATAATTTTTAGAATAAAAAAGCACAAGTCCAGTCATGGTAGCGGTGACAGGCTTAAAGCTTGTCTATAATTAATAATTTTTAGCCTGTGGTCGCCAATGCAAAAGTTGTCCGTTAACGCTCGAATTTATCTGTTTGTTAGACTGCATTTGACCACTTTGCATTTTGGTCTGAGCCGTAGTTACAGATGAAGAAGATGTATTGGTGACTTTACCGCCGTAGCCTTTATAAGTCGAATAGGCCTTAACCGTATTATTGTCTTTGGCAGTTTTGGCTTTATTCTTCAAACTGTTGGCTTTAGCTGTATTGGCAACTGGTAGATTGGGGCTTGGGGTTGCTTGTGGAGCTGGCGTTGGTATTCCTTTATAGACCGTTGGCAGGTTCGGTTTGAAATTTGTTACACTTGGCGAATACTGTTGCCAGGATGCTTTGGGTAGAGACATTCCACTGTTTGGTAACGACCCCTGGTATGGGTTTGGAGCCATTGCATTGCCGGTTTTATTTATAATTATGGGCGAATTGTCTTCAATAGTTATCTGTCTTCGACTCATATAAAAGTGACCTAAATTAGGGTCGTTTTGGGCGCAAGCGATTGACTGACCACTACAAGATAAGAAAAAAATTATTAAAAGATAGTTTTTCATAATGCATTAATTGAGTAAGATATAATGAATAAGCTTAATTGTTATTATTATTAATTATAACCTTAAATTTATTATAATATACTTTCCGTCCGTTTATAAAAAATACAATTTTATGCATAACACATTATCATCTAACAAAAAACTGGGCATATTTGCCGGCGAAGGCAAACTTCCGATTCAAGTGGCCTTAACAGCCAAAGAGCAAGGGTATGAGATTACCGGTTTTGCCTTGTCTAAAGAGATAAAAGAAAGTCTAGCCTCTTTTGTCCATGAAATATACGAAATAACGCCTGGTCAAATAGGCAAAAATATGAAACTAGTTAAAGAATCAGGCGTCAAAGAAGTAGTATTCATTGGCAAGGTACCTAAAATTAACTTATTGAAAAATATTTATAAACTTGATTGGGTGGCTATCCAGGAATTAAGTAAACTGACAAGTTTTAGCGACGATACTATCCAGCAGGCTGTCGCTAAATTAGTCGAAAATAACGGAGCTTCTATAATTAGCCAAACAAAATTTTTAAGTAAGTTATTTCCAGATATAGGTGTTCTTACCCAAAAAAGCCCCAGTGACGATGAAATGGCCGACATTAATTATGGTTTTCGTATAGCCAAAGAGCTTGCCCGAATAGACATTGGCCAGACGGTTATTGTCAAAGACCTAATGATTGTAGCTATTGAGGCTATAGAAGGTACCGACGAGGCAATAAAACGAGCTGGTAATCTGACCCATAAACCGATAGTGGTAGTTAAAGTAGCCAGAAGCAATCATGATACTCGTTTTGACGTTCCCACTGTTGGCCTTAATACTTTAAAGGCTATGAATATTAAAAATAATGGTGGCGTTTTGGCTGTAGCTGCCAATGAAACGATGCTAATCGATAAAGAAGAAATGGTCGAATACGCCGATAAAAATAATATATCAATAATTGTGATTTAATAAATTATTTTTATTGATGGTAATATTCTAGCTTTGACCAGTCGTTCGATGTGGTTTAAAGCTTAAAAATCTAATTTTGTTCGATTTATTTATCGGCAAAATAATTTAAGGCAAAACTTTTAAAATTGTTTAGATTAAATCAATTATAAACACAAAATCGGGTTTTTGGCTGATACTACTAGGCGCATTTTTCCATAAGTAAACGACGCAGCGAGCTGGCAATTGCGTAAATTCTAGATTGTCGATTTCTGGCATGGCTGGGCTCATATTATTACAACCACCGGAGTAACCGCAACTGCCACCACAATGGATCATGTGTAAAATAGGAATGGCCTGTTTAAGGTTGTAATTATTTGCTACATTTACCGATTTTGATTTAGCCGTGTAAATATAATTAAAGCCCATATCCCTAGCGTTATAAGCGATTAAACCAAATTTGCGAATTTCGTAATTGTCTTTTAAGAGGTTTTGATATTTTTTTAAATTATTATTAAAACTACTAACGTCGTATACGACTCTGGCCCAGTTAGCGCTTAAATTATAGGTTAAACTGGTGGGCTGCCAAAAATAAGGGAAATCTTTTTTTTCTAAATCACTATCGGTAAGCTTTTGTTCCTCAAATATTTCGCAACTCCAAGAATTGGCTCCTACCAGTAAAAACGGGTTTAGTAAAAAACGCGTTTCTTCGCTGGGTCCTTCTATACTGCGATTGCCTGACCCATAGATACATGACCCAATGACTCCCCACCAGGGCTTGTTATCGACGATTTGTCCGAAAATTTCTAAATTGGGTATGTATTGATTCTCTAGAAGATTTGCGTGTTGATTAACAAGATTAGTGCGCATATTTAAAATTTCCGCCCGGCTTTTATAATTTAGATTTTTAACCGGTTCTAGGTTGATTTCAACTATACTTTTAACGGCCGCATTCTGACCGAGTCGTAAATTATTGACACCTTGGGCGCAAGTGTGAGTGGTTATGGCTATAACCATAAGAGTTAATATAAGAGCCAATAGCGTATATTTAATCATTTAATATTATTCACAAAATATATTGATATTAATTTTACAACAATCAATTATACTATCTTAAAGATAAAAAAGTGCCAATTAATTTATTGGCACTTTGTGTAGCTTTGAGTATGAAACATTTAGTTAATTGGATTTTAGGGCGGTATTGTAATATATCGTGTAGCTTGAACCTTTGGGTTGTTGATTTACCTGAACGCAGACCCTTGCCCCACTAGAATCGGTGGCTGAAATCATCTCTGACGTGGATGTATTTATTTTCCATAGAGGCGGTGATAAAGCCGATTTGTAAAATTTCATAATAACGCTGGGTCTTTCTTTGGCTTTATAAGACATTATATAAGTTTGCGATACCCTGTTGTTTAGCGTAGCCTGACCGCCTTTAAATTCAGGCTTACCGGGGTAGACCGGTACATTGGGGATGCTAATAGGGTCTTTCATGTACGTTGGGTAATAAATATCCGGTGGTTTGGTCGGTTTCTTATATTCAACCGATTTTTTAGTAGTATTTTTGGGATAATTTTGGTTTAATTGAGCAATACCTTGCGGAACCCACAAGGTATTGCTCATAATAGACATTAAAATAATTAATCCAAACTTGATATTTTTTATTATTGATATCATTCATTAAAACCTCATATTAGAACTAATTAGTCAATGTTAGCATAAATACTAGTTAGGTGCCCCGTAACTTCCCCCGGCCGATGTCGTTATATTGTTTGGGTTGCTTGGGTTGGAACTAAGATTTATGCTGCCAGGAAGAACTGGGACAGTTGTCTGGAATTGAACTATGCCCAATAAATTATGGTATCCACTACAAGGTATCCATACAGCTGCATCCATAGCGGTAATACTTGGATGCACCGTAAATGGCTGGTCATGGTACTCGGCGTCGCCAAGTAAGGCAGCTGCTACCCCATTTGGTGGATAAGGATAACCATTGCCCTGACCATTGCTCAATTCGGCTTTGGTGTCGATCAGTGTGTCTGTAGCGTTATACATAACAAGGTTTCCAGTCTGAGCTAGATTTTGCTGAGCGCCTTGGTTAGATGCCAAATTGCTCACAGTAACTGTTCCAGTTGGCAAGGTACCGTCGATTATGTTAGCGTTAATAGTATTTTGGTCGCTGTAGGCGGACGAAAAACTTTGATAGTAGTTTTTCGGTCCTATACTATCGCAAGTGAACATACCAGAAATAGGATTTACGTATAAATACATAGACGCACCCATTTCTAGAGGACTTGTCGTGTCTAAAGCGGCTATTATTTCATCGGGGGTGACGCCTGGCTTGATTTCACGGCACCTTTGGTATATATTGTACAAAGCCGTGCCTGGTGGAATCGGAGTGGCTGCGCCTGATACCGTAGTTACCGAACTGCCTGGACCCGATGAGCTGGCTGCGGCATTGGCCGGTTGCATGAAATCAATGAAGCTGAATATATTGCTAGATTTTGATTTACACGAGATGGTGCTAGTGTTATTTGCCAAAGAACTGTCGTTGACCGTGTACTGCAAGGACTTACCGGTTGGGTTGCCAACGGCGGTTAAAAGCTGAATAGGGTTACCTGGAATAGAATACTGGGCGCCAAAGTGGTTATTTTGGGTCGGTTGACGAAATGGTATTTGTTGAACGCCTGAAGACGAGACCATGGGGGTCAAGTGCATACCAGTTGTCGCACCATTTAAGGCGCCACCGCTACCGCCAGACGTGTTGGATATGGTCACACCAAGCAGACCGTTTCCGCATTCTGGTCCTCTTTCAACCAAGAGGTAGCCTTTTAGGTACTCTACTACATTGTAATTGTTACCAGAAGCTGTACCCGTTGGCGAACCGCCAGGTGTACTGAAATACGTTGTCCACGTGTTCAACTGACTTCCGCACAGCGAAGGGGTTGGGCCACCAGGAGGATAATTTGCCGGGGTTTGACAAAAGGCGGCCAGCGAAGTTATGGAATATATTTGACTGGCACTAGCTGCGCCGGCGGTACCGTAAATTAAATACGGATAACCGCTTTGGGGGTCAATACTGCCTGGCGTGCACATAAATCCATTGGGCATTCCTGAGGCTGGTAGATTGGGTGGGTAGAGGTTGGCGATGCTGGGTGGAACGTTATTATCTGGCGGGTAATAGTTAATCGGCACCCCTGGAACTGCCGGTGTTGGCGGTACAGCGGCAACGGCTGGAGGTCCAGCCGAGGCTGGTGTTCCTGGTGTGCCTGGTGTGCCTGGGGTCATATGCGGACCCGCGGCTGCAGCTGCATTATAAGTAGCCCAGGCTTGGATTATACCTTGTCCTTCAGCGCTGGCTGAATATACACCGTTACCTGTTCCGTCTAAGTTAGCTTGAGCGATACCATTATAGTATAATTGGTTGTTAAATATATCGTTGGTGCCGTTTACCATCATTTGACCTGGTGGTGGCTGCAAACCAGGCATATTATCCAGTCTTATATAGCCGCCGGGGATTTGCATCGGGTACTGGCCAACTAGAGTTTGAATCGAACTGGTAGACCCAGTTGGTAATACTGAAGTTAATAGGCTAGAATTATAATTGCTTCCATTGACGCCACTTATGCTACTTGTTGGGCAGCCAACCACAGCGCAAGCTACAGCGTTGGCTACGGTATTTACACTGCTGTTAGCGACGTTTTGCGATGCTGTCCCGCCAGACTGGTACGCATTAGGCGGTATAAACTGGTTATAATTGCCGCTAATTACCGGTGAAGCTTGCGTCTGAGCTTGAAACTCTTGTTTTGAGACCAAATGTGGGGCGTTACCAGGAACAATCGGCACAAAGCCCGGATAATTTGGCATTCCGGTTAAAATAGCCGGGATACTTTTATAGCCAGCTAAAAAACCTGGCCCACTTGAACTAAAGGGTGAACCAGAAGGATTGTTAGAAGTACTAGCCGGAGCCCCAGTCAAGCTGACGCCATAAGACGTTGTACCGACCGGGAACGTTAAACTGCCAGTATTGGTGTTACCTGGAGATGTCGCCATCATTCCGTTTAAAGCTGGCAAAAGGGTCGACGCAACGCTAGAGAATGCGTCGTCAGGGCTTGGGTTGCTAAAATTATTGATTAGATCCTGCGGAACGTATATATTTGAGGCATAGCCATTACGCATGTAGCCTACCGCATATTGATTGCTATTGAAGGATACGGCGTTTGAACCGTTAATACCCAGCATCGATGTATTGCCCTGGTTGGCGATAATGTTGAAAGAATTCTGGAAATAACTGGCATTGCTTAGTGAATTTGTCAGCTGTTGGCCAACGTATTTAACTGAAGACCAAACTTTAGCCGAGTTGGCAGTCGCTTGACTCGTTCCCATAGATGCGGCGTTAATACTGACTAGCATGGCTTGAGCAACCAATCTGTTGTATGTAAGCACGTTTATATTCGTCGAACCGGGATTTATAGCGACTGGCGGGTCGGTTAGTGGTAAAAATTGTTGAATGTCATATGGGTCTGACGTTCCTGTGGCTATTAGATTAACGCCTACCTGTTTACTGGCATGACGAGCCACACCTAATGCTCCACCGTCAACGCCGTCGGCTGTTTCTCTGCCAGCGCCAAACATGCGTGAAAAGTAATAAAAGGCAACCCCCAGTATTACTATTACGATGAGGCTCAAGGCAATAATAGCCATGGATGAACCATGTTTATTGCGAAATGCTTTCATATGTCGTTACTCCTTAAAATTTTAAAAGTTATAATTGGGATTGCCTTTTAAAATTAATTCGTAATTCTGTTGTAAATTTTTATAATGAAAATTTTGTTAGTAAATCTTTTATATAAAATTCTCAAAAAAATAAATTAATTTTAATGTTTGTATAATTCAATTATTCCACATTTAAAAAAATTAATGTTGCTAAATTTTAAAAATTAATATTAAAAATTAAATCGATTTAATCTTTCGTGTAAGTCAATTATTCTTTTTGGCTAATTTTTTGGCATAATCTAGGTTTTGTGGTTGTTTAGGGTCAAAAGGCGGGCAGAAATAAATATGTAACCTTGCTCCTTGCCCCAGTTGACTTACCTGGACGGTTAAATTATTACCTAAGTCGTCGCTGGCTGCTATTAAATAACTATTGGCCATTTTAATTTTCCATTTTGGCATTAGATTTTTTTTATACCAGTCTATTATGTTGTTGGGTAAAGCCTTGACCTTATAGTTCATTATGTATCTTGTACCATTTGGGTCTTTATTGTATTTGTCGCCACCTTCATAGACCAGTTTACCAGGATAGATTGGGACGCCTGGCAAATCGACCGGTTTGGGCATAGTTTCGGGGAAATACCTAAGTGGCGGAGCTTTTGGCATAATCGGCTTAAATACTTTCTTTTCGCCATTATTTTGGGCAATACCCAACGGTGTGTACCATTGGGTATTTAAGAATAACGTCGAAAAAATGAACAAGCTGTAAACGTTTTTTATATTGACCATATTTCCTCGTAAAGTAAAAACTAATAATTAATTTGGCGCCGTAAAGTTTCCAACATTATTTGGGGTTGTACCAGATGGTGGAGTATAACCGTTTATATTAATACTCGGCTGGCACTTGTTGGTGATGTAGTTGAACTGGGAGGGTTTACAAAAGCTAATGTCTGGAATTGGACAACACCCAATAAATTATGGTAACCACGGCAAGGAATCCAGATAGCCGCATCAGCTCCAATAACTGGTGCCATAATTGAAAATGGTTGGTCATGATAGTTAGCGTCACCTAGCATAGTTGGAGCGATGCCTACTGGACCTGTATTTACACTTGTCCAAGAGGGGTCTATTGTACCTATTGCATTGTCGGTTCCAAGTTTTTCTGATTAGCAAAAGATCGGAA
>JAJYFO010000008.1 GCA_021785395.1 bacterium | reverse complement strand
ACTTAAAAAATTAGAATTGGGAATATCGTTAGCTTGGCGGTATAGGTAATTTATAAAGGCACTGCTACCATTATCGAGGCCGACTACATATTTTAAGTCGTCTAATTGAGGGTTGTTTGTCCAAGAGTCGAAAACTGGTATCTTCTCTTTTAACTGACCAGACTCACTCATGAGTCTATAATTAATGGCTCTGTGTAAAGTTTTTGCCTGGTCTAACTGCAATTTGAGGTTAAAGTATTCACTTTCATTGGCTAAAAATTCGGCTGCTCTTAAGCGTTCTGAATAGGTTTTATAGGTCTTGGTGATAAATTCGTTTATTGAAGTATTGGTTACCGGTGGCTCTAATAGATTATCGATATTTCCCATAGAACTGCGATTTATGGGGATATAATGAGTTTGAGCTAATTCGTCCAGTTTTTCGTTTAATAGTTTATAAGCCAATTCTTTATCGGATAATTTATCTGTATTAGGTAAACTGTTTCTTATTATTTTGGCTCTATCGACGAGCGTTTG
The DNA here is from genome assembly GCA_021785395.1 of bacterium. Classification (GTDB taxonomy): domain Bacteria; phylum Cyanobacteriota; class Vampirovibrionia; order Obscuribacterales; family JAKAZS01; genus JAKAZS01. The sequence continues at coordinate 34,009 of JAJYFO010000008.1, read as the reverse complement.
TAATTTTTCGCTAACTTTATTATTGGCTACGTCAAAAACGTTGATTCCGTCTGTAAAGTTATTTGAGTCAAATACTCTAAATTTAATAGCACTTTGTTCGTCAAGATGGTCATTTGGATAATACGTCTTCTCTAAGTAGTCATTAACTTTGGCTAATTCAGCTTTGTTTAGCGATGATAAATCGTCAAAAAATAAAACTTGGTTAAAATCTTTCGGGTCTAATTCATCTAGGCTGATTATCGATACGTCCGAACCAAGTGCTTTGCGATAAAGATAGGCTAAAAAATTGCCAGGCGAGCTAGCGTCTTTAACGACGTATTTTTCAGTATAAAACCCTAATTTACCATCATTTATGCGCATGCTTTGCATAAGTTTGTGAACAGTCATATTATTTAAAGATAAATCTAAAATAGCCTTGGCTAAACCTCTATCTTCTGGACTAAATTGATTTAGCTTACTGTCGTACTGGGTTGCGTCAAAATGGTCTTGGTTAAATTTAGCGGTTATTTTATTTATCAATTGATTGAAATGTTGATCGTTTTCTAATTGTAGGTTTTGTTTTGTCAGGCTGTTGTCGCTATTTTTGGTTATCTGAGTTCCATCTGGATATAAAGTTACAGTTTTCTCATGGTCGGTAATAATTATTTGACCATCTTTTAAATGGGCTACGCTAACGCCGTTATCGGCTTTGATAACGTGGCTGCCGCTATCTAAAGTGGCTTTGATTATTTTATGACCATTAACGTGTGTTTCTTCGTAACTGCCATAAAAATTGTCGCCGTCAGAATAAACCTGATAATTTAATACATTATTTGGTTTTAAATTTAGCCTGGTCTGACTATAAGGCGGTATCAATAACATGGTACCATCGTTGTATTTTATTAATTGGTGGCCGTCGGGATAATAATATTCAGAACCGGTGTAAGTCATGTAGTGATGATCGTATACCACTACGGAAGAACTATCGGGTAAATTGATACTTGTCTTGTCGTCGGAATGGATAACCTCGACACCGTTGGAGTGTTTTATGTGGATATTAAAATTATCGTCATGTGATACATGTAAGCCTAAATTTTGCAACTCAGTCTCGCTTATATCTCTTGTGGCAATTTTTTCAAATAAGATTTTATCGTTGTATTTGCTTATATCAGGTAATTGTACATCTTTGAGCTGGGGTATGTCAAAGATGAATTTGGCCAATTCTTTGCCAGTACTATCTATCACACGGTGTTCAAACGCTTGGGTGGTTATTTTACTCGTGCTTAAGGCGTTTAAATTGCTATCTGATATAATTTTTTCTGGTAGAAAGGTTAAATCGGCCTTAGCTTGGCTAATTAAAGAAACATGACTGATTGGCGTTAAATCATTAGGTTCTGGAGTAATTTTCTCATTTAAAGGTTTTTCTGGTAAAAATACATGCGCCAAGCCCAACGGAATACCGGCGACACTATAGGCATAGGCTGTCTGGATGTCGTTTTGTAAACTAGCCAGACGACCATTATTGAGCAATGAATCGGTATTTACATTTACTAAGCCACCGATACTGCCTGAAACTATTCCATTGACGAGGTTATTATTTACGGCTTTGGCTAATATGTTTTTGTCAGCAAGGCTAGACGTTAAATCGCTTAAGCCGTTACTTATACCTGCCATAGCGCCAAAGGTTAAAGCGCCGCTAAAGGCCTGTTTGAGTCTAGCTGTTAATAAATTTTCGTTTTTGGCGTTTAAATTACTGGGGCTGAAAACACCTTCATAAATAGCTCCAGAAACGGCACTTTGGCCGATTATTTTGCCGGTCGCGGAGCTGGCTAAATCGGTATTGGCTAAATTGCCGATTTTAGAACCCATTAACTTGTCGGATAGCATAAAGTCTAAGGCTATGCCTAAGCCAGAACCTATTTGTGTAGCGTACCATTTGCTTGTGCCAAATTGGTCAGGTTTGACAGCTTTAACTTGGGGTAGGTATTTTTCGATATTTACGTTAGTTGTAGCTTTGACGATTTGACTCAAACCTAATAGAGGTGATTCGTAGGCGCTATAGGCTAGGCTATTAACTAGGGTCTTGCCAAAATCGAGCGATTTGGCCAGTAAATTATCTGTTGCTTTGGGATTAGCTTGGGGTTCTATGACAGCTTTTGGATTATTTTTGGAATTAGATTTTGGTTTTATGGGTTCGGTCCTATTAGTGAGGGCGACCATAAGTATATTTTGGCGCACGGGTTTTAATCCGTCTATTTTACTGTCAGACTTTTGATTTAAGGTATTAAGCTCTTTTGTACTAGACATTTGCCAAACGGCCTTATTTTTAAATAGACAACCTTCGAAACTGACCTCTAATAAACTAAATTTAAGCTTAAAATTTAGCTGGTTTAAATGGGGTAAATACGAAGTCTTTCAGATGTTCGACCACAAAGTTCGTTTGTTTTTTGACATTGCTTTATCCTAAATTTACTTAATAACCCAGATTATTATTTGCCTTAAATTTTTTTTGTAATAGGTTCTTATTGTTGTTTATTGAAATATTCCTCAGTAAGGTTTTTAATATTTCCCGCAACTTCAACGAGGATTAATTGCTAAAGCCTAATACAGTACGGCCAAAATGTCTGACCAAGTTTAATGAAGTATCGGGAGTCATATACGGCCAAATTTGGAAACTATTAATATCTTCAAAAGCTGATGATTCGTCGATTAAATGTCGCATTGAATTGCTGCGTTTTATTTGGGAAATTACTTCGTTGAAATTTTTGCTGTCGGTTTTGATTAATGATTTAATATTGTTGTTAAGCTTATCTAAGCTCTCGTTTTCGATCGGTAAATGTGATTCTAAAACTACTAATTCTGGTTCTTCGTTGGGATTTGTGTCAGAAGATTGGCGCATGTTTTTTTCAAAATCACGGTAAGACCCATATAAGCCGATAACTAGTTTTGCTTTATGGTTTTCAAAATAATTGGCTATAGATTCTTGTATTTGGGAACCACTATAGGCTGTATCGTCAAGCAAAACTATCGATCTAACCGGCAAGTTTTCGCCATAATATAGATGGTCCTGTAAATTAGACCTTGATAAAAACTGAGTGTCATCTAAATGATTGGCTACCTTAAAAATATAATTAACAAAGGCACTGCTGCCTGCTCCATGGGTCCCATCTAGGCCAACAGCGAATTTTAGGTTTTTAAGCTTAGGGAAATCATCTTGGGGGTGTAAGAAATCAAAACTAGTTTTATGTGTCAAGTTGGCTAGACTGCGAGGTTCTTTAGGTTCTATATTATAGCCAATGGCCGCATACAGAGTTTTGGCTCTGTCTAGCATGGCTCTAACCGTATAAAACTCAGCATCGTTGGCTAGGAAACTACTAGCTACTAGCTTATCGTTGAATGTTTTAAATTCAAGGTTAGACAGAAAGTCATTAACGCTATCTGTCGATACGGTTGGTTCTAGTAAAATATTACTGTCTTGAACAACCGGGCGTATTAGCTTTAAATAATTTCGCTTGGCAATGATATCGTTATTTTCGTTTAAAACTTTGTCGGCAATTTCAGCTGGCGTTAAAAATGGTCCGTCAGGTAATGTCAATTGCTCTTTTCGGCCAAGTTTAACCAATTCTTTTAGTTTGGGGTAAACATTATCGCGGGCTAAATCAATAAAATTAATTCCTTTGTCAAAATTATGCGCGTCAAAAACCTTGAATCTATCTGGGTGGGTATTGGCGTTATAGTGGTTTAAGCGGTCTAATTCATAATCGGCCAAATTTTCCAGGTTGTCGAAATATATGGCTTTTAAATTGTCTTTGGGGTCAACGTCATCAATCGGTAGTATGGCAGCATCAAGGTCAAGCGATTTACGGTACAAGTAGGCTATAGCGTTGCCGCTTGAACTTGCATTTTTAACTAATAAGCGGCTAGCTTTGTCACCTTCGTTAAACTGGAAATTGAGTTTGACGCTGTCCATAAAATTTTTAATCGACATATTTGGTAACGACATGTCTAAAATGGCTTTGGCTATTGGTTTTTCGGTTTCGTTAAAGCGGTTTAAAACCAAGTCATACTGTTGTTGGCTAAAATCATCACTGTTAAACTTGGCTACAATTTTGGCGACCGAATCATGTAACTCTCGGTCTAGATTTCGGGTTTTAATACTGCCGTCACTTAACTTCGTAATTTCTGTACCGTCTGGATAAGTTGTTATAGTATTACCCAGAAAACTTACAATTTCGGTACCATCGGGTAGTACCGTTTCGGTTTGGCCATTGGGATGCTCTATAAAATGGGTTTGACCATGGCTGGCTTCAATTTTTAGCCCTTGATTTGTTTTCGTTTCTTTATAAGTGCCAAGATATTTACCTTTTTGATAGTAATCCAAGTGTAAATCGCCGTTATTATAAATAATTAAACGACTGCTTCGGTCTTTAGGGTCAGAGTATTCTAAGTTTATACCTGGTTTAAACTCGACCGTTTTACCATTGGGTAAGTTATACGTGTAAAATTCATCACTAGAATATAATTTTGACTTATCAACTTCGGTACCATCATGTAACCTAAGCTTAAAATCATGAGTTTTATCAAATATGTCTAGTTTGAGTTGGGTACCGTCTTTAAACCACGCATTAATGACGCCTCTATCGTTTATGAATATATTTAGACCATTATCTAAAGTAAAAGATTTGGCCTTTTTATAGTCGGCTGTTTTGATCCTGTCTAGCAATTCAGGCTTAGTATATTCTGTTATATCTGGTAATTTGGGTATGGCTGGGATTTCAAAAGGCATTTTAGCTACTATTTTGCCGTTTGAATCGGTTACTACTTTTTCAATTGATCTGGCCTGGTCAAAACCTTGGGTTAGTTCTGATAGACTTTTTATGCGCGGATTATCGGCTAGTTCTTCAGGTTCTGAAGTTGTACTTGTAATTTTGGTATCGGCTATATTGTTTAAGTTTAAGCTTGCTTTTGATGTTATTGAATTGTCTGGTTTGGCAAAAACGTGCGCTAATCCTAGCGGAATACCAGCGACACTATACGCATAGGCTGTCTGGATGTCGTTTTTAAAACTGGCTAGGCGATTCTGATTTAGCAGTGAATCGGTATTTACGTTCACTATGCCACCGATACTGCCTGAAACTATTCCATTGACCAGGTTATTGTTTACGGCTTTGGCTAATATGTTTTTGTCAGCAAGGTTAGACGTTAAATCGTTTAAACCGTTACTTACACCTGCCATAGCGCCAAAGGTTAAGGCACCGCTAAAAGCCTGCTTTAGTCTATCCGCTAGTAAATTTTCGTGGTTGGCGTTTATATTACTGGGGCTAAATACACCTTCATAAATGGCGCCAGAGAAAGCACTTTGGCCGATTATTTTGCTAGTCGCGCAGCTGGCTAAATCGGTATTGGCTAAATTACCGATTTTAGAACCCATTAATTTATCGGTTAGCATAAAGTCTAAGGCTATGCCAAGCCCGGATCCGATTTGGCTAGCGTACCAGTTGCTTGTACCAAATTTACCTGGATCAACTGCTTTAACCTGGGGTAGGTATTTTTCGATATTAACGTTGGTCGCTGTTTTGACGATTTGACTTAAACCTAGCATCGGTGATTCATAAGCGCTATAGGCTAGGCTATTGACTAGAGTCTTGCCAAAATCGAGCGATTTAGCTAATAAATTGTTAGCTGCTTTTGGTCTGGTTTTTGGTTTAGACGGCGGTACCATAGTATCTGGGGTTTTGGGGTTATTTGGGCTGGTTTTTGTTTTTACTGGCTCAGGCTTATTGTTGACGATAGCGTTAAACATATTGTGCGGCAAGGGTTTTATACCGTCTGTTTTATTTATAGACTTTTGCGTTGATGTATCAAACTCTTTTGTACCAGACATTTTTACCAAAAAGCCTTATTTTTTAATAAACGAATCATATAATCTAGCCGTATTAAATGTAATTTAACCCTAGAATTTGGGTAATTTAAATGGGGTAAATACGAAAAATATTTACTTTTGCAAATTTATGACGACGTCACTGATAGTCATCTTGGACGGAGAGCCCAGGTTTTTGAACCGCTAAAATTAGGCAAATTTGGTAGCTAAACTGGTTAGCTTTTGGGTCGGCTGGATTTAAACCTGCTAAATCCAAATTTTTCGGTTTGGCTTTGGCATTATTATCTTTGAAATCGTTTAAATCCGTCATCTTGATTAAATATGAGTTAAATAAACATTTTTTTGAGTTTTAGCTATTTAGGCCTAAATAGGTTTGATTATCGTTGATCAAGCTTACAATTTAAGCCATTTAAAATGGGGGCAAATACTTTACCTTGTTGCTATTTTGTATGGAAATTGGGTATAAATGTAAAATTTAATATTTTATTATTTATTTTGGAAAGGGTAAATTCAATTTTAAATTAGTCGAGAAGTCCGTTATAGGCTTTGTTATAAGGGAAAATTGACTTGCTTGGAAAAGCACTTAAGAAAAATGACTATACTTAGGGATCTTGACGAAATCGGATTTTAGTTGTAACTTAAGGTATAGGATAATAGCTAAATTGAATAGACAATTCAATTTATTTATGAGGTATTAATAAATTACAATAAGTTCTAAATTTAGGAAATATAAGTCTCACCAATGCTAAGCATTTTGGTTTCCTTTAAAAATTTTAAACTTAAAAGTAAACTAGTAAATTGATTTTATTAACAATTATAAGCAATGTTCGTTCAAAAGTAATGTTTGTTTATTTAAAAATTACTCGAACGACCGTTCTAAAGGACTAATAAATAAATGCGAAAAATATTTCTACCCTGGAGTAATGATACTCTTAGTGCTTGGCTGTGGCAAAGTAATCACAAAACAATCGTGTCGATTCCCGAATTGGGTTTTTCCTGTTTCGCCGACACTGAATCTGAGGCTGTTTTTAAATTGTTCAGCTCACTTATAAAGTACTATCAGGCTTTAAAATCGGCTAAAAATAAGCTGACACCCAGAGCCTATGAGCACTATAAGCTTTTAAAGATATGGATCAAAGGCGTCGAAGCCAAAATGCAGGCAAGCCCCGCACCATTAGTCGGTTTGTACCGTAGATAGACTTAACTGTAAAATAATTTTTTGGGCTGAAACTTAATCTCAAATCGACTTTTAGTAGAAACCAATTTTTTTGCTTTAGGATATTTGCGATAAGAGAAGTCTAATAGCTAATCTAAAATCCGCTTAAAATGTCATTTAAGTTTCTTATTGGCAAAAAAAGCTTAAATTTACAAAGATTTTGCTAAATTATCCATTAATTTTATGGCTGACGACCATTATTCGTTTAAAATAATAATTGCTTTGGAGTTATATGATTTTGACCGGTCATTTTTTTAAGCCATACAAGATAAAATATTTAAAAAGGGTTTTGCCCGTTTTTTTGTTTATTGCAAATTTCACTATTAATTTCGCTTGGGCTCAATTAAGTGAATTTGAATGTATAGATTTAATTAGGGAAAGCAGTCAGCTTCTTAAAGATAAAGATTATCCCAAGGCAATTGAAAACCTTGATAAGGTTATAAGATCTTTCCCCGGAAATTCCCAGGCCCATCTTTATCGTGGAGTTGCCTACCTTGGCCAAAAAGAATACCGTTTGGCCGTCAATGATTTTAATCTGGCGACAACTAACCCAGATATTTTATTATTAGTTTATCTGAATCGCGCTGTGGCTTACCAAGGCCTCAATGAAATTAATAATGCCATCAACGATTTAAACCAAGCTTTAAAGTTATCGCCAGACAATGCCCAGGCTTATTATCTAAGAGGTTATTTGTATGCCAATAAAAAAGACTATTTCAACGCTATAAACGATTTAAACGAGGCCATTAAGCTAGATCCGGATTCGTCAAAAATGTATTTGGCTAGATCCAGTATTTATTTACGTACCAACAAATTTAATGAGTCCTTAAATGACTGTAATAAAGCCTTGAAAATTGACCCTGATTCAGGTGACGCGTACGTAGCTCTGGCAAGTATAAAGCTTAAGCAGAAAAATTATAAGGCTGCTTTGGAAAATTTGAACAGCGTTTTAAAAAAAGATCCAAAAAATACAAACGCTCTGTTTGCCCGAAGCAAACTTTATGCTGACCTGAAACAGTACGATAAGGCTATTGCCGATTGCAATAAAATTATCGAAATAGAACCTAAATTCTATAATGCTTATTACCTTGATGGTACGTGTTATTTTATGGCCAAAGATTTTAAAACCGCCACCAAATTACTAAATCACGCTGCCAGGCACGCTGGTTCTCATAAAGTATACGCTTGCATTTTGGGCTATTTAGCTTACGCTAATCTAAACGATAAGGAAAAAGCTGATAAAATACTAAACTTGGCGGTTAATAATCAGACTGCTTGGCCGCAGCCAGTACTTCAATACCTTAAAGGTAAAATAAACGAAAGTCAATTGTTTAAAGCAGCTAAAAATAATGAAGAATTAACCGAGGCGCACTGTTACGTTGGTTTAAACAGCATGCTAAAAGGTTTTGACCAGGTGGCCAAGCACGAATTTGAATGGGTTGTTAGTCACGGAAATAACGATTTTACTGAGTATACTCTGGCCAAGGCATTCGTTGATAGTTCTCCCCAAAAACCCTAGATTATAAATACAGATATATATAATGCCCGAGTTGAATATGATAAAGTCTACTTGGCGTCAGGCAATTATGTAATCGATAGGATATAAAAAAAATTCTTTTATATCCTATCGATAATGTCCTGGTACGAAATGACTCTACTGCCATTTTGCAAAGCATAGTCGCGAGCAGTTTCAAGCGCTGGTAAAATTAAGTGAATGTCTTTTATGTCATACGGTGCGCAAACGATACCGCAGGCAATAACCAAATTTAGACTGTTGACCGAATTGGTTAAAGGATAAATTAAAAGCTTATTAATTAGGCGGTTAACTAGTATTTTAGCGCCATGGGTATGAGTGTTGGGTAGAACTAGGGCAAAATCACTCGATTCATAGTGGGTTAAATAGTCAGTTCGCCTTATGCCCACCTCGATTCTTTTTAAAAGCTCTTCTAGAGCTTTGCCTTGTAGGTGAAATAAATCATTATTCTGTTTTTGATAAAAGCTTAATAAAATCACCGAAAATGGACAATTGGCTCTTTGGCTGCGCAAATATTCTTGTTCTAGAAAAAACATAAAGGCTGGATATGAATAAATTTGTGTGTCAGCTCTTTTAAGTATCATCATCACGCTTTTAATTAAAGATTGGTCAAGCGGCTTTATTTTTGCGGGTGTTTCGGGTTTGTCAACGGAAGGTATAATTTGGGTTATTAAGCCATGTTTAATCAGCCGGCTTACGCTAGGTACCCAGGTAGACTTAGGCAAATTAAGTGATTGGACGATTTCAGCAATGGTTAAATTGCCGTCAAAATGCTTGTATAGTTGTTCAAAGTTAGTTAAATTGTCTTCGCTTAAATGGTTAAATATTGTTCTAAACTCAGACTTGGATAGTTTTTGGTTAACTTGATTTAAAACTGAATTAGGGTTAATGCCGATGTCTTTAAGGTAGCTAGATTCGTTTATAAGTTCGGTGCAATTATTGAATAAGTCTTCCATCTCAATGTTTATCGAACGGTTGCGAATAATTGAATTGAATTCAAATTCAAATTTACAGTCGTTGGTCTCTAGTAAATTGTAGAAAACCGATAAACCCGTCGACTCTTCATATTGACAATGGGTCAGGACTCCGCCGATAAAATAGGTGTCAAATTGGTTTGCCTCGTCATAAACGGTTAATTTTCCTGTATTTTTAGCCTTGTAGATGTTTAAAATCAAGTCAATCAATGAAATGAAAGCCGTCGTGCCTGAAATGGAATCGGGTTTAGTCTCCTTAGACGAAAAGGCTTTGTGCTGGTTGGTACTTAATTGTGAGAAGTCTTTGTCGGGTTCGGTAATTGCCGAAATCTCTTTGCTTATTTTATTGCTGGTAACTTTTAAAGTCCCACATGACTTAACGATCAAATTGTGGATAAATTTTATGTCCTTGGTGTTTTGTTCCCATAAAAGCTTGACATTCGGTTCTTTGCCAGATTTTAACTGCCAGATAAATACGTCTACACCCAGTTTGGCTGTTAATAAAAGCTGAAAATGAGCCATCCCATCGCTTCTATCCCAGGCGATTTCCATGGTTTTGGCCTTGCTGTTGGCAAGTTCCAGGACAAAGAAGTATAAATCTTCGGGATTTGGTATAGATTGAAGATTAACTTTTAATCGCTTAGGGTCAAAACTTTCTTTAAGCATAATGATTTTTGATTAATTTTTTTTAAGGCACCTATTTATTATAACTTACCCCAGTTTAAGAATTCTATAACTTTTTGTCCTGATTTGGATTAAAATCGCATTTAATTTTAAATTGTAAAAAAATGTATATGCTGCGCATATCTTTTGATTTTAAAGAGTATTTTGAAATGATATCACAAATTAAAATTATAATAGTCTTATTAAACTAACTTGGTTGTATATATTTAGGCTTGACACTATTGGTGCTATGTAGTCTAATGCTTATGGATAATAATTTTGAAGGAATGAATTTTTGCGAATCAAAGAAATTGAACTCGATAATTTTAAATCTTTTGGTAAACAGACGCTGATCTCGTTACTGGATGGTTTCACAACAATTTCAGGTCCTAATGGGTCGGGTAAATCCAATGTGATTGATAGTCTATTGTTTGCCTTGGGACTGTCTTCGACTAGGTCTATGCGGGCGGAAAGACTGCCTGACCTTATCAATAATTTGTCGAAAAAAAATGAGGCCAGGGTTCGCGTAGTTTTCGTAGATACAAATAATAAAGAAATCGAAGTGGCTCGCAAGATTAAGGTAAAAGAGAATGGTTACACCAGCACGTATCTTCTCAACGGTAAGAATTCCACTCTAACCGATATACACGATGAGTTGTCCAGATATAATATTAGTCCAACTGGATTTAATGTAATTATGCAAGGTGACGTAACCAATATCGTTAGCATGTCACCAACCGAAAGGCGCAAAATTATTGACGAGTTATCGGGCGTGGCCGAATTTGACCGTAAAATCGATATGGCTAAAAGTGAGCTTGAAGAAGTCGGTGAAAAAACTTCCCATCAAAAAATTATTCAAGCTGAAATTTTCACCCGGCTAGAGGGTCTTGAGGCTGATAAAGAGCATGCTTTAAAGTATCTTAAATTTAAAGAAGAAAAGGATAAACTTGAAAAAGACCTTGTATTTGCTAAAGCTAACGAAATTAGCTGCGCGCTTGAGCAAAGCGAAGCGGCTCTAAACAAGGTTAACGAAGAAGAGGTCGAAAACAAGGCCAAGCTTAACGAAGTTGAAATTAGTATAATTGAGACGCGGTCAAAGTTAGCCGAACTTGAACAGGAAATAAAACGCAAGGGTGGACTCGAACAGTTGGCCATTCGTCAGGAATTAGAGAATAAAACGGGTGAATTGACCAGGGTCGAAAATAAGCTTTCCAATCTAAATATTTTGGAGGAGGAAAAAAGTAAGGCTTTAAAGCATCTTGAAAAAGAGTTAAAGGCTTTTGAAAAGAAGAATCAAGAATCAGCCAAACAACGCAAAAGCCTTGAGGTCGAAAAAAATGAAATCGACCTTAAAATTTTCGAAAAACAAGGTACTATTGCCGCTGTGGCCGCTGAAATTGAAGTATTGCGCCAGGCCAAAGATAAAGGGCATAGTGAAATTACCCAAATTCACCTTGACTTGTCCAATTTGCTCAAAGAAAAAAACGAGTTGACGCAAAAATCAATAAATATTCAAGGTCGACTTGACGCTATAGACCAGAAACTTATCGAAAATCGTGAGTTATTGTCTAATTCAATGGAAAAATTGAATACCCAAAAATTAGAGAATAATGAATTGATGAATAAAAAACGCTCTTATGACGAGCTTGTAGCTACTACTAGGCGAACTATTAGCCAGTTAGAACAAGAAATTGGCTCTACAAATAGCGAGCTTGAAACTAAGTCATACGGGCTGGAAACATTAAGGCGACGTATGGTTGAACTTGAAACCAAGCGTGAGTTTGTGGGTGGGTCAGGTTTTGGCAAGGCTGTCGACGGAATATTAAACGCCAAAATCCGCGGTGTCCTGGGTACGGTTAGTCAGTTGGCGACAATTTCACCCAAGTACGAACAGGCTATTGAAGCAGCTATTGGCGGTCGCAGTAATCATATAGTCGTTGAAAACGATAAAATTGCCTCTGAATGTATTCAATACTTAAAATCCAACCAGTTGGGTCGAGCAACTTTTATTCCGGTAAATAAAATCATTGGTCAGCCTTGTGGTAACTTATTAAGCAAACCAGGTGTCATAGACTTTGCCATTAATTTAATCGATTTTGACAGCTATTTAACCAGAGTTTTTCAGCATGTTTTAGGCCAGACTATAGTCGTGGAAAATATGGATAGTGCTCGTATGTTAATAAATTTGGCTCGTATGGTTACGTTAGAAGGCGAGTTGTTTGAAAAATCTGGTACTATAAGCGGTGGTAATGACAACCGCAATAAATCGCATTTTGGTAAAAATCTGTCTGACGATATTGGTCAGGTGTCGGCTGGAATTGCTAAATTGCAACAACAGATCGAAGATCTGAAACTATGCCTTAAGGATTTAAACCTTGAGCTGACACAAGAAAAACATAATTTAGCCGAATACGCTAATAAGCTTAACCAATTAAACCTCCAGCTTGAAGTGAATAACAAAAGTCTAGAAAATGATGCCAATATTGTCGCTAAACTAAAGCCAGCCATGCAGAATTTAAATAGTGACTATGAAGAATTGGACCAAGAATTAAATAATGTAAACGAATTAATCGATGCTTTTGCCAAGCAAATAGCGCAAAAGGAAGAAAGTCTGGAAAAGCTTGGTGATAAAGGGCAACAGACTAAGATTGAAAAATTGATTATGGAAAGCAAAAACCTTAACCACGATTTAACGGCCCTTGAATCGAGTGAACGTGAATTGGCTAAGTCAATCAGCGTACTTGATACTCAGGAAAATTTGACGCTTGAAAGCATTAATAAAGCCAAAATAGATATTGAATCTATTGAACAAGAAATTAGTGGTATTAGGCAGGAAAAGCCACAGTATCAAAGTATGATTGATGAAATTAGACTGCAAATTGAAGACTTGAAGTTAAAAGTAACCAAGTTGTCGGACGAACTGGAAAATTTGCGGTTGGACAAGGACGCGACCTTTGAAGCTGTGACGCAGCTTGAGGTTACCAAAACCCAATTAACTGAAAAGTTAAATAATTGTCAGATGCATAAAGACGAGTTAAATGAGAAAATTCAAGACTTAAGCGACAAACTTATTGTCCTTAAAGAGGAAATTGCTTCGATTAAGCTTTCCAACCCGGATTTTGTCGAACCTAGCCAGGCGCAGATAGAAGGCTTGAATCGTGATATAGAAAGGCTTGATAGAAAAATGAAAGCTCTTGAGCCGGTTAACATGAAGGCACTCGAAGACTACCAGGAAACCAAATCAAGGCTCGATGAGTTAACCAGCCAATTAGAAATTCTCGAACTCGAACGTATTAGTATCATTGAAAGAATAAATAGTTACGATGAATTGAAGAAAAAGACTTTTCTTGAAGCTTATGACGCCATTAACCTTAACTTCCAGGCCATATTTAGTGAATTGTCACACGGACATGGCCGTCTGGAATTAGAAGATAGTGAAAATCCCTTTAATGGTGGTCTTATAATAAGAGCCCAGCCGCGTGACAAAAAGATGCAGCGCATTGAGGCTTTATCTGGTGGCGAAAAGTCATTAACGGCGTTGTCTTTTGTGTTTGCTTTTCAGCGCTATGCTCCGGCTCCATTCTATGCTTTTGACGAAGTAGACATGATGCTTGATGGGTCTAATGCTGAAAGACTGGCGGCAATGATAGCCAGGCAAGCTAAAGAAGCCCAGTTTGTCGTGGTTAGCTTAAGGCGCCCTATGCTTGAAAAGGCTTCGCATGCTATAGGTGTCTCTTTGCGAGCCGACGGTTTTAGTAAGGCTGTTGGGTTAACTGAATTGAGTAAGGAAGAAAAAGTAAGTGCTTAACGCTAATTCTGGTTTTGAGCCATCATATCCTGCTGTACCCGTACCGCAAGATATGGTAACTTCAGCGCAAGAACCTGTCTTAAACGACATGAACACAGCTAGCCACGAATCAACTAATTCTGTCGATGATGCTACTGGGGTAGAAAAAATTGTGGCCGAATCATTTTCTTCAGGTATCGAATTCTTGGTAAAAATGGCTGAAAAAGGACAATTAGACCCAAAAGAAATCGATATCATAGACGTGACAAATAAATTTTTGAGCGCTATTAGTGCTCGCAATAACGAAAACCTAAAGCGCAGCGGAAAGATTTTATTCCACGCCTGTGTTCTCCTGAAACTCAAAGCCCAAGCCATGTTATATCAGCAGTTGAGCCAGGATACGCAGACAAGCGACGATTTTATCGAATTCGATGAAAATAGCCAAGCCATTATCAACCAGGAAAAATTACAGCTAAACCGTAATGTTTTAGAAAAAGCTTTGGTTCGAAAAAATCGGTCCAAGAATTTACCCTCGCGTAAAGTTACGTTAGAAGAATTAATACTAGCCCTTAAAGAAGCCGAGAAACTCGAACAAAAAAAAGCGGTAAGGCAGCCCAAAGTTCTTATTGATTTAACCGACCAGCCAGACTTTAATGACGTCGATGATATTTTAGAGTTGGCTCACGATGAAGATATCCAAAGTACGATTGAAAAAATAAGTGCGTTAATTGACCGGAATTTAATCGAAAAAGCCTATATATCTTTTTTAGAATTGACTAAAATGCTTGGTAATTCAATTGATTGGGTCGATAGTTTTTTGGGTTTGTTGTTTTTATCCAATTCCGGCCAGGTAGAATTAGAACAAGAAAAGTTTTACGAAGCTATTACAGTTAAGCTTCACTGCAACAAAAGTATAATGCAAGGGTAAACAAATGAGTATAAAAGCTAAGATCGAATCTATATTATTTTTAACTGAAAAACCTGTTAAGGCTCAAGCTATTGCTAGTTTGATTAATGAGGATAGTTCAGTTGTCCGTCAGACAATTTTAAATTTAATCCAAGAATATGAAAGTCGTGATACGGCTTTAGAAATTGTCAGCGAAAATGGCTATATGATCCAGGTTAAAGAAGATTATTCCAATTTGCTTAATGATTTAAACCCAGTTGAATTATCCCAGGCGGCTATTAGAACCTTGTCAGCTATTGCTATTAAACAGCCGGTTAATCAGTCGGAAATTATTAAACTGAGGGGTTCTGGTGCTTACGACCATATAAGAGAACTTTTAGAAAAAGACTTTATATCTAAGCATGACGATGGTCGTTCGCCCAAGATAATGACAACCAAAAAATTCCAGGAATATTTTAGGCTAAGTAAAGAGGCCAGCGATATTAGAAAATTGTTTAAACAGGTCGAACAAGAAACTGTTAATAATAATGATACTAATGACAATATCGAATTAAACAAAGAGGCCGATTTTATTTTAAGCGAATTAAATAATACAAGCGATACCATACATACTGAACATTTTTAATAATTTACCATGGTTATTGGGATATTAACTTGCGCTGGCAAAAGTTCAAGATTTATAAATAGTGATTTTGATAAGCCTAAACAATTGAGTTTGCTTTATGACAAACCATTATTTGCCTGGTCATTATCGATTTTTTTGGGCATGGAATATATTGATGAAATATATATTACGGTTTCTAAAACAATTAAACAAGATATCGTTAATTATTTAAATGATAATCTCTCAGATTCAGCGCAGCATAAAGTTAAACTCGTTAATGGTGGCAACACTCGCCAAGAATCCGTGAAATTAGCCTTAGATGAAATTGCCAAAAATCAACAAAAAGATTTTGTCATCATTCATGATACAGCCAGACCATTTGTAAGCCGTAAAGTCGTTGACGAAGTCTATCATTCTTTGAAGGCTTATTCCGCAGCTGTAGCTAGTTTAAAAGTCGTTGATACGTTAAAAAAAGTTGATGGCAATAGGGTTGAATATATCGATCGGTCTAATTGCTATTTAATTCAAACACCCCAGGGCTTTCACTTTAAAACTCTTTACGATAGTCATTTGAAGGCTGTAGATGACAGTTTAGAATTTACCGACGATGGCTCTTTGGTAGAAAATTATGGCGTTAAAGTTTTTCTTGCAAGTGGTTCTATATTGAATTTTAAAATTACCTATAGCGAAGAATTTATTTTGGCTTGTGAAATTGCAAGTAATTTACATAAAACTACTTGCTAAATTAAAATAAAGGATTAAAATAATAGTTAATTAATATAAATTATGATACTTCAATATAGTAATTCAAATTATAATTTTTATAATATCACTTATGTAAAAAGGATAAACAATGCAAGATCAAGAAAACAACCAAGTAAATTACGAAACCAAATCTGATACCTCTAATAATAAACCTAAAAGTAAAGTTGATTTATTTCCTGGTGTTCATTCTCGGCAGTCATCTTTTAACAATAATACTGGTGTGCGCAGTAATGCCAAAATATCAATTTTTAATCCTTTGACATTTGACGAGGCTCTTGACATTGTGGAGTGTTTACGAGAGAGGGGGGCAACTACAATTTGTCTGGAAAGTATGAAAAAGTTTGACGCTAATCGCCTGGTAGACTTTGTCGCCGGTGCCTCTAAAGCTTTAGACGGCGATTTTTATAAATTAAGTGACCAGGTTTACCTGTTTTCGCCCAGTAATATTAAAATTACGGCTGAAAAAGCATTACCAGCTTCTAAATCTGATTTGACAACTAACTTTGATTTTATTTACAATGATAAGTTAAATTTTGAAAAACCAGTATTTAATAAACCATGGCTTTCTCCACGATAATTAGAAAATTTTAATTTTTTTAGAGTCGCTATTTTGGGCAATTGGTTTTTTAAGGTTCAATTTAATTTACAATTTAAAAATATCAATACTGGTATTATATTAGTACGAGTTCTAAGCATGGTTGTAAAGCTTAGTTTCCTCCATACCTAATACACCACAAGAATCTCTTCTTTAACCTAAGGAGAGATTCTTTTTTGCGTTCCTTTTTTGACTTTTAGATATAATGGAGTTAAAGGGTTCTAATTTGACTTAGGGGTATTTTGTGAAAACCGTAATATTACAGTCTAAGTTTATTCTAACCTTGGTGATTTTCATAATATTTTCGGGGTTTAATTTTATGTTAGCTGATAATAACTCTTGCCAACCGGGTAGTTCTGGTCAAAAATTTACCGATAGCCATAATAAATTAAACAAAGATTGGAAAAAAATACTGCCCAGTGACGTATATCACATAACCAGGGAAAAAGGAACCGAACGGGCCTTTACTGGAAAATACTGGGACAATCATGACCGTGGCATTTATAAATGTGCTTGCTGTGGCGCTGAATTATTTTCTTCGGATACAAAATTTGATTCTGGTACAGGTTGGCCTAGCTTTTCGGCTCCCAACGCTAAAGAAGCTATTGAAGAATTACCCGATGACAGTTACGGGATGCAAAGAACTGAAGTGATATGTAAAAAATGTGGCGCCCATTTGGGACACGTATTTCCAGATGGACCAGCCGTGACAGGTCAAAGGTATTGTATTAACTCGGCCTCGTTAGATTTTCAGAATCAATAAATAAGGGCTATTAATATGAGCTATTAATAATGATTGCCAATGTCAATTTGTCAATCCGTTTTGATAAACCAGGCTGGTTGTCAATTGTAAAACAAATTAAAAATTGATGATAAAAACAAATTATCACGACCGCTTGGTATATAATGAACTTAACCTTTTGACTGATATTGTATATGTGTAATTTGGTGGTTACAGCTGATGGCTGATAAAGTTATTGATAATACTCTAACAGACTTATTGTTGGCAACACGGTCCATTAAGAAAGAACAGCTTGACGAAGCCCAAAAAACATCTAAAAAATTAGCTGTGTCGTTAGAAAGGTCGCTTATTATGCTTAATTTTATAAGCTTTGAGACCCTGCAGCCTATCGGTGAAGTCGCTAACCTGGTAAACGCCGGTCAACTTAATAAGACGCAGGCTATTGAGGTTATTAAACTGGTCAAATCACAGGGGGGCTCTTTAGACTACGCCATAGAATCGGTAATGAATAACCCCGATTTCGCCACAAAGGTTGAGTCTAACACGGGTTTTGAATTACCGCAAACAGATTTTAGTAATATTTTATTACAGTCTAATTTGGTCAATCTTGAGCAATTAAAAGCCGTATATCAAAAATCTATGGCCAATAATTTACATTTAAGTCGAGCCTTGATTTTAGATAGATACTTGACTAAACAGACGGTTAATATATTATTTGGTCTATTACATTTAAAAAGTGAATTGGGTTTAAGCGATGATTTCGTTCTAAAATGCTTAAAAACTGCTCACTCAAGGCAGATATACCCTGAACAAATATTGTTTGAACAGGGTGTTAAATTTCTAAGTTCTGGTACATCGCTTAAATTACCGGAATTAATAAGCCTGGCCCGACTGATTTCTGATACTGAAATAATTGAGTGTTATGAGCTGGAAATTACCGAAAATAAGTCTTTTCCCCAGGTGGTTATCCAGTCTAATATACTTAATACAGATACCGTTGAGGCAGCTTTAACTTTATTGGACATGGTCGCTAGTCCGACGATTCGAGCTTATCACGCAGCTTGTGCCCTCAAAGCCGTTAAAAACAAAGGTATATCCGTTTATCAAGCTTTAGCAGAGCTTAATCCGTTGCCTCAGTTTGACAAAGAAACCTATTCGCTTTTTGAATTGCTCGAGATTTGCAAGGTTTTAAGCAAAGAAAAATTGACCGGTGTAAATGCTAGTCCTTCTGACTCGGGTATAGCCCTTAGTCGAAAACTAATAAGTCAGCAACTTATTAGTGAAATTGATTTAAACTCGTCTTTGCGAACGTATTCGCTGCACAAAGAAGGAATAATCAATCACGATGAAGCTATAAACCTTCTTACTACAGCCTTTACCAAAAAAATTAGTATCGATGAAGCTATTTTAAGACTCGGCTTTCAGTTACCACCAAGAATGCAGTGGAGCTGGAGTTAGTATCAAATCGTTTATGCCTATCTTGAAGTGTCGTTTATCTAAAATATTTATTTGTATTGTATTGGTTGTTTTTGACCTGTTTAGCTGTGCCATGGCCATGGATAAAAACATTAACCAGGATATTAAAATTGGTCTGGCCTTAGGCGGTGGTGGTACTCGGGGAGCTGCCCATATTGGTGTAATTAAAGAGTTGGAAAAAAACAATATTAAAATATCCTACATCTCTGGTACAAGTATAGGCGCGATTATTGGAGGGTTGTACGCTGCTGGGATGCCTATAGATGAAATCCAGAAAATTATCGAAAATAAATCATTGCTGCACGCCTATTTTACGACACCAATACCGGTTAAACTATTATCTACACCTATAACCTTATTGTTTAGGCTATTTGGTTACCATCCTTATGAAGGTGTATATAGTGGTAAGCGGTTTGCTAAATTCTTAAACGATAAAGTACCTACCTGTAATAAAAATATTGAAACATTGCCGATTAAATTTTGTGCTGTAGCGCTAAATTTAACCGATGGTAAAACGTATCCCATTGACCATGGCAATCTTGGACTGGCTATTGAGGCTAGTTCGGCCATACCAGTTTTAAGGAAACCGGTCTTTATTGAAGATAAGTTATTTGTTGATGGCGGTGTCGTCGAAAATTTACCTGTAGAAAGGGTTAGAGACATGGGGGCTGATTTCGTTATAGCTTGTGACGTAGATGAATATACTATAAAATTTCACCCAGATAGATTTCGTAAATTGGGGTCTGTTAGCGAAAGACTAGTTAATCTCCAATTAGCTAGGGTCGATGAAAGAGCTTTAAGAACGGCTGATTTTGTTATCCATCCTTATTTGAATGGTATCAAGCTCGTTTCAACCAATATGAAAGACGTTAAAAATGCGATTAAGAAAGGCGAATTAAGTGCACAGTTGGCTATTCCTGAGTTAAAACGTAAAATAAATACAAGTATTGAACTCGTTGATACTAATAATAATAACCCAAACTAATTCTTCACTGTTTATACATTATGAAACCACCAATAACTTCAATTGAAGAATTAGACTATGATAAAACTTACCTCGTTCCTTTAGGTGGACAGTCAGAAATAGGTGCTGTCATAAATTTATTAATTAATAAGGGTAAAATTTTAATAATTGATTCTGGCGCATGTTATCCTAAGCAAAATTTACCTGGTGTCGACTTGTTGTTTCCTAATACAAGTTTTCTCGAAAATAACCAAACTGCTATATGTGGCATGGTTTTATCAAATTGCCAGGAAAGTAATATAGGCAGTATTTTTTATTTGTTGCAACATATAAAAATCCCCAAAATTGTGGCTCCTAAATTTATAATAAATTTTTTATACGAGTATAATTATAAAAACTTCAACGATGAAATACTGATTAGTAATTTTAATACCGAGATTATCGAAGATGAATATTATCTTGATCCTTTTAAAATTAATTGGCTATCATTATTTTACCCCGACGAGTTTATGATAAAAATTGAAAATGAATTAAATATAATTCTTTATACTTCAATTTTTAAAATTAGCCAAAGTCCAAATATTCCCCAAAAAATTAATTTTTCAAATTTATCTAAACTTAAAAACGCCCAGAAAAACGTAGTATTAATGTCTTCTTCAGCTGGAATTGAGAATGTAGGATACAGTCATGATGAGCTTAATTTGTTTAATCACTATAATAATATTCTGGCTCAAAACCATGACCATAATAGAATTATTATCGTAACTAATCAGTTAAATATTTCGCGAATTCATTTAATTAATAATTTGATTAATAAATTCAGCTTGAAATTATTTGTCTTTAGCGATTTTTTAGTTAGTTATTTTAATTGCTATAACAAACTCTACCCCAAAATCCAGTTTGAATCGTTAAGCGAACTACAAAGCAATCCAAGCACACAGAAATTAATAGTTATTAGTTCAGACCAAGGCAATGCTTATAGCGCCTTAAATGACTATGCAAATGATTCTCTAATTAATCTTTCCCCCCAAAAAGACGATATCGTTATATTTAACAGTGAAATTACGCTAGGTCAAAAACGTATTATGGCCAAAATTGCCGATAAACTCTTAAGCCTTGGTGTTAATCTTTATCAAGAACCCGATTATAACGTTTTTACCAGTGAATACGCTAGCCAAGAAGATTTGAAGTTTATTTTAAATTTAATAAACCCCAATGCCTTTATTCCTATAATTGGAGAGTACCGTCATATCTATCAGCACATTAATCTGGCCAAGGCAAATTTGCCAAATACAACTGTAATTGCGGCTTTAAATAATGGTTGCGTATACGACTGTAACCTTGGGTTTGTAGCTGAAAAAACACTTCAAGTTGAAAGCTCGCTGATTTATTTTAGTACTAAACAGGGTGAAAAAATTTCAACATCATCGGTTAAAGAGAGGCGAAATCTTTGTTATGAAGGCGTTGTATCGGTTAGCCTGGTTGTTGACAAAAATAAGACAATACACTCGATTAGCGTCCAAGAACACGCCAGTGGAATAAGGTTTAATCCTAAATGGCATGATACTATAAATAATATAGAAACTATCGTTAATGAAAAATTTAAGAGCATTAATGACATTAATGATATGGATTTAAATCATGAAACTGAATTGTTAAGGCAGGATATTATTCGCTCTATTAAAAGTCAATACTTCTTTAAGCCGTATTTGCAAGTATTGATTACCGTTATCTAAAAACCAGAATCTCTTTCGATAGGAGCGGTATTGGTTGGCACAGGTTGTCTTGGTAAATTCCCTTGATTGGCGTTTGGGGCATTGTTACTATTGGTATTTGGAGCTAGCATGTAAGGTGACGCCTGAACTGGTTTTAAGGCTTTTTCACCGTTGATTTTCAGGTTTAACTCGCTGATCCTATCTTTGATTTTGGGCACTTTAGGGTCGTTAGGCGCACAGGATATAAAGCTTTCGTATTCTTTAATTGCTGATGAATAGTGTTTCTCGCTATCGTAAAGAACGGCCAGTTGTATATGGGCGTCTTTATTATTGGCATTATAGTCTAGGACGCGGTGCCAGGCGTCTATAGCACCTTGTAAATTGCCTTTGGCAAAGTAACACAACCCCAGGTCCAAGTGAACCCTTTCAAAGTCGACGTTTTTTAAGGGTTTTTCATTGGTTAGCAGGGCATTTATATTACTGACGGCCTCGCCATATTGTTTGCGCTTTATGGCGTTTTCGATCAAGTTTTCCCAGGCCGAAGTATAAGTCCAGGGTCTGGTTCCCAGCGCCTGTTCAAAATGCCATTTGGCTGAGTCTAAATCACCCATGCACTCCATGATGACGCCTAATAAATTCTGGGCTCTGTACCCGTTGGCGCCTGATTCACAAAGGGCTTCGTTGGCTACAGTCATAGCTTCATTCAAGCGTTTTTGCTTGGTATAAATTTTGCCAAGTTCAATTTTAGCGTCCGGTATTGGTTCTAGTGTTTGTTCGCTGCATTTTTTGAAAGCGTCGATGGCTTTAATGTCATTGTTTTGGGCGACATAACACATTCCTAAATAATAATAAGCCTTTGGCTGGTAATTGTTGCGCGCGAAATAAATAGATTGTAAAAAGGCGTCTATTGCCTCATCGTAACTTTTATCGTTATAGGCTTTTAAACCAATTTTAAAGTTTTTTTCGGAAGGCTCAACCGTGGTCGAGGCTTTATTCTTTTTAGCCAAAGCCACCGTTGAAACTTCTGAGCCTAAAGAGAATAAAGTAAAAATACTTAATAAAAGGAAGCTAATATAAGTCCGCATAAGTTTTTTGAAGTTTAAATAAAATTGTCTTTGTTTAAGTTTACTGATTTAATGGCTAAAACCAATAGGATCAAAAAAGCTGAATAAAGCAGTAAAGCCTGGTAAACGTTTATAAAGGGTAGGGAAAAACTTTGGGCGATTAAACTATTCCAAGTCGTGTGGATACAATATAAGGGCAGTACGAAAAGGATACCGATAAGACCCATAATAACTGTCCCCATCAGTATGGCAAAGGTTAAGGGATGAAAGAAAAACTTATGCATTAATACTTAATCCTTATAGTCTAAAAGTTCTTTAAATTCTTGTTCGTTTAAAACTATTATACCTAATTTTTGCGCTTTTAACAACTTGGACCCTGGCTTGTCGCCAGCTATTAGGTAATCAATTTTGTTGGTAATAGAATCTTTAAAGACTCCGCCATGGGCGGTAATTAATTCGGCAGCCTGATTGCGGGTAAATGATTTAAGCTGGCCGGTTAGGACAAAAGTTTTATTATCTAAGGTGTTATCAATCAGCGAATTTTGTTTTAGATTGTTTAAATTTACTCCAAGTTTTTCAAGCTCATTAATTATGTTTAAATTATCGGCCAAGCCGAAATATTCCTTAATAGCTTTAGCCATAATAGGTCCTATACCTTCAATACTTTCTAAATCTTCTTGGCTTGCCTTGGACAAATCAGCCATATTGTTGTAGTGGCTGGCTAGAATTTTGGCCGTATTTAACCCCACGTGCCTTATGCCTAGGGCAAAGATTAAATGAGCTAGGTCATTGTGTTTAGATTTTTCCAGACTAGCCATAATATTTTGCGCTGACTTGACCCCCATACGCTCGAGTGAAGCCAGGTCTTCTTGGTTAAGCTTATATAAATCAGCGACTGAGCTTACCAGATTCTGACTTACCAGTTTACTTAAAATTGTTGAACCTAGACCCTCAATATTCATGGCTTCACGGCCGACAAAATGCTCGAGTCGTCTTAATTTTTGGCTTGGGCAGAAATTAAAATTGGTACAGTAATACGCTACATCGCTGTCGTTTTGAACTACTGGGCTTTGGCACGATGGGCAGCGGATTGGGTATTCAATTGGCGTTGAATCATTTAAACGTTTAGAAAGGTCGACGCCAACAATGGCTGGTATAACGTCACCGGCTTTTTCGATAACGACGGTGTCACCAACCCTAATATCTAGCCTTTTAATCTGGTCGTAATTATGCAAAGTCGCTCTTTTAACCGTCGAACCAGCCAAAACTACTGGCTTTAAATTGGCTACAGGGGTAATCACTCCTGTGCGTCCAACTTCAAACGTCACCGACTCTAAAGTCGTCGATTTTTGTTCGGGCGGGAATTTAAACGCTATGGCCCAGCGTGGGCTATGCGAGGTCGAGCCTAAGTAGTTCCATAGACTGGCCTGGTTTAATTTAATGACTAACCCGTCGGTTTGATAATTTAGTTTAAACCTTTGGGACTGCCAGTGATTGCAGAAGTTTTCGATTTCGTTTAAGTTGTGACAGAGTTTAAAATTTGGTTCGCAGTCAAAGCCCAGTTGCTGTAACATTTCTAACTGCTTGTCTTGGTTGTAGCTGAATTCATTAGTCGCATCATTATCAAATAAAAAATAGGCAAAAAAGGCTAAATTGCGCTTTAGAGTTAATTTGGGGTCTTTTTGGCGCAGTGAACCGGCACTAGCGTTTCTGGGGTTGGCAAATAATTTTTCGCCTTTTTGGCTTAATTCTTCGTTGAGTTTATTAAACGCCGAAATAGGCATATATACTTCACCGCGAACTTCGATATTATTCGGTAAATTGGCCTTTTCGGGTCTATTTAAAATTTTGGGGATATTTTTTATTGTTTTGACATTCATGGTTATATCTTCGCCATAAACACCGTTGCCTCTGGTTAGACCCTGGGTTAGAAAGCCGTTTTCGTAGCGCAAAGATAATGATAGACCGTCAATTTTTAATTCGGTCAGGTAGCTTAAATTGTGGCTTAAATTCGGGTCGTCGATATTTTTTAGAATTTTTTGGATGTAATTGGCTATATCGGCCATAGACGTGGCGTTATCCAGGCTTAACATTGGCCTTAAATGAGGAACTTGTTTAAAATCGGAGCTTGGAGTATAGCCAACATTTTGCGTTGGTGAATCGGTCGCAATTAATTGGGGGTATTTGAGTTCAAGATTTTTCAGTTCATTAAATAAAACATCAAATTCAAAATCGCTAATCTCTGGATTGTCAAGAATGTAGTAGCAAAACTGATGATGCCTTATAGCTTGGCTTAGAGCCTTCATTTTGTCTTTAACTTGAGCCAAGTCTGTTATGGTCATTATTTAAACCTTTTTTAAAGCTCTCTTAAAACTCTCGAATTATAATACCTGAAATATAGTAGAATAAGCAGAATGAAATAGCTAAAATTATTTAATTTATTCAACTAAATTTTTTTGTCCATGACCGATTTAGACACAGCCAACACATTTACCTTTGAAAGGGTCTTATTCTTTGGTCGAACGCTGAAGGAATATGAAGAAATGTTTAACTTTAGCGCTAATGACCTTAAAGGGTTCAAAATTTTAGACTGCCCTAGCGGACCGGCTTCGTTTGTCGCTCAAGCTAATAAATATAATGTAGATGCCATTGGTGTCGACCCGTTGTACGAAAATACTTTTGCCAGTCTTAAAGAAATCGTCAGTAGAGATTTAAACGACTGCTGCGATTTGCAGGTACAAGTTAAAGATTTAGCTAAAAACAAGCGGAATATGGAGATATATCGTAAAGAAAAAGATAAGGCTATTAATTTTTTTCTTGACGATTTTGACTTAGGTTTTCAGAATAAGCGTTACCTGCCCTACCGGCTGCCACATTTGCCGTTTAACGACAATGAATTCGATATGGTATTATCGTCAAATTTTTTGTTTTTATATAGCGATTATAAATTTGGTGGCATGATGACAAATAGTCCTTTTGACCTTGATTTTCATATAAAAGCGGTAATAGAACTTTTGCGTGTAAGTAAGTCGAAGCTTATGATATACCCAATAAGAGGACCATATACAGACAATCACGAATTTTTACCGGCAGTCCTAGAAAACTTAAAAAATGTCGAAGTTAATTATTTTAAAACCAATTATGTCGACCTTTTTGGTTGTGATCAGGTATTGCAAATAACAAAACATATTTAATTTTGGTTTTTACTGTATTGTTTGACGGTACCAGATAATTGGGTGAATTTAGGCGAAAAATAGTATTTGCGCATTTCGCTGTAAGCTTTAGGATAACTGTAGTGGTCGTGGGTCACCCGCCATATCCCCACCATGCAGCCGGTTCTATCTGAACCGTGGGCACAGTGAACGTATACTTTTTCATGATTTTTTTTAGCCTTTTCAACAATGTCTAGAAAAGTATCGACCTCACTTTTGCTTGGCGCCTTATCGGACATCGGCAAATTAATAAATTCCATATTAAGATTTTGGGCTATGGCTTTTTCGGCGTCGACGCTTTTAGTGTCGTGCGTAAGGTCAATTATATATTTAACCCCTTTATCTTTTAAAATTTCTAAGCCTTTGGGGCTTGGCCTGCCACCGCGCAGTAAGTACGAATGAACTTCGTGAAAATTGAGCAAATCAGGTTTTTCACTTGGCTTAACTAAATGAGGGTCTATATCTTTAGCTAGAACCTGGCTGCCCAACAAAACCATAAAGGTAAGGCTTATAGCTATAAAAGTTTTTGAGTAATACTGGTTGTTTGTTTTATAAGTCATAAAACTTCCTTATTTGGGTTAGGTTAAAGTCTCGACGGTCAATATTGGCTAAATAAGCTAGAGTGGTTTAAAGGCCTTCTCGACTTAAAATTACGCAATCGCCTTGGCCTGTTCCAGAACAAATTGCGCTGGCACCATATTTGATATTATTACGTTGCATGTGTTTGGCTAAGGTCAATAAAATTCTAGCCCCGCTAGCTCCTACGGGATGACCCAAGGCTATGGCGCCACCGTTGGGGTTGACTAAGTCGCTATTGATTCCCAGCATCGACATGGATTTTAAGGCTACGGCGGCAAAAGCCTCGTTGATTTCCATGGCAGCAAGATCCTTAACCGTCAAGCCGCATTTAGCTAGCGCCTTTTGGGTAGCTAAAGCTGGCGCTGTAGCTAGATAAGGTAAATCTTGGCCTAGGCTAGCGTGGGTTAAAATTTTAGCCAAGGGTTTTAAGCCGTGCTCTTTGGCGTATTCTAGGCTTGTTATAATTAACATGCAAGCCCCGTCATTAACACCAGGAGCGTTGCCAGCTGTTATTGTCCCATTTTCGTAAAAGACTGGTTTGAGTTTGGATAGAGCCTCGATGGTTGTATCTGACCTGGGGCCTTCGTCGCAGTCGACCATGGCCTCTTTATTTTTGCCCTGTTTTACTTTGACGGGTAATATTTCTTCGCCAAAAACACCGCTGGTGTGAGCTTCTACAGCCAGTTTGTGGCTGCGATACGCCCATTCGTCTTGTGATTGCCTGGTTATGCCAAATTCTTCGGCTACTTTAGCTCCATAATAGGCCATGTGGTGACCGGTAATTGGACATTCTAGCCCGTCGCAAAGCATAGCGTCTTTAAAGGTTGTGTGCCCCATTTTTTTGCCGAATCTGGCGGCATTAGCCTCGACTAAATAGGGAGCCTGGCTCATAGACTCCATACCGCCAGCCAGGATAAGATTGGCGTCGTTGGCTCTTATTCTAAGGTCGCCGATAGTTACTGACCTTAGACCCGACGCGCAGACTTTATTTATGGTCGTAGATTCGGTGGTATTGGGTAAATTGGCTTTTAAAAGAGCCTGACGCGACGGTATTTGACCGGACCCGGCTTGAACAACCTGCCCGATTATTACTTCGTCTATAGCTTTCTGGTCTAAATTGTGGCGTTTAACCAATTCGGCTATTAATGGGTAAGTCAAATCCACGGCGCTTATATCTTTAAAGACGCCGCCAAGTTTACCAAATGGAGTTCTTAAACCATCTATAATTACAGTTTGTGACATCGGGCTACCTCTTGAATACGTGGGTTGAAATGTTTGTCATTATTCTAGCAATTTTTAGGGCTAAAATTGGAAATTTAAGCCCAATCGTTAACGAACGTTTTGCTTATTGGCATGGCTTGGTAATCGACTATAATATGCAAACTTGACTACAATAAAACGACATTTTTTAGGCCTAGCTAAAAAAATGTCGACTAGGGCAGATATTTACTGTGTAGATTAAAATGATTTTATTCCAGCGTCGTTACGCCAATATAATTGGTTGGTAAAACGCTAACTATATAACGACGCAAGCTTTGAAACAACAAGTGATTTACCGGTTTTTTATACAAGGATATTTTAGTCTGGCCGTTATTTTAGTCCGGATTTGGGGTATTTAATACTTAGATAGTCAATTTCATAAGACCATATAAAATGCTCGACAAAATACCACAATCTAAACCAGGCAAGGATTCTAAAGCGGATCTGGGCAAGGATACTAAAAAGAAACTCATCCAAGCCTGTTATGACAGCCATACTAAGGTGGAAAATCAACCTTGTAAACCATTTACAGCCTTGGATATAGCCAATACCGGACTAGTAGACGCTAATAATTTGGTCAACGTTGAAAATGCCAAAAAAAATTCGGCAATTGAAAACCCGGTAAGTAAATTGATAAGCCCAAAACTCCTAGATAAATATACAGCTATTGATCTAGAATCAAGCAGCAGGGCTGAACTTATGGCTAGTAAATACGACGATAATCAAGTAAAACAGGCTGTCCAAACGCAAATCGATATTGGCGCCAGTTCCGGTGTCAACCAAGGCCAGTTAGGCGACTGCTGGTTTGAATCGGGTTTGGCTAGCGTTGCCAATTCGTCTTATGGCCGTAAATTAT
The DNA here is from genome assembly GCA_021785395.1 of bacterium. Taxonomy (GTDB): domain Bacteria; phylum Cyanobacteriota; class Vampirovibrionia; order Obscuribacterales; family JAKAZS01; genus JAKAZS01. The sequence goes on along the minus strand of JAJYFO010000008.1, from coordinate 5,236 downwards.
TGGCTGATATGGTTACCCAAAATAAAGACGGCAGTTACACCGTAACTTTTCCCGGCAGCCTTAAAACGCCGGTAAACGTTACCGAGGAAGATTTTAAAAGGTTTCATTTAACCAATTCGGCTAAATGGGCTAATGTTATTGAAGCCGCTATAATTAAGCTTAGACCAAGTAGCATTAATTTTGGTGGCTTATCGCCTGATAGCCTTAATGTTTTGACCGGTAAAGAAGCTTGGGGTTTGCAATTAACCCCTAAATCCGATACCAAGTACATGAAAAATTTGGGTTTATTTATTAATAATACCTTGAGCCTTGGTCAGCCAATAATAGCTGACGTTTCGGTAAGAACTAATGAAGGCCAATTTTCGCACGCTTTTAGTGTAGAAAAATACGACCCTAAAACCGGCACTATTATCGTGCGCAACCCTTGGGGGGCAAATTTAGCCGGCAATATGATTCAAATCGGTAATTTTAAAACTCCTCAAGTTGGTCAAACCCTAGATGGAGTCACAAACCATGGCAATGGCGTATTAACTATGCCTTTGTCTACGTTCAACGATAATTTTAGCGATATTGCCTTTTTGGTGCCGAATAAAGCTAATATGGCTATTTTAAACATTTTAGCGCTGCCTCAAAAATAAAATCGTCGTCGGCTAAAAATATTTAACTTTAATCAAAAATGCCATTGCCCTGGTGCCGATTTTACCGCAAGGCTAAAAAAAATAATATAGATAAATTTATCTATAGTTTAGCAATGACTGAATGCAATAGTCTACTAGATTTTCAGTGTCTAGAGTGCTTTGCCCTGGAAGATCAGTACCATAAAACTTATTCAATATATTCCAGATTTGATTTTTTTCATTCCAAGTGAAGCTGGCCTGCTTTTGTAAGCGACTTTCATGCTCTTCAACTGTAACATTGGGATTTATTGCGTGGTTCATTCCAGCTACCAATGCGCTTCGTGGGGAATCAGGGTTTAAATAAATATTAAGGCTATCGTAAGTTGTTTTATAAGTAAGTTGTATGTCTTTAAATATATAACCCCCATAAAAACTTTGAACGTCGTTAGGGTAAAGCTGACCGTTTCGCATTCTTTCGAAGCCTATGTTCATAGCTTCAGTGTCTAATTTTTCTCTAAATTTATTTATAAAATCTGCTGTCTGCACATTTTTACCCCTTTTTTGTAAAGTAGTTATTTGTTCATTATAAATACTTTTATGATATAGTACAAATTAAATTTATTAACGGTGTATATTTTAAGCTAATTAGGTATCAAATCGTCCAGGCCATGGTTTTTTAAATACTCGATAAAATCAGCCTTTAAATCTTCGCCGGTTTCACTAAAATTAACTGGTGTAAACGGCGCCTTAAGCTTCTCAAACGTTATGCGCTGGTCCTGGTAGAGTGGCAGGCCAAAGTCGTTGAACCATTTTATCGACCCCAATACCCTAATAACAGCTGGTTCCATCAATGTAATTGTATGTATTTCTTCATTCTGACGGATTTTAGTAATTCTATTAGTGAATTTATTCATACAAATTTCGCGATCTCTTTGTAAATACATATAATTTGGATTACGGTAGTCACCTGGTTTATAAGTAAATGTTATACCTTTAGTTACTTCGCTAGCCTGATTGTGCGCGTTAATATCCCAAAAACTTGGTAATATAGTAGTATCCCAGATATTATTATATTTATCTACCTGATAACCATAGTTCAAATCGCCCTCAGATAAAAATTTGCGCCCTGGTGTATCTAGATAAGGGTTGCTTGACTTTAAGATTAATTCATAATTTCGATGCCAGGTGCCAGCTAGCCAATTAGGTATGCGGTACCAGATTCTTGAAGATTTAACCTGACTTTTTAAAAGCTTTTCATCATAAATAGCGCCTGTTCTTAAATATGGCGGGACTGGTTCTAGGCTAGCGCTATGCTCTATACCAGCTTGTAATACCTTATTTGGTGGCAGTTTATATTTATCCGGAATATTAGAATCATTGTCGGTATTGTCTGGTAAATCCCTAACCATATACTTTGGGCTATTTGTTTGGGTCGAACTTATTTTATCATTTTCAGTAATAATACTATTATCAGACGCAGTATTTAAATCATTAGAATTGTCCGAATCCGATTTATTAGTAGCTTGGTTATTAAATTCAGGTAACGCTTTACGAGTGGCAATTGGTTCTAACGTAGATATTTTTTGCGTATTTACTTTAGAACTTAAAGCTGATTTAGCCGATTTAGAATTATTGTTATTATCTATTCTTTTATCTAGACTTAGACTTAATTTGACTTGATTAATTAAAGCTGTACCGACTAATTTTTCACCCGCAGCAAAAGGTTGTAGGGAAATATTTGACCAGACCTGCTGCAAGATAGAGCCTGGCCTTGGCTGACCCGATATGGTTTCGCAGGCTAAGTCTTTAAAAGAAATTTTTAGGGTCGCTTTAGAACTATTTGGCAAAATTTCTAGATAATGTTTACAAATAACCCCTGAATCGGTTATCTGCATGTCACAGCTCAATTGCTTATTGGCTTGTTTAATAATTGCCAAAGCAATTTCATATGACTGCCCAGAATAAGTGTCAACCCCTTTACCAAGCCAGTAACCAATTATAGACTGGTGGTAGGTTGAAACGGCAGTTGGCTTGTTGGTTTTAACTGCCAATGATTTTTGATAAAGGCTTGGATAACTAAGAATTATGATAAGTGTAAGTATTATTCCAAATTTTCTAAACACGTTTTTATCCTAAATTTAATTTTTTATTTAAAAATTTCTTTATTTACTTCAGATTCCAAATTTTATAAATTATATACCCAAATTTTAACACTAAGCTTTGCTTAAAGTCGTTTTTTGCCAGACCATTATTTAAGCTACAGATTCTTGACAATATCTTTTTGTTCTCAATAGTTTTTTTCTTGATGAATATAATAAAATATTTACGGTCAGCATTAAATTAATGAGATGTTGTCAAAAAGCAAAACAAATATATGAATCATTTAAAATTAAAAAAATATATAATCGTAGTGATTGTTCTTGTGCAAATTACCAGTCAATTATTTTTTTCGCCTGGTTTTACAAGTACTAACTCTGATGAAATTTCTGGCTATTGGCTAGGCCGAATAGTTAATTCTGTAACCAAAACGGAATATGAAATTGCCTTGCTAATTACTAAAGACATGGCAAAGCAACATATAGCAGTTATAGATATAACAGATTTGGTAGGCAGCGCCAGGCACAACTTGAATTTTTCGGTTACAGGTAATAATTTAAGGCTAGAAGATAATAATTTTGAAATTCAGGGAAATCCTAAACAACATTCGTTACTCCATCATAAATTTGATGATGTTACTATATCTAACCTTTTTGCTAAGGAAATAGGTGTCACAGTTATAGATGGCAAAGACACTTTAAATGGTACTTTAACCAGACAGGATAATGACGCAGGAAGTGATAATGTCAGTAATTCTAATACCAATTCATTAAATTTAAGCAAAACTATGGATATAATTACCAAAAATAATGAATTTAAAACCAATAATGAAGCTAATCATAAATCAAACAAAATTTTTAAAATACAGATAAGCAAAGAAGATATAATTAATCAGATCGATAATGCTACGCAAATAGGCAGTATATTTGATCAAAATAAATTCCCTAAAGCCCTAACTAATTGTCTCTGGTATAAAATACCCAATCAGCTAGCTGGAGTAATTCATTTTAGTAAAGTGAGTTATTATAGAGCTGGAAACACGACCCCTTTCTTCACGGGTAATCAAACGCAAAATATTAAGTTGGGTTATATTAAGGATAAAACCGGGCAAATTTGGGATAAAAAAGAATACCCTTCCTCATTGTATCAAAATGACTTCGATAATGATGTTAATAATATAATAAAGACGTATTCGGAAGATTACTATTTTTCTTTTATTTCGTCTAACCAAAGTACAATCATTATAAACCTACTATCTTTAACGATTAAAGTTAACACAAGCACTAATGTTATAGTTGACAAATTCAAAAGCAATGACATCCAAACAATTCATTACATAGATGATTCTCATATTGAGTTTATAGCCAATAGAACTGTCTATGATTTAAACGATAAAATCATAGACTCTTATAAATCAATCTGTATCGGTACAAAATCAGCCCCTTTTGTTGAAACTATCGACCGAAGTACAAGGGAGAATTTTATTCAATACTTAAAAGATAATAATTTAAATGATTTAATACCAGATTAATATTATAGATCTTTTTTAAGTAAGTATACATTTTATAATACCCTCAGGCAGCTCTTGTAATTCAATTGGCTGTAGTGTATCGAAATCTTGTTGTGGAATTAAGTTTACTGGAATTCCACAATTTTTTAGGGTCTCTTTAAGAGCCCCAAGGTTATTAAAACTCTTAGGTTTTGGGCCAGGTCCAAAGGAATCTGGGCATTTTATTACCAAATAACCATCATTATCTTTATTTTTTGAGATTGCTATACGTGGCATTTACCCCCCCCTCTTTTTTTGATAGCGGAATATATTTAAATACAGTTTAGCACAATTTAATAACAATCATTAATTTTATTTTTGTTATTTTTTAATTGTCGCTGGTCACTGTTTTGGGCAAATAATTTATACGACAAATGCGATTGAAGCTATTAATAGCGGCGTCAAGCGGGTAACCAAGACTAAAAGTTCATTGCCAACGGACGATGCGCTTTTTAAGCTTCTTTACTTGGAGCCAAGACATTCTTAAAAAATGGACAAAGCCAGTCCATAATTGGAATATAATTTTAAATCAATTTCAAATTTATTTCGGAGGGCAGAATTGAAAAATTTCTCTAATCGGGTTTTAGGAGTTTACACAAAAATTGTTAAGTAATCAATTTCATAAAAATCAGTCGTTTCTGGCTTTATGTAAACACTCACAGAATTTTAATATTAATAAACTAGATTTGTAATTTAAACGAAAATTTCGTCGATGCTGTCTGCTTTGATTACCCTTTTAAGGTATTTATTTAACTCTTTTATAGAAGCGGCCTTTATTTTAAGCAAGTAGGCTTTGTCGACGTGGCCGAATTTTAATTTTAATAAAGTGTTTAGAACTTCGGCTTTAGTTTCAGCTTTAGTTTCAGCTCTAGTCTTGGCTTTCGTTTCAGCTCTAGTTTTGGCTTCACTTTCGGCCAAGGCTTTAGGGATAACCTTGCTGTACATATCTTCTTTGCATTCATTGTAACCAATT
>JAJYFO010000099.1 GCA_021785395.1 bacterium | reverse complement strand
TCAAAAATACCAATAAACGTCTGCCACCAGGGGTAAAGCCTGGCGACCCCAATTGCCCAACTGAAATTTACCCAACGATGAAAGACCTATACGAAATAATTGACCCTATAACTGAATCATTTGGATATTCAGAGCGGATTGGGCCAGACGTCCAAGCTGCCTTAAAAGGGTATATAGGTTCTTTACTAATCGGAGGCAAAGGGCAGATGCTAAATACCAAACGATCAATACCACCGGAAATTTTATTTGGACGCCCCACGGTTGTAGAGTTAAAAATGGTATCAGAAGATAGCGAAAAATCATTTCTCATGGGAATGTTGCTGGTTTTTTTATACGAATACAGAGAAAGCCTTGGCCCACACGACAACTTGCAACACGTAATGCTGGTTGAAGAAGCCCATAGACTGCTTAAAAATGTTCCAACTGGTGGCAGTGGTGAAAACGCCAATCCAGCCGGTAAAGCAGTCGAATTTTTTACCAATATGCTAGCTGAAATTCGCTCCTACGGGCAAGGTTTTATTATAGCCGATCAAATTCCGAATAAACTAGCACCCGAAGCCCTTAAAAATACCAACCTTAAAATAATGCACCGTATTGTCGCCAATGATGACCGCGAATCGATGGGTGGAGCAATGAATCTTGACAAAATTCAGTTACGCCACGTAACAGCTCTGGGTCAAGGAGAGGCAGCTGTTTACGCCGAAAAAATGGAAGTTCCTTACCATTTGCGCATTATGTTTGATAAAACCAAAGAAGTGCCACCACCAGAAAGCCCTGAAGAATCTGACCAAGTGGTACGTGATGCGATGAAAGAACTTGATATCGTAAATAAATTTGACAAGTTTTTAGGCTGTGCAACCTGTCCAACCCGTAATGAAGCCGATATTTTTAGCGACGCACTAATGGTAGCTGATGACAACTTCTTTCGACAACAATTTAACAATTACATTATTGCCTGTTTTCATAATACGTATTTCTTTAAATACGGGCTTGAAGAACTGATTCAATTAATTAAACGCATAATCGGTGACCGCTTTTTCGAAAATCGCACAGCTGGATTAATCTGGTGCGCTATAACTCAGGCTGCATCGCGCTTTTATGAACGCAAAGGTGAAGAATACGTGTGGTATTACGACATAGTCAGAAGTGAACAGGCTAAGTTTCTAGAAATAATTTATATGATACTAAACGACCCAGATAATGTTAAAGAAATCAATAAGCTAGAATCAGCCTGGCAAGAAAGTTATAAACTTATCCATAAACGTAGCGAAGGGCCTTATACGGCCTGCGCCAACTGTAACTCAAAATGTCAGTTCCATTTTGAAGTCGAAGAAATTTTAAGAGATAGCAAAATAATGGCTGATTTTGATTCATCTTTTGAAACTGAAGAAAGCGAAAAACCAGATGCGCTAGCTAACATAACCGTAATAATGGCGAAAATGGTTCTAAATGTATTCGATTTTACAACCTACGGAAATCTACCACAAGAGATTAAAACTACCCAAAATAAAGATTTATCTTATTGTATTGCACTTCATTACATAATGAAAAAGAAAATGGCTCATGACGCATCGCTTAAATTTTTAAATAAAATGCCTCAAGCTATCGAAAATTCGATTAATTTCCACGACCAGCAGGACAAATCAAGAATTGAAGAATATAGAAATAAAAATTCTCAAACAACTAATCAATAATATTTTTTTCTTCAGCCATTTCTAGGCTATTTTTAACAATTAAACCATAGACTATAATTAAAAATAAGACCATTAAAGTGGGTAAGAATTTTATACTATCTTGCCTGAAACCTAAGCCATATAAATTAATTATAGTTATGGTAAATAAAAGTATTTTGGATAAGTTTAATAATCTTTTAGATTTATCCAGGTTAAAGCAATTGATAAGAACTAGATAAATAAATGGATAAAAAACTAAATCGTAATAGCAATAATAAAATTCAATTATCGGTAAACTAGATGCGGATACTAAAAATATCAAAATAAATTTAATTTTTTCACTTAATTTATCACTATTCAAAATTTTTAAATTAACTAAAATTGTAAATATAAGACCAATAAAAGAAATAATAAATAAGCCTAATTTTAAATAAGTTGAATGATGAGCATTTAAAAGTTCAATTGTGGACAATGACAATGTCATTACATTTAAATAAAGGTATTTTACCCATTGAGCCGTATGTGTAGCGTATATTTGATTAAAATGAATCCAGCGCAAAAAAGTTTCCCAGCCAAATAATACAATATTAAAAATTATTTGTATTATCAACCCAACAAGAAAGCCGGCTAAATTTTTAAAACCCGAAAGTCTAAAATTACGACTAATTACCATAGATACACTTAAAATCACCGCCAAGAATACAAATTGTGGTTTAAATAACGTTAGCGACCAAATCATTCCAGACAAAAAATACCGATTTTTAAACAGGCCCAAATATACACCTAGTGTAATGGGCAAAAGGCCAAAAATTATCGCAGTCTGACCAAGGTATAAACTTATAAATATCGAGCCAACCATGATTAAGAAACCAAAATTGAAAGCAATATGTTTACCTATTTTACTGTCATTTTGGTCAAAGGCTTTAGCTAGCAATTTGTAGCAAATTATTAGCGTACTTAAATTTAAGATTAACCATATTTGTGTTGCCAGGTCAATATTCAAATAAGTAAACGGTAAAAAGACCAAAGTACTTATTGGCTGATATGGAAATACCGAAATAAATGTACAATCTGGCATATGCTTGTCGATATACTTCACCGACGCAAGCTTGACAATATCATCTTCGTTTAACTTAGGGTATATTACAAAATTAAAGTTATTTTGCCTTAAAAATTCTACATTAGCATAAAACGCGTATTTAAAATCAGGTCTATAACCAGGGGTCACGTTAAAATAGGCCAAAAGACAAATTAAAATCGCAGCAATTAAAGGAACCACATTGTAATAATTTAATAACTGCTTCATTTTCCAACTAAAAGAAAACCATTATTTACCGTGAAACAATTCAATAAAATTGCTTTGATTACTATGTATTGCCTTAATTTTACTGTCTTATTCGAGGATTATTTCGTTCCCAAAGTCTTTAAAATTCATCTTTAAAAATCAACTTTACATAGTTCCAGAAGCTATAATTGGCTTATTTTATGGCCACGGCTGTGTTGGCTAAACTGGTATTGTTATGATTGCGGTAGGCAATTTGCTGGGTCAAGTATTGTTTAGCTGTAGCTAACTGCTCAGCTTTGTTTTGTACTACAACGTCAGGTGATATGCCAATTTTATTGATGTCCAGACCACTTGGTGTTAAATACTTAGACACGGTTATATGAACGGCAGCTCCACCAGGCAATTGGTTTATTTCCTGGACCAGCCCTTTACCGTATGTTCTTGTACCGACAATTAAGGCTCTGGAGTTATCTTTTAAAGCCCCAGCCAAGATTTCACTGGCACTGGCGCTTTCTTCGTCGACCAAAACAACTATTGGCATATCGGTCAAGCATTTTCCACTGGTGTAATTAGTAGCACAGTCAGTGCGGGATATAGTTGTTACAATATTGCCCTGAGGTAATAACATAGAGGCGATTTTAAAGGCATTAGACAACAAACCACCAGGATTTGAGCGCAGGTCTAGTATAATGCCTTTAGTCGACGACAATTTATTAAGGGCGTTTTTAAATTCCTTAGCAGCGTCACCTGAAATAAAGGTAGACAATTGAATATAGCCAATGTCGTCACTGATTTTTTTAGCCGTTACAGGGTGGATAGTTATCTGGCGACGTTCGATATTAAAAGCCAAATTGGTATTTTGACGACGGACGACAACGTCAAGTTTAGTACCAGCTGCTCCTCTTATAAGTTCAGCGGCTTGTTCTGGGTTAAGGCCTACAGCGTTGTGGTTGTCGATGGAAATCAGAACATCGTCCTCTTTAAGACCGGCCTCATAAGCTGGAGAGTCTTCAAGCGTTCTAGTTATAACTAGACTGCCGTCGGCTTTAGACTGCTGAATATTTATTCCAATGCCAACTACTTTAGAGTCAATAGCGTCACTTTCGTCACCATAGGCGCTAGGATCCAGTAATCGGGTATACGGGTCTTCTAAGCTTGAAAGCATATAATTAGAATAGCGATAAGCGTCTGCCATAGACTTAATCTGTTTGTCGTATTTATGCTCATACTGTTTCCAGTTGACACCATGAAAATTAGGGTCGTAGTAGTTATCACGCACCAACTGCCAAATCTGATGGTAAAATTCCGTACTCTGAGACTTATGAGCATAAGATGACGGACACAAATTTAATTGAATAATTATGACCAGGCACAAAAAAACAAATATGCGCTTAAAGATGTTCATACAGGCACACTTCCTAAATTCGTCAAAGATATGAAACTAATTACTTTGTCTAAGGCCTTTTAGAATTTTTAATTTCGCCTCAAGGCTCGTACTATATATATGCCCCCCTTGCCAAATTTTTAAATCATAAAATTTTATTTTTTTGTAAATCAATTTCCGCATTATCCCCAAAACACTTGTCAAATTTATCTTTTAGGAATTATTAAATTTCTGGGCCGGTCTTTTTCAGTTGTCAACAAGTCGGACAAAATACTTTTACGTAGGGCAACCACCATATTAAGGTTGGAAATTTATCAATTTTTGGGTAAATAATATTTAGGTTTCAATATGATTTAAAAAATGGAAAAGCTTAACTTAGACTATAACCCAGCCGCTACAAAGCCCAAGCCAAGTGTATTAAAAGAATTTGGTCAGTCTTTTGCTAATGGCGCGATTTTAAACCCGGTTGACGCTGTCAATCAACTGATAAATAAAACTGCCGGTACCAATCTAGACGACCATTTAGCCTATAATTTACCCCAGGCCAAGTTTAATACGGCTAGCTGGTACGTTCAAACTGTCGGGTCGTCGCTCGGAGCATTACTGCCTTTAATAGTAACGAGTAAATTGTTTTCGACCGACGCTAATGCCACCTTAGCTGCTCCAACCAGCGATCTTTCCTTTATGACCAAAACCGGGTCGGCAGGGTTAAGCATAAAAGAATCGGCTTTAACCGGTTTAACCTATGGCGGCCTTTTAACGCCAAGCAATAATAGAAATGAAAACTTATCGTCATTTTTAAAAGCTCGCGTCGAGAACGGCTTATCATCTAGCCTTATGTTTTCGACTATGACGGCTGGCAGTATTGGCTTGAGTAAATTAGCCCAAAGCCCATTATTGAACGATAATATTTTCGGTGCTGTTTTAAATAAGAATATCACAAATTCTATCCTAGCATCGCTACCAGCTAGCCTTTTGAGCACAGAGACGACATCTTTACTAAACCAGCATAAATTAGCTACATCCAGTCAACTATGGCAAGAGGCCTATTCTATGTCGCTTATTAGCGCTGGCTTGGCTGCTGCTAACGACATAAGTATGATAAAATCCGATTCTGTAAATAGCCTATCGGGTAATAATTTCTCTTCAAGACAAAACGCAGAAAACACAAATCCGAATCCAGATATTTCGCACTTAATTAAAGATAATACAAGAAACTTAGCCCTTTATCCAATTGACAAAGCTGAAATTATAGCCATTGACCCAGATAAGCCTGTTACTATTCCAGATAAACCTATCGACCAAACCAAATCCATTGACCCAGTCCAAGCTACTTCTGAATCAGATAAACCTATCGAAGTCGAAATACAATTAGCTAACGGTTATAAAACCCTAATCAAAGCTGATTTAAGCCATGAAAAAAACAACTTTGAGGTTAACGCCAAAGCCCAAATACCTGACACAGCCAGATCAAATCGCCTACTAAAGCTTGGCCAAGATTTTATCGATAGCAATTTAAATAGTTCTGTCGGTCCTAATGAAAAAGCCATAACTTTGCACTATCTAAACCAGTTAATGGCCGAAAAACCGGATTCTACCCTTCCAGCTAACTTAAGGGTTAAACTCGTCGAGCAGATTTTATACAACGCCAGCCGGCCTGAGGCTGTCGACCAAGGTCAATCGACAACTTGTCTAACCGCCAATGTTGAAAAAAGGCTATATACAAGGGCTCCACAAGCCGTCGCCAAAATTCTAAGCGAAGTGGGTCTTACTGGTAAACTAACCAACATAGACGGTAAAGTAATCGATATTTCTCACACCAATATTATGGAACCGGATGGCGGAGCTAAGAATATTTTAGAGAAAGCGTTTAACCCAAAATTTGACGATGATATTAAAGTTGATAATTTCCGCAATTTTGCCAGTCAGATTTTACAGGGCGCTTTGGTTAATTTATACTACAGTAAATTTTTACAAAATCTTGATTACCTAGATATACAGCCAGATGAAACCGTACAATTTATTAAAGTCAGACCCGACCCAAGTATTCCATATGATACAGCTGAAAGAATCGTCGCGTACAAAAATGGTACAAGTGAATATAGGGTTTTATCCAAAGTAAGTAATTTATACCCGCAAAACGCCATCGACGTTTATAATCTGGCAGCACCAGCGTTAGATAGTACCAATAATATTGCCATGGGGCATGATAAAGGCTTTGTCGTTTTAGGTCAAAAGTCGCAACCTTTTGTAAGCGAATTAGTTAAGTCGGGTGACGTCAAAGTAGTTGAAAGTTTAGATAATTTCATCGAAGTATTAAAACAGTCAAAACAGGCTAATATTTTTCCATTAATTTTAAACGTTGAGCCCAATTTAGATACTCAAATTTTTGGTCCAAGGACAGCCGAGAACTATAGTCACGCCATAATGCTCCATGATGCTAGCGAAGATAACGGTCAATTAAAGGTTGAATTAAGCAACCAATGGGGCCGCCGCTATAATTTTATGGGGGATAAAGCTGTCCCAGTTAGCCAGGTTTTTAAATTTTTAGTTTAATCGAAATATTTTTAAAGTATAATCAAAACAGACAAGAAAGAGGAAAATAGCCAATTCAAAAAAACAAATTAAATAATTAATTAACCCAATTTAACGCCATGGACAAATTAAACAATATAGAAAAACCTAGCCCTAAAGACAATAAGCCAAATTTATTAAAAGAATTTGGCCAGTCTTTTGCTAATGGCGCAATTTTAAACCCGGTTGACGCTATCGATCAACTAATAAATAAAACTACCGGCGCCAAGCTAGACGACCATTTAGCCTATAATTTACCCCAGGCCAAGTTTAATACGGCTAGCTGGTACGTCCAAACAGCCGGGTCGTCGCTTGGAGCCTTACTGCCTTTAATAGCCACCAGCAAATTGTTTGCGACTGAGGCTAATGCCACCTTGGCTGCTCCAACCAGCGATTTTGCCTTTATGACAAAAACCGGTTCTTTGGGGTTAAGCATAAAAGAATCGGCTTTAACCGGTTTAACCTATGGCGGCCTTTTAACGCCAAGCAATAATAAAAATGAAAATTTATCGTCGTTTTTAAAGGCTCGCGTCGAGAACAGCCTATCGTCTGGGCTTATGTTTTCAACTATGACGGCTGGCAGTATTGGCTTGAGTAAATTAGCCCAAAACCCATTATTGAACGATAATATTTTCGGCGCAGTTTTAAGCAAAAATGTTACCAATTCTATCCTGGCATCGCTACCAGCGAGCCTTTTGAGCACAGAAACAACGTCTTTGCTAAACCAGCATAAATTGGCTACATCCAGTCAACTATGGCAAGAGGCCTATTCTATGTCGCTTATTAGCGCTGGTTTTGGTATGGTTAACGATATTGGGCTAAGTAAAAGTACTTCTATATTACCAGAGCAATTAAAGCCAGCCAGTTTAAGACCACAAATCGACCCAAGTTTACCCGAATTTGAAGAAGGCCGATTGAATAATATTACTAAAAATACAAATTTCCGTACCGAATTAAGGGTTATTGTCGACGACGAATACCCTAAAACGAGTCAGATTAACCCCAATGTTTTAGAATTAGACCCAGACTTTGCTACCAAAATGATAACTAGCAAAGATGGCCGGTTATTTTTTCAAAATAACTTTATCGACGACGTTTATTTAATAGGCCCTAATCAAGATTCGCATACGGTAATTTATCCTGGCCAGCGAATCGAAGTTAACGCTGCCTCCCAATTGCATTTAGCAAGCGTCGATGGCCCAATTATAAAACCTTTTGAATTAGAGTCGATAACGTTTCCACAAGCCTTTTTTGACGGCAAACCGCTTAGTTTTGTCGATAACACCTTAAACGTGGGTAGTGCGGTATTTGACCCCAAAGATAAAGATATACTCGATTTAACCGTATCTGCCGACCATGGCAAAGTAACTTTTAGCCCTGGGTATAAAAAATTCATCTATACCGACAATTCAGATAACGGCACTTTTGTCAAAAACGAAGACTGGCAATGGATACATCTTAAAAAAGGTCAAAGCATGATAGTTAGCCAAGCTGACGAAATTCACCTAGGCAGTAAGACCGGACCACTGTTAAAATTAACGACATTAACTGGCGAAAAACTCGGTGACGGTTCAGTTTTATTTAATCAAGAAAACGGCTACAGACTTTATCACGTATCTGGTAGCATGGAAAACGTCAACCAGAATGGAATTGGCTTTAGAACTGACAATTTAGGTAGGATAACCAAAGCTTTTGGTCCCAATAACTTTGAGATTAACTATACTTACAACAACTTCTGGAAATTAACTAAAGTTGAAATCAACCATTTTGATAAATACACAACCGAATTTACGTCTTTAGACGGACGGAATTTTAACGGGCGCATTTTTACAAACGAAACAGAATTTAAAACACAGCCCAAACCAGTAGACGCCAAGTTATCTACCGCCAAAGACGGGTCTTTGATAATCAACAGCAAAGATGGTGACAAGTCGATTTATAGAGCCGACGGCAGCAAAGAAGATATTTATAAAAACGGCTTTAGTTACGTTAGCCAAGCCGATTTAGACAGTGAAATAAGCAAATTTGACAATTTAATTAGAGCTAAATTTGGCGACCCTGAACAATCGCAGCGAATGCTTGATCTAAGCGAAAGTTTTCTTGAAGCAAGGGACCTAAAAGGGTCTAGCGATAAAGACACAGCCATATTTTTTCATCATTTAAATAGACTACTAGAAACATCAACCCGAGCCTATTTGCCCGAATATTTGCGGTCAAGACTAGCTGAGCAGGTATTATTTAACGCGAGTTTCCCGAAAATTATCGACCAGGGTAATAACAAAACGTGCAACGTAACGACTCTAGAAACAAGAATATACGAAAGAAGCCCACAAGAAGCAGTAAGACTAATAGCCGATGGCGCAATTCATGGCAAAACGATAGCCCTCAATGGCAAAATTATCGATATAGCCAGATCCGGTGGGCTTGAGCCAGACAAAGAGTCACTGTCAGTATTAAGCAAACCATTTAACCCCCAGTCGAATAATACCACTTTTGAAGATGTAAAAATTGACGGTCGACGCAATTATGCCAACCAGATATTACAACATATAGCGGTTAACACCTATTATTCTATATTTAATATGGCCAACGCTCGACCCGGTGATATTGTTCAGTATACGAAAATCACGCCACCAATTGGTGATATCGAAGACACCGGCGAAAGATTACAGTTGTTTAGACAGAATAATGGCAACATTGAAGTTTATACGATAGATAATTCACCATACTTAAATACAGGCAATTTAGTCGAACTATATAATAATCTGGTACCAGGTTTTGACGCTCAGCATAAACCAATTCCTGGCAGCGACAATGGCTTTTTGGTCGTGGGTAAAGATAACGCCATACATATAGTTGACAAACTAAAATCAGGCGACGTTTCGTATACCGATACGGCCGAACATTTTGACCGTTTTCTAAAATACGCCAAAACTAAAAATATGTTCCCCTTAATTTTAGCCTTCGACACTTCACGCGACGAGTCAATATTCGGTCCGTTTAAAGGCGTTCATAAAGCGCATGTT
>JAJYFO010000098.1 GCA_021785395.1 bacterium | reverse complement strand
ACAGAGCCTACCTTATAGACAATGGAAAAATTCTGGTAGCTGGAACATCGCATGAAGTGGCGTCTAGCCCAGTGGCTAGAAAGTATTATTTAGGTGAAGATTTTACCTTATGAAACTTACTTTTGGTTTAAAACTCGTCGATAGATATATTTCCAATGAATTTTGGCAGCCATTGTTATTTGGGGTTGGGATTGTAACGGGTGTCTGGTTTGGCGCTGACCAGTTAAGAACGGTATTTAACTTAGTTATGCGCGCTGGTGTTCCTTGGAATATTGCTTTTACCATTTTGGGTCTGCATATGCCGCAGATTATCGTTTTAACGATACCAATAGGTGTTTTATTAGCTATATTACTCGTTTTTAACCGCCTTAGCGCTGAATCGGAAATAATTGCCATAAGAACTTGCGGTATAAGTTTTTACCGGATAATGCTAGCCCCCCTTTTGTTTGGTATAGGCAGCAGTATAGTAAGTTTCGCTATAAACGAAGGAATTGTGCCACCAGCCAACAGAACATCTAAAAAACTTGAATTTGTGGCTGTCTATAAAAGCGAAATGCCAGGCGGGCAGGGAAATTTTACGTATATGGAAAGGGCTAAAGATTTCACTTTACAGCGTATTTTTTATATCGGCAATTACGATGGAACAACTATTTTAAATGTAATTGTACTGGACTTTACACGAAAAAACGCTATTGAAATTATTTCGGCCAACGATGGTATGTGGCATCATGGCGAGTGGTTATTACACCATGGTAGAACCTATGTAATTAATGGTGGCAGTGATGTAACTAAAATCTTAAAATTTGATACTCTGACTTTACCTGGTGTTCAAAATGCACAAAAGCTTTTAGACGAAGGAAAAGTTGAACCAAAAGAAATGAATATGTTTGAGCTCTATCATTATATTCAACTATTGAAGGCTTCTAATTCCGTTTCTAACGATTTACTCGTCCATCTATATCAAAAGGTTACCCAGCCTTTAGCCTGTTTGGTTGTAGCATTGGCCGGCGCTCCATTGGGCTTATTGGGCAGACGGTCAAGGAGTAATATTGGTTTAATATATAGCGCCGTTATTGTCTTTTTATATTATGTTTTGCAATCCAGTTCTGGAGCCTTAGGCGAAGCTGGCCGAATCGACCCTATGTTGGCAGCCTGGATGCCTAATATTGTTATTGGTACATTGGGCTTTATAATACTATTCTTTAAGGGACGTTGATGCTAAATCATAGTTTAGGCAAGGATAGAGAATTTAAATTAATTACTTTGCTTGGACTGTCTGGGTCTGGTAAATCAACAGTGGGACAGCACTTGGCTAAGAGCTTACGTCTTGATTTTATCGATACTGATAAATTTATTGAAGAAAGCGAAAAAAAATCGATCCAAGAAATATTTCAAGAAAACGGAGAATTGTACTTTCGTCAACAAGAGGAAAGCGTTTTAACGAAAGTCTGTCAAGACTATGAACATAGATTTTCGATTTTGGCGGTAGGGGCGGGCTTGCCTTTTTTTAATAAAAATCAAGAAAAATTAATTCGCTCTGGTTATCTTGTTTACTTAAGAACCAGGATAGAAACTTTGATAAAGCGACTAGATACAGACGCTATTGCTAAGCGACCACTTTTAAGTAAGGGTGATGGAAATTCAATTTATTCGATATTAAAAAAACAGTTAGATGAAAGGGTTTCTTTTTATGAAAACGTCGATGTAATTATTGATACTGATGATAAAAGTGTTAGTGACTTAAGTTTTGAAATCGGTCGTTATTATTTGAGCGAAGCAATATGGTGCTAAAATAAAAGGCCCGTTTTGTTTAGAAAACAGGCCTTGCGAAAAATATATTGTTTACAGGAGTACTTTAGTGTTTGGTGGTTTTTTTAGACTTCGGTAAAACTTCACCGTGAACTTTACCCATGGCTCCGGCATATTCGGCGTCAGAATAAGGAATGCCCGTAAACTCTTCTTTGAACTGGGCTAATAACTCGTCGCCGGGTTTAATTATAGCTTCTTGACCTTTAATTATCGACCCTTCAATTAAGAAACTACCAGGAACACCGGCTAAAACACCCCAGGCAAAGCCTTTAAGGCGTCTGTGGCGAACGTTTAAACCGATTGGCTTCATAAATACTAATGACGGGTTAGCTGCTCCGATTAAGCCACAAGCTATTGGCATAGCGCCAAAGCTAAACACGCCAGCTGGAGCTAAAGCTGCGTTTAAGCCGATTTTAATGGCTTGAAAGGCTAGTTGTTGTGACCACGGGCCAGCAATTTGACCGTTGTGGTTGATGCCTAATAAACGACCTTCGGCTTTATTGTTTATAATTCTAGCACATCGAGCTGGTGTAGCTACTAAAGGAACGTGGCCACCGTCAACATTAATTAAATCATCGAAGGCTATACCAAGACAACCTGATGTTTTATACCAACGGTTGGTTGAAGCCATCGACCTTATTGGTGTTCTGGCTTTTAAAACGTAGTTCAAATGACCGTTAACGACGGCACCTTTGCGGGCAATCAGGCGATCACCAATTTTAAGGTCATATTTTAATCTGGCTTGGATTGGGTCGCCAACTTTAGCCGATTTACTTGATATTTCGCTAATAATTACAACAGGAAAAGTAGCTCCAGCTATAATCTTAGTTTTGCTATCGTCGGTTGGCAGGTTTGCGTATTCCACAGACTGGCTAGAATACTTGAGCTCATCGTTGTCGATAATAATAACGTTGTCGGTATTGGTATTATAAAAATCGGTAAGGACGTTTTTGGGCTCGACCAACTCGTCAAGTGGAAGAATAGGCTGAATATTATTAAAGTATGTGGTCTTGGCAAAATTACTAACACTATTTTGAAAAGACATGAGTTGGTGAATAATAGGTAAATTAGCGAAAGCAAAGTTAGAATTGACCTTGAAAGGGTTTAAATTGCTGACTATTTGGCTGGCAGGTATATTTAGGAATTTGTCCACTTCGGACATACTTATGCTAGCAATCGGGATGGAATCTAAACAATTATCGTAAACCTGGCTGTTTTGAGCACTGGCCTGGTTCATCGATAACGGTATATTGCCTGTCGCGATTATTAATATAAGGAATATTCTTAAAAGAAGGCGGTTTGTTTTCATTTTTATTTATCCCAAAAAAGTAGTAGACGATATATTTTTTCTTTATAATTTACTTATACCCAAATAAATATATTGGCTAAAACAATTTCTAAATAAAAAAACTAATTTAAACCCGGCCTATTGACAATGTTTGTGCTTAACCGTAAGGCAATTATAAAAGCAATTTCATAGCCATCGCCAAGGGTTTGGCCTGGGTTTTTGGGCGAAAAAATTTAATGTTATTTGCCTCTTTACAGCGCCAAAAAAATATTTAGTTAGGCTGACCAAATAGTTGGAAGCCCGCCCAATGGCTAGGTTTAGGGTTAGAGCCTAAAGCACTTACAAGGGCTTTTTGAAACGCTTTACAAGTGTCTTGGCCCTGGCTTTTTTCCTTATAAAAGCTGTATAAAATAGCTTCTTTATTGCTATTAGGTAAAAACCAAAGCGACAATAATTGGTTTTTAGCGCCAGCGTATAACAATGAACGATTCATCATATTAATGGCAAAACCATCTTCTATGTTGTTGCCAAGCGAGCATTTGCTAAGAATGAAGGTATCGTTAGGAATACTCATGCTTGTAAAATCAGCCAGTTTGAGTTTTTGATCGTCCTTATCCATTATAGTAACGTTAAATGAACTTTTAAGTGGGTCCTCATGGTTGATTACCACTTTGTCAAGTATATGTAAAATGGATTTATCGAGAAGTTTTTCGCCAAGTTTTGGCAAATTAATAGAGGTTTGATTTATTACTTCAGAAAGCCCTGGCGCAAATATTTTTTCAAATTTTAAAGCTGCGTCTTGGTCATTAGCTTCGCTGTCGATAAATACGGCACCAGAAAAGGCTGGGCTGTCTTTGGCTGACGTTAATGAGCGCAAGCTAGAGGCTAGTGTTAAGTTGTAGTTTTCTATTAAGAATTTACCATTATTGTCAACCAAGGCGCTAAAAGGTAGGTTGTATAAACTTGAGTCGGGCAAAATTACCAAATTCTTAGTATTTAAATTAGAATTCAATTCATCGCTGAATAATTTTTGAAAAGCCAAGTGTAAACTTTGCTTTTGCTGCTCCAGGCTTGCCCCTTGGCCAATGGTGAATAAAACCTGTTTCACCATGGCGGCTAATTGTTTTTCATTAACGTTAATGAATTTACTGTTTAATTGATTATTGTTGCCCGACAAAGTAAAGACCATAGTACCTCTGGGCCCGGTTAGAAAATCAACTATAAATAGATTTTTTTCGTTGAGAGATTTTAACACTTGATTATAAGATAGTGGAATTGGGGCAATCATTGAAGCCAAGTTGGGATTTTGTTTTTTTAGGGTATTGAAACGAATGATCCAACTTTTCCAGTCGGTTATTAGTTCACTGGGTTTGGAAACGTTTTCGGCTGCGTATAAATGAGAACGTAAGGACTTTAAGTCTTCAAAAACTTCTTTATCGTCAGGTTTAACTTCTGGTATTGAGTTTAAGTAAAGGTTTAAGAACTTTTCGTCTTTCAATTGCTCAAGAGCCAATAAAGCCTCAATTTTTAGATTGTTCTGGGCTAGTTGGTTAATTAAATCAAACCCAAGATCGTTGCGACTGTCAACGAAAAATAAAGATTCTGGGCTGGGGTGAATATTACTGAGTGGTGAGCGAAAGAATGAAATAGCGCTTTTTAGTGAGTCTACAGCTTCAGCGGTTTGTCCTTGCGAGCTTTGGATTGTACTAAGCAGCAAATATCCGCGCCAGGTAGTCTGGTCGTCATTTATTTTAGTAGAAATTTCAATAGAGTCTTTAAGAGCTTTTTGGGCGTTAACGTTATCGGCTAGTTTGAGCAGTATTTGAGCCTGACAAAGTTTGCAACGACTAAGTAGAAAATCATTATGATTTTTTTGTAAAAAATTTAAGGCATTGTCTATTTGAATTTTGGCAGAACGATTAGAACCCTGATGGTATGCTGTAATAGCTTGATTAAGCAAATATGTGACGGTAAGTTTAGCTGGCGTTGGGTTTATTAAAGTTAATAATTCAAGGGCTTCGGCAAACCAGCGGTTGGCTTCGTTGTAATTTCCTATGCGGTCATTTACGATACCAAGAGCGTTCATGGCTTGAGCTTCGTTAATTTTAGCGCCAGCTTCTCTTAATTTAGGAATCGCTTCTTCTAGGTGACCCAAGGCTTGTTGATTACGCCCCAGGGCAATTAGAGTACAGGCTAAACCGACATTTATATTAGCTTTGGATAAATCACTATTGTTTTTTAAAGAATCACTGTTTTGGTTAATTAAGTCGATGACCTCGGCATAGGTTTTTAAGGCACGGCTATATTCGCCAGGATTGTATTCACAATTGGCCGATACTGACAGTGTAGCAATTATTAAACTTGGTTTTTTGGTGGCTTTAGCAGTTTCGATGGCTCGGGTTGCTTCTTCGGCAGCAGCCGTATACAAACCAATTTCCTGCATGAGATTGATAACCGATATTTCATTGTTTACGGCTGCAACTGTGTCGCCAGCCTGTTCGTAGCTAGTTACACCCTGTTTAAAAAACTGGAGGGCTTCTTTGTATTTACCGTATTTCAGTAACAGCGAGCCAGCCAAATTCATTAATTTAGCCGTATCTAAATTATTAGTACCTTCTTTGGTTAGAATTTTTAAAGCTGCGTCAAGCTGTTGAACGGCCCATAAAGTGTTATCTAAACCAAAATAGGCTTGGGCCAAAGCTACTCTGGCGCGCGCCAGAGCGTTGATATCAGACGTTGTAGCTAAAAGTTCAATAGCATTTTCTCCTAAGTAACGCGCTTTAACGTATTGATTTTTTTGGATAAAAACAAGGCACATATTGGTTAGAGCGGCTCCTTCGCCTTCTGGATATTTCATTTCAATCGATAATCCATAAGCGGCTTGCCATTTTTCTAAAGCTTTGTCAAGGTCGCCTTTGTTAAAGAAATTTTCGCCTGATTTTAAATAGTTTTTAACTCTTTCAACTGATTCTGTAGTTTTTTGAACGGTTGGAAAGGTTGGTAATTCTTGAATAATGGCATTTTTAATGTTGTGGCTATCTTTAGCGTTGGGGGTGAAGTTAGGGTTGCTAGTATTGTTTGAATTGCCGGTATTGTTTGAATTGGCCGATGGGTTTGTCTTGACCGTATTGTCAGTTTGGGGTGGCGTTGGTTGCGCGTTTTGATTATTATTTACGTTGTTTTTGCTAAGGTCATTGATTGAATTGGGTGAGACAAAAAGGCTCGTTTCGTTAACATTAGATACATTATTTGGGTTTACTTGGTTTATACCCATTTCTGGCGTTTGGCTGGGTGTTTTAAATTCAATCTGGTTAATACTTTGGGTATTATTAAGGTTGGCGTCACTGGTCTGGGCAAGAAGGGCATTGTTTTGACTGATTAAACAAAAGCTATAAAAAACAATAGCCAGAAGTTTCTTTGGCATAATTTTATTGTCGTTGTAATTAATCATTGTTACGGTCCTTGTCAAGAAATAAATAAAATTTAGAATGCGTATTGAATTATACTGAATCTACTAATTGCATTATTTTCTTATTTTAATTTATAAGGTAACTAAAATAAACAATTTTAATTTAAAACTTAAAAATCAAACGGGTTGTCAATTGCTAAATTTCTTAAATTCTTATTATACTTTAGAAGGGTACATGAATTTTTAAAATATACGTTTTAGATGGATAAAAGAAACACTGTATTAGGCGAGATTGAAACTAAAACCTTTGACTTGGTAGTTATTGGTGCTGGTATAGTTGGTTCAGGCATAGCTTTGGATGCCAGTAGCCGGGGCTTATCCGTATTACTGCTTGACAAGGGTGATTTCGGTTCAGGTACATCGAGCAAAACAACCAAACTAATCCATGGTGGTTTAAGGTATGTCGAACAGCTAGAATTTAAATTATGCCATGAACTTTGTCAGGAGCGGCAAACTTTGAGTTCTTTGGCTGGTAATATGGTAAAGGACCAAAGTTTCATTTTGCCATTGCTGCGAAATAATTTTTTATTTAATCTAAAAGCTAGTCTAGGACTTACCTTATACGATATTATTGCTGGAAAATGGTCAAGCCGGCATCGTACTATTAACGCCAAAGAGGTATTTGAAGCTGCTCCGGCTATAGCTTCTAGTACTATATGGGGCGGACTAAGATTTTATGACTGTATTAGTGATGATACAAGGCTGGTATTGGGCGTAATTAAAACTGCTATTAAATATGGAGCCACCGCCATAAACTATATGGAAGTAATCGACGTTAAACCAAGTGGTGATAATCAATCGTGTTTGACCGTAAAAGACCGGTGTAAATCGCAACAGTATAATGTTTTAGCTACCAGTGTAGTTAACGCAAGCGGTGTGTGGTCTGATATTACCCTAAGAAATATTGATGCTAATTGGTCTAATCATGTATTGCCAGCCAAAGGAACGCATATTGTTATACCACAGTCTGCCCTTGATGTAAATGTTGCTTTACTCTTGCCTTCTAGCGATGGTCGTTTTGTTTTTGTCCTACCTTGGCAGCGCAGTATCATAGTTGGAACAACAGATACAACGTATGATGGAAATATTGATAATCCTGTAGGAACAGCAGATGAAATCGAGTTTTTACTAAACGAAGTAAATAGGTACATTGAAAATAAAAAAATTGGCTTGACCGATATTAAGGCGGTCTGGTCAGGTTTAAGACCTTTAGTCGATACTGTAAAAGACAATAAAAATAATTCATTAACCAAGTCTGTTTCGCGCAAACATATAATTTTTGATTCACCTAACGATACTATAACTGTGGTGGG
Organism: bacterium; assembly: GCA_021785395.1. GTDB lineage: Bacteria > Cyanobacteriota > Vampirovibrionia > Obscuribacterales > JAKAZS01 > JAKAZS01. Next base: position 2,076 of record JAJYFO010000098.1, on the reverse strand, counting down.
TGGTAAGTTAACCAATTATCGAATAATTGCTAGTGAAGTTGTTGACTATCTTTTAAAGAAAAAGCCCCAATTAAAACCTAAGCATTTATTGTCTATTACTAAAGAAATAATGTTGGGTGGGTTTAACGATAAGGCCGATTACTTAAGTTCGTCAGCTATTATTTCAGCCAGAGGTAGAAAACTTGGCTTGGATCCAGCAACCATAGACCATTTATTGTCTAGTTATGGCAAAGAGGCTAATAATATTCTAGATTTAATCGAAACCCAGCCTGAATTTAATAAGCGAATTTGTCCGGATTTCCCGCCTATATTTGCCGAAATTCCATACAATATAAAAAATGAAATGGCTATATCTTTGCAGGATATTATGTATAGGCGTAACCGATTAGCTATGGTAAATCAGGTTCAAAGCTATGAAGCGGCAAGTAATGTAGCCAGGCTAATGCAAAATATAATTGGTTGGGACGATAATCGTTATAACCTTGAAATACTAGCTTTTCAGCAAAGTTTAACGGAAAATATGCAAGCTGTTATTAATAATATTCCAAATTTAGCTAATAACAGTAATGAGGCTTTGGCTTAACTTATGACGCTTAATTTTAGTTGTAAAATTATAGCTTTGGGTAATTTACCAACCAGTGTAGAAGATAAATTTAAGTCTAATTTTACTCATTTTAAATCTTACGATTTAGAACATTGTACAAACAATTTAGACGATGTTTTACAAAAACACTCAGACAGTGAAGTAGTGATAAGTTTTTTATGCCATAAGCTTGACTGTCAAAGGCTAAGTTTTATGCCAAAATTAAAAGTCATCGCTAATTATGCTGTAGGATTTGACAATATTGATATTGAGGCAGCCACTAAGAAAAACATTTTAGTTTTAAATACGCCCGATGTTTTGAGCGAGGCTACAGCTGATTTGGCTTTTGCGCTAACATTGGCAATTAGCAGAAAAATAAATGAAGGCCATAAATTTATTTGCCAAAATAAGTGGCAGTCGCTTACTATGAATATGTTTTTAGGACAGGCTATTTCGCGTAAAACAATTGGTATAATAGGTCTTGGACGAATCGGCAAAATCTACGCCAAGCGCTTTTTGGGTTTTGATGTTAAAATTTTGTATACCAAAAAAAACAAGAATGTAGATTTAGTGTTTGACGAAAAACATAATGCCAGACAAGTTGAACTCGATGAATTGTTGAGGCAAAGTGACATTGTGTCAATACATTGCCCTTTAAATAATGATACTTATCATTTAATAGATGCTAACAACCTTAAAAAACTTAAACCTAATTGCATTTTGATTAATACAGCCAGAGGTAGTGTTATTGAAGAACCAGCGTTAATTAAAGTGTTGCAGGAAAACAGAATATTTGGCGCCGGTTTAGATGTTTTTGAAAATGAACCAGCCGTTCCAACCGCATTAAAAAATTTAGACAACGTTGTTATGACACCACATATCGGCAGTGCTGACGCAAATACGCGAGAAGCTATGGGCAATTTATTGTATAACGGTCTTTTAGCCATAATTGAAGGTAAAATACCTCAAAACGTAGTTAATAAATCTGATGACCACTGGAGCAAATGTATTTAATGTTTAAGCCATTAAAAAATTATTTTGATTACTTATACCAAAAACCCATTGAAGCCGCTTTAATAATCATGGTTATTACATCGCACTTGTCAATAATCTTGCAGTCAAAGACTGATACCGATATTTGGGGGCGAATCCAGTTTGGCAATGACGTTTTGTCATTGCGTAGTCCATATTTAGTCGATACGTACTCTTATGTTACCAACCATGTTAAATGGGTAGATATAGAGTGGTTGTCTGGGGTTATATACGCTAGCGTTTTTGATTTGACCCATAATATTGGTTTGATTATTTTTAAGGCATTTGTTATTTGTTTGATTCTATTCAATATCTATTCAATTTTACAAAAATTCAAAGTAAATAGTTTGGTTATCGTATTATTGCTCGGTCTTACACTAGACCTGATGTCTATGGGTACTTTTGTCATAAGGGCACATCTGTTTACTTATCTCTTTGTAAACGTTTTAATTTATTTGCTT
>JAJYFO010000097.1 GCA_021785395.1 bacterium | reverse complement strand
ATAGACTAATAGCAATAATTTTGGCTATAATGAAAAGATAGACTAACCAAGTCAGACTATAACGAATCAACCAAATGAGATTTAGCAAAAATCAATAATTTTAAGTAACTTTAAAGTAACAAAAAAGACAAGTCATGTACCCAAGTCAAACAAAAAAAACTGAGCCAAATAGTCAATATATTCAGAATTCCAAGCCTAATAATTGGCCTGCCATCATAATTGGCGTTTTGATAATCGCCTTAACCGGTTATGGGTTCTACTATATTTTCAAAACCCCACCCAAGCCAGAAAAAAAAGACTTAAGCAAGTCTATAGTTCCTGTTGTAGCTGGTATAGCTAAAGAGCTAACTATACCAACGTCAATTTATAATATTGGCAACGTCGAAGCCTACACCGTTGTTAACGTAGACGCTCAAGTCGGCGGTATTTTGACCAAAGTCAATTTCAAGCAGGGCGATTATGTTAAACGGGGTCAATTGATTTTCGAAATCGATTCACGCTCGTACAAAGCTAGCCTTGACCAGGCTTTGGCCAATATAAACAAAGACAAATCCAATATTAAAGCTAGCCAAAGCGGGCTAAGCAAAGATTTGGCCAGCCTTGACCAGGCTAAAGCCAACCGCGATAAAGACAAAGCCCAGCTAGCCTACGACGAAACCGAGGTTAAGCGTTACCTAGAGCTTTCTAAAGAAGGCGCTGTATCGTACGAACAGTACGACCAGATGAAAACCAATCTAGACAGCATAAAAGCTACACTCGAATCAGATAACGCTGCTATTGCCAACGCTACGGCTGTTATTGACACTGACAAGGCTGCCATTGAACAAGCCAAGGCGACACTAGAATCCGACCAGGCTTTGGCTGAAACGGCCAGGATTCAACTGGGCTATACTAAAATCTATTCACCGATAGAAGGTCGCACCGGAGCTTTAAACGTCTACGAAGGCAACGTGGTAAAAGCCAATGATACCACCCCATTAGTTGTCATCTATCAAGTTAAACCTATTTATGTTTCTTTTTCGATTCCCGAAGAGTATTTGCAAAAAGTCATGGCTGCGTCTAAAATGGGGACATTAACAGTTGAAGTATTAATCAACGGCGATGTAAAAGAAAAATTAAGTGGTGGTATCGTTTCTTTTATTGACAATAGCGTTGACAAAACAACTGGTACTATAAGGTTAAGGGCGACCTTTCCCAATCAAAACCTTGATTTGTGGCCGGGTGAATTTGTTCGGGTCATAGCTACCCTACCGGAAAAATCTTTATCGATTGTCGTGCCAACCAGGGCGGTTGTACCAAGCCAGCAAGGTTCAACCGTATTTTTGATCAAGGATAATAATACCGTCGAACCAATTACCGTAAAAGTAAACCGAACGTATCACGAATATTCAGTTATCGATAGTTCTATAAAATCTGGTGATAAAATTGTCCTAGACGGACAGGTAATGCTAAGGCCAGGGTCCAAAATAACTATTAAAGAAATGGACAAATAGTTAAAAGTTTAATGATTCATGAATTTTTCCCAAATCTTTATCGAACGCCCAGTTATGACAACGCTTTTAACCTTTGGCGTGATTATGTTTGGCGTTTTTTCTTACTTCGCCTTACCGGTTAACCAATTACCCAACGTCGATTTTCCAACCATATTAGTAAGCGCCCAACTGCCCGGAGCTAGCGCTGACACAATGGCGGCTACAGTGGCCACACCCTTAGAGCGGCAATTTAGTAATATTGCCGGGCTTGAATCGATGAATTCGGAAAGCGCTCTTGGGACAACGCAAATATCGCTGCAATTTGACGTCAACCGCAGCGTCGATGGTGCGGCCGAAGACGTCCAGGCAGCTATTTCAGCCGCCAGAGCCCTATTACCAACGTCGATGCCAACGCCACCGGTATTTCATAAAGTCAACCCGGCCGATATGCCGATACTATTTATTTCTGTAAACTCACCCACACTTCCATTGTACCAGGTTGATGAATACGCTGAAACCTGGATAGCCCAAAGGTTATCTATGGTGACAGGTGTAGCTCAGGTATCGGTATTTGGGTCGCAAATTTACGCTGTCAGAGCGCAAATGGACCCGCGCAAGCTATCAGCTTGCGGCATTGGCCTTAACCAAGTCATGCAGACTATTCAAAACGCCAACGTAAATAACCCTTGTGGTAGTTTATACAGCGATTATAAAAGTTTCAATATCGTAGCCAACGGTCAGTTATTTAACGCCAAAGACTACGAGCCGTTAATAATAGCTTACCGCAACGGTTATCCGGTTCGCATTAAAGACGTTGGACGCGTTATCGATAGCGTTCAAACCGACAAAATTGCCAGCTGGTACAATAATAATCGCTGTATAGTCTTGGCTATTTTCCGTCAGCCAGGGACCAACACGATCGAAATTATAGATAATATAAAAAAAATTATGCCTAAACTACAGGCTATGCTGCCCAATTCGGTCAAGGCGTATTTTTTATACGACCGCTCAGTTTCGATACGCAAGGCCGTCGACGACGTAAAACTAACCCTATTAATTACCGTTATTCTGGTAGTTTTGATTATATTTTTGTTTCTAGCCGACGTTTCTTCAACCGTAATACCCAGTCTAGCCCTGCCCGTATCCATAATCGGAACGTTTGGCACGATATATTGCCTAGGCTTTAGCTTAAATAACTTATCGCTAATGGCTTTAACGCTATGCGTAGGTTTTGTCGTCGACGACGCCATTGTCGTACTAGAAAATATCGTCCGCCACAAAGAAATGGGAGAAAATCAGCTAGAAGCAGCCCTGAATGGTAGTAGGGAAGTTGAATTCACGATAGTGTCTATGACGACTTCGCTAGCCTGCGTATTTATTCCCATTTTATTCATGGGTGGAGTTGTTGGTCGGCTATTTAACGAATTTGCCGTAACAATTACGGTGGCTATAATAATATCTGGTTTTGTAGCCTTAACCTTAACCCCAATGCTAAGTAGCCGATTTTTGTCTAACCGCCAGGAAAGAAAACAAACGCTTATTGTTAAATTTTCCGATGGCACGTTTAACCTGGCTTTACATACTTACAGCCATTTTTTACACATGGCTATCCGCCACAAAAGGATTGTGATGCTAATCTTTGTTTTGATGGTCATTGCCACCGTTCGCCTCTTTATGATAATTCCAAAAGGTTTTATGCCCAGTGAAGATACCGGTTCTATTTTTGGTACCACAGAAGCAGCCCAAGGCATTTCTTTTGATTCGATGGTGGCGCACCAGAAAGAAATCGCCAAATTAATTTCACAAGACCCAGCTGTAGAAGGATTTATTTCAGCTGTCGGCGCTGGCGGACCTAACGAAGCGGCTAATTCGGGTCGAGTATTTATAACGCTAAAACCACTAAGTGAAAGAAAACTCTCAGCCGACAAAATTATCGAAAGGTTAAGGCCCAAATTTTCCAAAGTTCCAGGGATAAGGCTATTCCTTCAGGTTTCACCGTCGATAAGGATAGGCGGTAAATTAACCAAAGGTCTCTATCAATATACACTAACCAGTAGTGATATCAAAAATTTATACAAGGCTGCCAACGCCATTGAGAAGAAATTAAAAGTAATACCAATTTTAACCGACGTAACAACCGACCTACAAGTTACCAACCCCGAAGTACAGGTTAAAATTGACCGCAACAAATGCAGCGAATTAGGATTGACGGTAGCCCAGGTCGAAGGAGCATTAAACAGTGCCTATTCATCTAGGCAGGTTTCGACGATTTATACTCCGTCCAACGAATACTGGGTAATAATGGAAGTAGAGCCTCAGTTTTACGAAAGCCCAGATTCTCTGCACATGATCCATATAACGACACCATCAGGTAGCCTTGTGCCACTCGATACCGTGGCTAAAATCAATATAGGTGTAGGTCCGCTACAGATAAGCCATTTAGGCCAGTTTCCAGCTGTCACCATATCGTTTAACCTAAAACCAGGTATAGCCTTAAGTGAGGCCGTTAGCGAAATAGAATCAGCCTCTAAAGAATACTTAACCGACGATGTAAGCGGAGTATTTCAAGGCCAGGCTGAAGTATTCCAAAAGTCGGCTGGCAACATGGGTGTATTGTTATTGATTGCTGTCCTTATAATCTATATTGTGCTGGGTATTTTATACGAAAGCTATATTCACCCTATTACAATTTTATCGGGATTACCGTCAGCTGGGCTTGGAGCCGTTATAACCTTGATGATTTTTAAAATGCCGCTAGACATATATGGATTTTTGGGTCTTATTTTACTTATTGGCATAGTCAAGAAAAATGCCATCATGATGGTAGACTTTGCCGTTGAAGCTAGGCGCAAAGACAAATCAATCGATAGCGAAAAGGCTATTTTAGACGCCTGTATAATAAGATTTAGACCAATTATGATGACTACGATGTGCGCGCTTATGGGTAGTTTACCCATTGCTATTGGTTTTGGCTCTGGGTCAGAAAGTAGACAACCACTGGGTCTGGCCGTAGTAGGTGGGTTAATCGTCTCACAATTAGTAACCTTATTTATTACACCAGTTTTTTATATTTATCTAGACAGATTGCAGCAGTTTTGTGCCAGACAAAAATTTAATTTATTAAAGGGTAACTTATGAATTTTTCCAAAATTTTTATTGAACGACCTATCATGACTACATTAGTCATGTTTACATTTGTTTTATTTGGTATCATCGCTTATAATTTACTACCCGTTAACGACTTACCCAACGTAGACTTTCCTACAATTATGGTAAACGCAAGTTTGCCTGGCGCCAACGCTGATACTATGGCTAGCGCCGTAGCCACACCGCTAGAGCGCCAGTTTGCTACTATTGCCGGTCTCAATTCAATGACTTCTTCTAGTGCCCTTGGTTTAACGCAGATTACACTGCAGTTTGACTTATCACGAGACATGGACGGAGCCGCTTTAGACGTTCAGGCTGCCATAACTGCCGCACTTCGACTACTGCCACCGCAAATGCTAATTCCGCCAACGTTTTTTAAAGTCAACCCGGCTGACCAGCCAGTTATTTATCTAGCCGTAAGTTCAGATACATTGCCAATGTATAAAGTCGACGAATACGCCGAGGTATTAATCGGCCAGCGTATTTCTAGGGTTAATGGTGTGGCCCAAGTTCAGGTTAACGGACCACAGATATTTGCCGTACACGTCCAGGTCGACCCGCGTAAACTAGCTTCTTTTGGGGTTGGGTTAAACGAAGTGGCTACAGCCATAAACGCTGGCAACGTTAATATGCCAACCGGCGCCTTATATGGCAAGTACCAGTCTTATAGCGTACAAGCCAATGGTCAGTTATATAATGCCGATGAATTTAAAAACTTAATAGTAACCTACCGCAACGGTTCTCCAATAAAGCTATCCGACTTAGGCCAAGTTATCGATAGCGTTCAAACCGACAAAGTAAGCGGCTGGTTCAACCGAACCAACGCTGTAATTTTAGCCGTTCGCCGCCAGCCTGGTACTAATACGATTGAAGTAGTTAACAATATCAAAAAATTGATTCCCACTTTTAACACACAAATCCCCAAGTCGGTCAAATTAGACGTCCTCTACGACCGGTCCCAGTCTATTAAGGAGTCGGTAGCTGACGTTCAAATGACTTTGTTGATTACAATTGGCCTGGTAATTTTTGTCATATATTTATTTTTGGGCAATTTATCGGCGACTTTTATTCCTTCGGTAACGTTGCCGATTGCCTTGATAGGCACTTTTGCAGCCATGTATCTATTTAAATTCAGCATAAACAACTTGACTTTAATGGCTTTATCTTTATCAGTTGGCTTTGTCGTAGACGACGCTATTGTAGTTCTGGAAAATATCGTTCGCCATGTTGAAATAGGTCTTGAGCCATACGAAGCCGCCTTAATTGGAGCCAAAGAAATTGGCTTTACGATTATTTCGATGACTTTATCGCTGGTAGCCGTATTTATTCCAGTGTTATTAATGCAGGGAATAATCGGAAAACTGTTTAACGAATTTGCCATAACTATAAGTATCGCCATTTTAATATCTGGTATTATATCGTTAACGTTGACACCAATGCTATGCAGTAGAGTATTGACGAAACAACAACATAAAGCTTCGGGTCTAGCTTTTCTATTTGACAAATTATTCAAGTATATAACACAATTCTATAAAGCCTCGCTCAAATTAGCTTTAAGCAACAAGGCGATTATTTTAATTAGCTTTTTTTCGCTGACAATTTTTACAGCCATGGCTTTTTGGGTAATTCCCAAAGGCTTTTTGCCCAACGAGGATACCGGCGAAATTATTGCTTTGACGCAAGCTCCCCAGGGAATTTCATTTCAGGCGATGATAGACCATCACCGCGCTTTAACCGATATTATACTTGGCGACCCCAATGTTGAATCGGTAATGTCTAGCGTTGGTGTCTCTAACGTATCAGCTAGTACCGGAGCCAGTCCGAACCTAACCTTAAACTCAGGTAGGCTATTAATCGTTCTAAAGGATAAATCCAAGCGTAAATTAAACGCCGACAGCATAATCCACGAATTAGCGCCTAAACTTGAGCAGGTTACAGGAATTCAGGTATATTTACAAAACCCACCAACCATAACCATTGGCGGACAGGTAACCAAAGGGCTCTATCAGTACAGCATATCCAGCCCCAAGCTCGACGAATTATATAATGTAACCAAAGCCTTATTAGCCAAACTAGAATTAAACCCCAAGCTCAAAGACGTAAACAGCGACTTGCAGGTTGACAACCCCCAGGTGTTTGTGAACGTAGATAGAGATGAATGTTCCAGGCTAGGCATATCGATGTTTCAGGTCGAAGAAGCTTTGGGGAATGCCTACGCCACCAAACAGGTATCTACAATTTATTCTGACGTCAATGAGTATTGGGTAATTCTTGAAGTAGAACCTAGATACTATCGCAATCCCAGTAATTTAGAAATGATTTACATAAAGTCGAGCACAGGAATTATGATACCTTTATTGTCGGTAGCCAAAATTAGCCAAGGTGTAGGTCCTTTGTTAATAAACCACGTGGGCCAGTTTCCATCTGTGACCATCTCGTTTAATTTACCTAAAGGTGTATCGCTTGGCGAAGCGGTAGCAAGTATCAAAGCCGACGCTAAAGGCGTTGTGCCTAAATCAGTGTCGACAAATTTTCAAGGTATGGCGCAGGCTTTTGAAGATTCAAGCGGCAATTTGTGGACATTAATGGCAATAGCCATAATTGTTATCTATATAGTTTTGGGGATATTATACGAAAGCTTTATCCATCCTATAACTATTTTAACGGGTTTACCTTCAGCAGCTCTTGGAGCCTTGGTAGTACTAATTTTATTTGGTCGAGACTTAGATATTTATGGATTTTTAGGGTTGATAATGCTTATCGGTATTGTTAAGAAAAACGCCATTATGATGATCGACTTTGCCGTCGAAGCGCAAAGAACAGAAGGAAAGCCAGCCGAAGTAGCTATATACCAGGCCTGTATAACCAGATTTAGACCTATTATGATGACAACGCTCGCAGCTTTAATGGGCAGTATTCCTATTGCCTTTGGCTTTGGGGCTGGCAGCGAGAGCAGGCAACCGCTTGGCTTAACCGTTTTGGGTGGGCTAGCCTTTTCGCAAATCGTGACATTATATATAACGCCGGTTTTCTACGTTTTGTTTAGTAGAATTCAAAGCAAACTCAATAAACAAATGCATTTTAACGTTCCCGATACAGGCTTGCAAGAAGCATTTCCACTTAAATAACCCATGCTTTTAGATATTATAATTTCAGCTTTATTATTTGGCTTGAGTCCAGTTTTATGTAAATTAATCGGGTTTGATTTTTCACCATTTACAATCTCTGGGCTATTATATCTGGGCGCCTGCATTACCAGTTATGATAAAAATAATATAAATTTTGATTTAATTTCGAGGTTTAATTTAAAAATTGCAAGCGTAATCTTATTTGGTGGCATACTTGGACCCGTATTTTTAATGAGTGGGTTAAGTCATATTTCGGCTTTGAATACTTCGTTGCTATTTAATCTTGAACCCGTTTTTACCGTAATTTTAGCGGTTATGTTTTTTAGAGAAAATATAACCTTAAAATCACTAATTGGAATTACTGGGATTTTTATAGCCTTAACAATCTGTTTGCCCTTTAAATTATCGTACCTAGAAATATCTGGTTATATTTTTATAGCCCTAGCCTGCTTATGCTACGCTCTAGACAATAATCTAAGTAGTATCATTGATAATATAAAGCCTAACCAATTGGTTTTTGTCAAAGGTTTTACTTCGGTTGTTGTCAATTTATTTATTGGCCTTAACCTATTCAAAGATAATATTTTAAATATAAACTGTCTTGAGTATATAGTAGTGGGCTATTTCTGCTATGGACTAAGTCTAATTCTTTATGTAAAGTCTAACCAAAAAATTGGCGCAATCAAAACGCAATTAGTTTTTAGCCTATCAACATTTTTTGGCATATTTTTTGCCTGTATAGTTTTTCATGACAGCATAAATTTAGCCTATATAGCTGCCTTATTATTAATAGCCGTATCATTTTATTTGATTTTCAGCGAAAAGCATAGCCACAAACATACCCACACCAAATTAACCCATACACATTATCATAATCATTTAGACGGACATCATAGCCACTGGCACGAAGGCAAGCTGACTTTTTACCACTGTCATGAGCATACGCACGACACCATAACGCATACACATGACCATTTAAGCGATATTCATCACCGCCACCCACATACAGCTTAAATTATTTTTTACTATCTAAGGCAGCATAAGCGATACTGCGTTCTTTAAGAGCAGCATCGTATTTGGGATTCAAATTAAGCGCCTCATTAAAATCGTTTACGGCCAACTGATTGCGACCAAGTTTTAAATTAGCCAAGCCTCTATAATAAAAGGCCACAGCAAAGTCTGGGTATAATTTAGTAGCTTCGTTAAAATCAGGGATACTTTCGCTATAGAAACCAAGTTTGAATTTAGCTTTACCACGATTAAAATATGCGTCTGAATCTGGCTTATCATCCAAATTTAAATCAATCGCCTTGTTAAAATCAGCCAAAGCCCTATTATAATGGCTTAATTCCATATAAAGAGACCCTCTTTCATAATAGGCGTCGACATAATCTGGATTTAAATTAACAGCTTGCGTATAATCGGCTAAGGCTGCGTCATAATCTTGGGTTAAATAGAAAGCCTTACCTCGGTTAAATATGGCTCTTACAAATTTCGGGTCAAGGTCAATGGCTTTACTGTAGTCTAAAATTGCCCCCTTAAAATCAGCTAGACACCCTTTAGCGTGACCAAGACTAAAATAAGCCCGAGGCGAATCAGGCTTATTTATTACAGCCTGTTTGAAATCGTCTACAGCCTTTTTATATTGAGACAAAACAAAATAACTGCTACCACGGTTATAGTAGGCATTGAATGAATTTGGCTTTATTTTAATAGCCATGGTAAAGTATTTTATGGCTTCATCATAGTAGGACATTCCGACTAAAGCAACGCCAATATTGTTATAGGCCAAATAATTATTGGGGTCTATCGTAAGCACTTGATTATAATCGGCGATAGCCGCCTGACTGTCACGCAAATAAATTTCAGCGCAGGCTTTTTCAATATAGGCATTGACGTCTTTGGGATTGTCTTTAATTAATTTGTCGCATTTGCTTATTATTTGCTTTAGCTTAGTAAAACAAATATCATCTTGACCGTTACTATTATAGGTAGAAGTTTTAGTTAATTTATTCACGCTTTTAGAATTTATTTCAGCCAAAGCCAATAAATTAAATGGACAAAGAAGAATGAACAAATAAACGATTAATAATACACTGATAAATTTCATGGTTGATTTAAAATATAATAGCCAAGTCTATCCTTTAACGCAAACTACTTGCTTGAGCCTATGAACAATGTCTACCAAATCTTCTTGAGCCCTCATCACTGCGTCAAG
>JAJYFO010000297.1 GCA_021785395.1 bacterium | reverse complement strand
GATAATTTTAGCGTTCTAAAATAAAAAATCTTAAATTCGTTTATTATCTTATTAAAAAAATTATAAAATAAATTCGTATTGTCTTTAATTTCGTTAAGGTCTTGATATATTTGCTTGGCGTCGCCATAGCGCAAATTTGGGTCTTTGGCCAGGCATTTCATTATTAAGGCTTCAAGTTTATCGGGTATTTTAATTTTAGGGTTAGCGATTTCGATTCTTTGGGGAAACTCGTTTAAATGAGCGTACAAACTTTCCACCAGGCTATTAGCTTGATAAGGGGTGCGACCCGTAATTGTTTCGTACATAAGACAACCAAATGAGTAAATATCACTGCGGTTATCTAAATTTTCACCCCGGCATTGCTCTGGCGACATATACATTGGTGATCCAAAAACTTCGCCGGTTTTCGTTAATTTTAGGGAATCCTCGTCTTGGTGGCTTAAAATTTTAGCTATACCAAAATCGGTTAGTTTAACTATTTCGCTGCCGTCATCCTGGTTTAAAATCATTATATTGCTTGGTTTTAAATCGCGGTGTATAATATTCTTCTCGTGCGCAGCTGACAGAGCGCTAGCAATTTGTTTGAATATATTTAGAGCCCTAGTTAATTCTAAATAATTTTCTTCTTTTAAAATTTCGGATAGCGATTTTCCTTCAATAAAGTCTAAAACTAAATAAGGTAATCCGTTTTCAGAAACGTTTAAATTATAGATATTTATAATATTTATGTGAGCTAGGCTAGCAGCTAGTTTACCTTCGTGTTGAAACCGGCGAAAAACGGTTTGATCTGATACTAAATGTGGTTGTAAAATTTTTATGGCTACAACCTTATTTAACAGCTCTTGCTTACCTTTATAAACATAACACATTCCGCCAGCTCCGATATAATCAGTAATTAAATACGAATCGTTTAGAATTGAATTTATTAAGTTTAAAGGGTCTTTAGGATTTTCAATAAATTGTGTCATAAAAATTTCTTTTGTTAATGGAATATAATCAAATTATGGTAAATATCCGTGTATAATTATAAATCAGTTTTGCGATTAAATCTAATGTACAATAATTTTAAACTCAAGCTAAGCTTTACTGTGGTCTGTTTCCTTTTGACAACATGTATGCCTTTACTGGCTTTAGAAAGAATAACAGCACCACCCAATCTTAACAATATACCAGGTCAAACAGACGAATCAAAAAATAGTGATGATTCTAAAAAATCGGGTCAAACCGATAAGAATTCAGGCAAAGACGGTAGTCAAGACAAGTCTGTAAAAGTTAAAATAAAGCCCGTTCCGTATGTGGCTTCAGTCGTTACCTGTACTGTAATTGGCACACCTGTGGCGATGTTTCGACATACTATAGATGAAATTAACCAAGGTCAGAAAGACCTGGTTGGCAAGTACAATAATATCGTCCTTAAAACTATAGCCACCGGCATAAGTACGCCTTACGGGTTGTTAAGTGGTTGCCTGCAAGCACCTTTCTGGGGGGTGCGCAATAGCCTTAAATATAGCAAAGATAAACCTTTTTCGGCTGAAGCGATGGGGCTAGGTAAGCCGTAAAATATAATGTTAATTAACTTTAATTGGCTGTTGCTTATTAACAGGCTTTATTAATTATTTTTTAGAACAAAAGTATTTATCTCAGTCGGCAATATTAGAAGCGATAACCCCATTTAAATTCGCCATTTGATTGAATTTATTATTTCCGGTCATTGAGTCCGCTGACAGCCCTGGTTTAGTTAAAATTAACGGTCACCACTAAGATTTAGCTAAAAAAATATTAAATATGGGCGATAAGGGATTCGAACCTTTGACCTTCACGGTGTGATCGTGCTGCGCTACCACTGCGCCAATCGCCCTGTTTAACGTATTTTAAACCTTTACTTTATTTAAATGTTTAAGCACCACATCGGCAAATTCTTGAGCTGACTGGGGTCCATTAGCTGTAACTATGTTTCCGTCTTCGACGACGTTTTGGTCTAAATAAATTGCTTTAGCCGCCTTTAATTCGCCAATAGCGTCGTCGCTTGGCCAAACTGTTGCTTTTACGTTATTGAGTAAGCCCGCTTTGGCTAGGCACACGGTTGACAGGCATATAGCAGAGATGGTTTTTTTACTTAAGTTTAATTCGTTTAATAATTTGTGCAATTCCTTATTGTCCCAAAGGAATTTAGGCGAACCCATACCACCGACGATTACAATTCCATCTAATTCGCTTGCCTTAAGGTCTTTGATTAAGCTGGTTGCCTCTACGCTGTAGCCAAGCATCCCAGTAGCCTTGCCCGTTTGGGTCGAGGCGATAACGGTGGCAATGCCGTTGTCGTTGAGTGTTTGGTACGGCATTTTAAATTCTTCGTCTCTGAATTCTTCAGGTGCTATTACAAGGGCAATTTTGGGTAATCGATTGTTTGACGGCATAATTTTAACCTCTTTGACTTGATTTAACTTACCTTTATTATAAATTGAGTTATCAATTGTTACCGATATCCCAAGGAAATATTTATGATTAGTACGCATTTAAGTTATTATATGTGAAATAATTAGATTGCTT
>JAJYFO010000296.1 GCA_021785395.1 bacterium | reverse complement strand
TCGACTATGCCTGCGATAAAATCGATGCCAAAACCCAGAACGCCACTTCCGCGGTGATGCCTTAACCAGCCAACTAGGCGCTTGGCAACAAGGGTTACCAGACCCAGGACAATTAAAGCTGGTAGGCTTTGCAAAACGCCTTGTAAGGCTAGTCCGAAACTAGCTTTATTAGGACCTTCGGTCAAATTAGTATAGACCATGGCTGTCGTAATGCCTTCTAAAATTATATTGGTCAACCACCAAGTGGCTATTATAGCTAAATAAACAAAACAATCCTGTAAGTTAAAATACTGTCCCAGAAGACTCGGGTTAAAGTTTTCAAAGGCACCGCTGTTGGCTGCATGAGACACCGCGTGCAAAGTTTGACTATGGCTAAAAGTATGAGGAGTTAATTTATGGAAGCCAGTGGCGTATGTTTCGACTTGTGGGCCAACTTTTAACTTGCATTGAATCAATAACAAGGCGCAATAGAAAAAATTCATAAAGACCATTACAAACGATGGTATTAGAATTCTAGGATCGTTTAAACCTAGCTCAAAACTGGCTAGGATCATTTTAAAACCTCTGATTAAAGATTGAAACATGTTATATATTACTGACGGGGTGGTAAATGTTAAGTCTTAAAAGTTATCATCGCTAAATTAAGCCTTAGTTAAATTAATTTTAAGGTAAATATTGCAAATGTCAAGGGTTGTTTGCATTAATTTTTAAGATGTTTTTCCGCCGACCAACGTTTCATCAACCAGCCAACCTTCGGCTGAAAGTTGTAGCAAAGCTGTTTCTTGGTTGGACGATTCTAAAAGCAGTTCATGGAAACGCCTATGACTTCCCAAAAGGTATTTGGTTTTGGACAAAAAGGAAGTTAAATCGAGATGGTCGTCACTAAATAGAATATTGTCTAGCCTGCGGTAGCCGTCATCGGCTATCGGTGTTATGATGTCGCTGATTATCTGGGCTAACTCAATTAGCTGTTTAGGGCGGGTTGAACCAAGCGGGTACGATAAATAAACGGTTTTATTGTCAAAGCCAAGCCCCTCAATTTTACCAAAGTATGGGTTCGTTATTTCTTCGACGATGAACCCAAGGTCTTCGTATTGTTTAATCTCACTTAGCCAAATAGATTTTATTAGGTCTTTAACCAGGTTTAAATGGGGCTCTAAGCGCCAGAATTCAGACGTAGGCAGATACGACTGCGTTTCGCTAAAACCCCAATTGTCACTAGAATACGTCAATTCGTACTGGTGGGTAAAAGCCCAAGAAGTCATTAATATGCCCGACCATATATTATTTTCTTTATATACTTTAGCGTATGATTGAATGAACCATTTCTGCCAGTCTTCAAAAGAATCATACTGAATAGCTCTTTTCTTGAGACCTTCACTCCATTGATTTTCATCGTTAGAGGGGTCTTCACAGTGGAAAAACTCCAGCCAATAAGCGGCTATACAGGCTAATTCAACCAATGTTGTATCGCAATCTCCCAAAACCTCTTTAAACAAGGTTTGGCAGGCTTTAATCACTTCTTCACAACGCGTATAAGGGTTAGAATTTTCAAATTGGGGGTTATGCCTAACCCAGTCTATTGATTTTCTAATTAAAACTGCTGGTATCACGTCAACCTCATTGGTATCTTAATTTTAGTGGAAATTGAGCCTAAGTTATTAGGCCTTTTAAATTAAATTAAATTAATTATCGACTTGACTCAGGTAAGATTTTAGTTGGCAGTTTCGCTCTTAACATGTTGGTTGGGAATTTCTAGGAGATTTTTATTTAAATTGGCCCGTTTGAGTTTAGATTCCGGTATGGGTGGGGGTAAATTATCCAAATCTTCGTCCCCTGGGGCAATATGCTGGTCAGTATCAGCGTTTTTGGCTTTTAATAGGAGTAGATTTATTCTGCTGCTCAATAAATGGCCGTATTTTGACGGTACAACGTTGGCAAAAGAAGAATCAACGAGGGCTCTGGCGGCTAAATAATACTGACCGTCTTTTTCGTATAATTCTGATAGGGCTAGATAATAAGTAAAGTCTTTTGGTTTGGTGAGTTTTTGTTGCGCCAGTAAATCGATTAAACTTGCTAATTCTTCTTTCGTAAGTGGTAATAATACAAGTTCGTGATAAGCCTGGTAGTACTTCGGTTGTAGACTAGTTAGTTTTAAAAAAGTGGATTTGGCAGCTTGCGTGTTTTTTTCGGTTAAATAAAGTTTGCCCAATTCAAAGCGAGTTAAATAGTCGTTGGGGTATATCTTTAAGCGAGACAAATATCTTTCCTTTAAATTTTCATTGGCGTCTGTTATAGAATTGTTTATGGGTAAATTATCGCTGTTAGGTTGAGCGTCGATAGCGTAAGATACAGTGGCGAAAATGGCTAAATTTAGCCAAACGGCCAAAGAGATTATATAGATTTTGGGTTTTCGTTGAAGACTCATAATGGCGTATTTAATGAAGTTTTTGGATTGTTAACAAATTAAATTCATGGTTTGGCTCGAGTTTAATCAATTTATTGCCATCCGTTTCTATCGATTTTATAACTGATTCTGTCGCTTCGCCAGCGTCAACGGT
>JAJYFO010000295.1 GCA_021785395.1 bacterium | reverse complement strand
ACAAGGCAGGCTCCGACCAATAAGCCACCGTTACTAGCGCCATTAATAGCTAGTTTTGACTTATTGGTAAAATGATTGGCTATAAGCCAATTGGCCGCACTAATAAAGTCGTTGAAAACGTTTTGTTTCTTTTCTTTCATCCCAGCTTTATGCCAATTTTCGCCGTATTCACCGCCACCACGCAAATTAGCCACGGCATAGACCCCGCCCATGTCCATAAAAGCTAGCGCAAATGGTTTATAAAAAGGCAAAATAGAAATATCAAAACCACCGTATCCATAAAGCAAGGTTGGGCAGTTGCCGTTGATGTCTAAGCCAGTTTTATAGCATAAAAACATAGGTATTTTAGTACCATCGGCACTGGGGTAAAATATTTCTTTAACCGTATAGTCATTTACGCTATCATTAGACTGCAGCGACACTATTCCGCTATCACAAGTTTTGGTATCGTAAGTAAAAATAGTCGGCTTAAAATTATAACTGGTAAAATTAAAGAAAATATCTTTTTGCGTTTCTTTGCCGTACAAACCACTTACCATACCCAACGATGGAAGCTTAAGGTTGCTTATAAGCTTGCCGTCTAAATCGTAAACAAATAATTTAGAACTAGCGTCTTTTATAGTGTTTAGTATTAATTTATCCTCGACGAGTAAAGAATCTACTATAGTAGCGGTATTTTCACCAACAACCAGTTGAGTTTTACGGGGATTATTAAAATCTAAGCTTATAATCTGACCGCAAGGGTGTTTAGAATTGGTCTGAATATAAAACTTGGTTCCCACATTTCCGACAAAAATATAAGCCGCGTCAGGATTATCGAATAAGCGCTTAAAACCCAGGTTTTTATTTTTTAGGTCCATAGCGTATAATCTATTTGTCGAAGCGTCACCGACAACTATGGTTAAAAGCAAATAACGGCCGTCATCGCTAATATGCGGTGTAAAATACCATTGTTTATTGGCTTTATTTTGATAGACCAAAACGTCTTTACTTTGACTAGTATTTAGTTTATGGTAGTATACTTTATGGTAATAGTTAGCTTCTTCGTAGGTTTTATTGGCAGCTGGCTCGTTAAACCGAGTATAATAAAAGCCTAAATTATCTTTTGTCCATTCAACGTTATTATATTTAATCCATTTTAAAGTTTCCGGCAAATCTTGCTTGGTTTCGACGTTTCTAATACGCCAGTCCTGCCAGTCAGAACCTACTTTAGCTATTCCGTAGGCTACGAATTTGGCATTAGGCGAGACCTGAAAATTGCTAATAGTAGCTGTACCATCTTTATTAATGGTATTAGGGTCGACTAAAACAGTCGATTTACTTGAATTTTCGGTCTTAAAAGTACTAAGGTCGGTACTATAGACCAAAACGTACTGATTTAAAGTTCCAGGGTTGTATAAATAGAAATATTTATCGGTATATTTGCGCGGCACACCATACTTAGGGTAGTCGTACAATTTAGTCAAATTGTTTTTTATAGCTTCAAGCTGGTCTTTAGATAGATGGCTTAATAAATAATTTTGCGTTAAATTATTTTCTGCCTTTATCCAGGCTTTAGTCGATGGGCTATCGAGTTTTTCAAAATTATAATAAGCATCTAGAACTTTTACGCCGTTATAATTATCGATATGATTAACGGTTGGGAATTTAGGATAGTTTAATGCTTGGCTCTTGGTCTTAACATCAAAATCATTGTTTGGGGAAGTTTCTAACGCTGAGATTTTACTTTCCTGGCCAGCCCAAATTAAAGAGGTTGTCGAATAAAACATTGTAATTATAATGAAAGCCTTTAATACTCTTGATTTAAACATTAAATTTACTCCTTAGTACAAAAACACGATAGGTTATCAAGCCTCTATTAATAAACTAAAAAAATCGCTAATCTAACTATTATAGTTTTGGCTGGGTCTAAGATTAGATTAATTATTTAGTTTAAGTAAGAAATCGCAATAAAAACGCATCCGGCTGTCAAGAAGGTGCAAGCTTACCTATATCGTGAAAGCCCTTGTCATGAAACAAATACAACGCCAAGTGTATATACGGAACCGCATATACACTTGTACTACTTATTGATATTTTACAAATTACAAAGGACTCATTAAAATTTTTCTCAAGTCAATAATTTTAATCTAATGTCATTAAAGACCAACTTAAACTTTATAACCATAAAATAATCAATATATTACTAAAGCAATGAGAACAAATAAGCAATCCAAAAATTTTAGACTGCTTATTTGTTTATATCGGATTCACTAATACCAACACCTTAAACATGCCTGTTTAAGATACCATATATCTGCATAAATAAATTTCGAGTTTAAACACAATCACAAATAAAGATGATGCTTCAACTTTTCTTATAACGACATCAATCGTCTTATTAATTTACCTAATCCAGCTATACTTAATATTAGCTATGCTTATGCTGCCTCATTCGTAGGGTCTGATTCGGCTTCGCTGGCAGCTTCTGGTTCGGCTTGTTCACTAACTTCGGCAGCTTCTGGTTCGGCTTGTTCACTAACTTCGGCAGCTTCTGGTTCGGCTTGTTCACTAACTTCGGCAGC
>JAJYFO010000294.1 GCA_021785395.1 bacterium | reverse complement strand
AAAACAGGCCGGTAAGCCATCGAAAGTTATAATTTGTGCTGTTATGCGAAAGTTGCTTAGAATTATTTATGCAGTAGTGCGATCTGGGAAACCATTTGACTCCAACTATAAAAGTAAATCTATGCATGAGTTGACATTAGTAGCTTAATAGCTAACATTAATAATAGCTTTATCCTTATTTGGTTTACTAGTAATTTTAGAGTGAATAGCAAAGCTATGCATTGAAAATAAAGATATTATACCACCATAAAATATATTTTATGGATAGTTAGAATTAATGTGGGAGCTTGCCTGAACTAAGCCCACCTACCAAATAATAAGCCGAAAGTCAAGCGTAATAAAAAAATATGCACTTTCGGTACCATAATTTTCTCTGGCAAAAATTAGGCTCACGGTAAAAAGCGGTAAAAGAATATTAAAATATCTGTTAAGCCAATATTTTGCTTGACAGGAATCACACTATCTTACGTTAGTCTTAAAGTTCCTAGAAACTACAGAGTAGGAATTTATTGGTCAAAAGAAGAATACCACAAACCTTGAAAAGCTCAAAGTACGTTTCTGAAAACCGTTACTTACCGTTACCGCTTTAAAAATCGGAACTTACTAATTTAGCCAAAACGTTTTCCGGTAGGAGCAGCTTCGCACCCATTAAGCCTAATTATAGACACACAGGGCTTAAACAATATAAGTTTGTGAACCAATAACTATTGTATAAGCTTCGTGACTTGAACAATCTTTGAGTTCTAGCTTATCACCATTTGAAAAATAAAGAATCAAGTTTGATTCGTTCAAAATCTCATATTTAATAATTTGCTTATCTATAAGCCGTGTAAAACTATTAGCAATTGTCGAATCGCCACTTTGCCAGACACAGTCCCCAAGATCACATTGTAAACTCACCTCATTTTCAGCACAAATAGAGATATCGTTATCAATGTTGAATTGTATTTGGAAAGTACCGATGCAAATTTGTAAAATAGTTGAACCGATTAATTGACTAAAGTCCGAATTTGATTTTAAACCGTACATACTGTATGTCTCCTTGAGTGGGTAATGAGTAATGTTATTGCTTACTGACTTCACAATGTTTAGATCTATAGGTTGTCCATTTTTATTATAAACTCTTACATAATCATTGAGGTACATTGAAGTTTGTTTCATAATGTAAATCGCATGTACTTTTCTAGTACTACTGGGTTGGCACCAGATGATGTCTCGACCATATTTAGCAACATTCGGCAAATATTTTGGGAAATATCACCGACTGTAGTTGTGGCAGCTGATTTGTCTGTAGCAGGCACATTTAAGATTTTATGTGCAACCATTGTCCTACACAAAATTTCGGAACCAATGGCGGCAATAATTCTAACAACAAATGATTCGGTAAGAGCTTGCTTATGAAACTGTTCCAATTGGCATCTCGTAGGTATGACAAACCATCTTGAATGAATTTTAATAATTTTATGGGTACATAGCAATCTATCATTGCCTAATAAATTGCTAGAATTACCTGAGCCGATGCTACCACTTTGGCTGCTATTGCTTGCTTGAGTTCTGTTAGTATAGCGCTTAATTAAATCACAACCAAAAAATTCGCTAGCATCATCTAGATTATTTTCCACTAAAACGTATAAATTTATATTGCTATCAGTACCGATAGAGTCGCAGTTTATGAAGCGTCTAAAAGTTGGGTTATAGGCACCGTACATCCTAAGATAAAAATAGTTTGGCGATCCGGCATATTGGAAGTCCAAATCTATGTCTATGATCCAAGTTACCTTTGTTACAAGCTCATACTGGTAATAACTATACTGCATCTGAGTACAGCCACTTGCCAACAAATCGATCTTACTGTTAAGCTTATTGTCATAGCCAGGTTTATAGTTATTATAATTTATGATCATTAAATTTGAATAGTTTGTGCTATGTAATCTTATAGAATGGGTTGAATAATTTAAAATTTTATCAATATTATTATACACAATACTTCCTAAAGTATTCACTTCTTTTGTTATAAAATCTAGTCAACTAGAGTCTGAATTTAATTTTAAACTGCACAAGCAATGTGTTTTCTAGAGAGGGTAATGTGTAATGTTATTGCTACCTGGCCTCCCAGTGGTTAGATCTATAGGTTGACCATGTTTATTATAAACTCGGACATATCCATTTGGATACCTTGAAGTTGGTTTCATAATGCGTATTGTATTTGCGTTTCCAGTACTACCGGGTTGTCGCCAAACGATGCCTCTGCCATTTTTAGCAACTTCTGACACATATTCTGGTGGAATGTTAATCGTATAACCTGCCGCAGTTGTAACAGTTGAATTGCCTGAAGCACGAGCAGCTAAGCCTTTAAGAGCACCAGCAAGCCCTCTTGCACCAACTGTAATTATTCCCCGTGCAAATATTGACAAGCCGCCTGTCAATATTACATCTGATCCTGAATCAGTCTCAGCTATACCTTGATCTAAGCCAAACCTAGGTGGATTACCAACTACCCCACCAGCAATAATTGTTTGGTTACCATAAATATTTACCATCATTGGCTCGCCAACATTTTGAGGGGAATTGCCGATA
>JAJYFO010000096.1 GCA_021785395.1 bacterium | reverse complement strand
CCACTATAAAGTCTTGCGGAAATTTTGGCTTTTCGTGACCAGGCAAACTTGCTGGATGGACAAAACCAGTTTCGACGCTATTACTTGGCATTTGTTGTACTTGTGGCTCTGGCTCCACTATAAAGTCTTGCGGAAATTTTGGCTTTTCTTTGCCCTCGATGGCTGGGTGTTGAAAATTAATGTTAGTACCCTGGGCATTAATCTGCGAAGAATCGACCAATTCTGGAGCAAAGTCAACTGATTGCTCTTGGCTGCCATCGCTATTAAAAGTCGTGACTTTTTCATCGTTCTTTTGAAATTCATCAATTTCATAATCTTTCAAGACAGGAAAGAAGGGATTATAAAACGATTTATCGTCTGGTTTAGGGTCAATTCCACAAACTGCCGAAACGACTAGGCCCAAATCAAGAACCTGTTTCATAAGGCCACCAGAAGACTGGCTGGAAAAAGTAAGACCAAAGAAATTTAACATAGCTAATCCCGGTTCAGCCAAATTAGGATTATTGGGACTAGAAAAAGTTCGTCTGGAGCCACCTTGAGCGTAATTGGTAGCTAAAAGTGATAAAGCCGACAATTGCTCTGGCGTCAAAGGTTTAGTTAGATTGGCTATTAAATATTGATACTCCTTATCGTCCAATATAGCCTTTCTAGCCTCTTTAATTAAAAATGGCTCAAGGAACCTTAGTTCAAAAGCATTATTGGTTAAAAACATAACCATGGCTTTATCGCTATCGCGCTGAACAACGATAGACAAATCTTTAACTCTATATGATGGTTCAGCACTATCACTCTCTTTTTTTTGTATTAGAGAATGTCCAAGCGTAGAAGAGGCAGAAGATAATTCTAATGAAAATAGCAAAACACCTGGATTAACCGATTTTTCAATTGACTGAGCCCATTGTTCAGGTGTAATATTGGTACCAGAATTATATTTTTTTATAAAGTTGTCCAAGTCGCTTGATTTTAATATAACTTGTCTTAAAATTGAACTCATAAAATAATAAATTTCCCTTGTAGTCTATTTTAGTGATAATGAAATTGTTAGTTTGTTTGATTTTGAATTAATTTTAATGATTCACTTTTGTATGAATTTACCATTTCAAGCAATTCTTTTACGGCTGTATCAATGTCAATATGGACCGTTTGAGCGATACTTTCTAATTCAGTCGAATATTTTTTTTGATAATCATTGATTTCTAATTCAGTCTCCTTAGTTACTGAATCTAACTTTTGGTTGGCTGTTAACATAAGATTTTCCATTTTTGTTTCACTATCACGATGAATATTGCCAAGCTCAACCTTTATACGGCTAAATAATAAGTCATGTTCTTTTTGCAGTTCTTCTTGAATATTTTTGCTTGAACTTACCCTATTGTTCAACTTTACTAAAAATGATTCTTTACTTGGACCAATTTTTGTCTGCAGATTATTGCATTTTTCTTTAATTGACTCCTGAGACTCCTTATTTAGTTGATTTATTTCGGAATTTAAATTCCTGCTTAAATCATTTAGATCCTCGGAGTAATTTTTAAGCTCATGATTTGCTTCTTTTACAAATTCTTCATATAATTTATTTAAACTTTTCATATAACGCTTTAAATTTTGCTCTGACAATTCATTGATATCGTCAGTTAAAATATCGTTATTGTTACTAATTTTTTCTAAGTAGTCATCTTCTACAGATTTCAAGTCGTCTTCTTTAAGGCTTGAATCATTATCGAGCGTCTTATAATTATTCTGTAATTCTGTATTAAGCTGCTGTATTAAGCTAGCAAAATGCGTTTCAATACCACTTGCCTTTTGCATATATGTCTTAAAAAATGTACTATTGACATTTTTTTCCATACTTCGAGACTCCCAAAGACTCGAATCTAACTTCTGTTGCAATAAATTAATAGCATTGGTAGCATGACTGCGTAAGTGTTTAATGGTTCCAAAACCTTGTTTTTCGATTTCTATGGATTTTTTCTTTTGAACATTACCTATCTCGTTTTTAAAAGTTAGCTCTTTCTTCTGAATAATATCTTGTTTTTCAAGCTTAAAATCAGTCAATTTTTCCTGAAGGTGTTTAGTTAAATGATTAACCTGATGTTTAAGGTTTTCTAGATGTTCTTTAATGTCAAAATATTCGTCTTGAACAATCTGCTCAAAATTTTGAACTGATTTGTCACAAGCAATTTTTAATTCCGATTCAAGTTTTAAAAATTGTTCATCGACCAGGCTGATAAAGCCCTCCTTATTAGACTTAAATTTTTCAATTTCTGATTGACCATGCCTAACTAATTCAGAATTAACTAAATTTTCGATTTCAATTAGCTTTTTTGAGCCATCATTGTATATAACTTGTAAATTTTTTCCTGAATTTGACATGACAACTCCTAATTAATCCAAATCAAAAGATATTCTAGAATTTCTATACGCTTTAACGACCATGGCTGCAGCCTGTCCGGCTTCTTCGATTTGCGGTAACTGATTTTTCAAATCGACTATTTCTGAATGAAAAGTCTTTAAAGTTCTTTCCGTTTCTGCCTTCATAAGTCTTAGCTGTTTATCTAAGCCGTCAAGGGCTGTTTGCCTAGTATAATCAATTTTTTCATGACAATTGGCTGTTAACCTAGCATATTCTGACTCCAACTGATTTATTTGTCGCTGAAAATCCTTGATCATCTCACTGCCATGGGCATTTATACGAGCCTTTAAATTTTCCTTTAATACGTTCAATGGCTCAATATGACTATCGCTATGCATACTAGTTTCTGAAGAAAGAACCGTTTCCAATTTAGAAGCCAACCTATCTAGCCTATCTAAATAGTCACTTTCAAGTTTTCTTTTATTATTTTTAAATTCTGATTTAACCGCTGATATCTTTGTTTTAGCTTTTTCAAACAACTGATTTAATTCTCTTTGGTATAAATTATTTTTTTCGGCCAGCAATTTATTATGCTTGTTATTTAAAAGATTACCTTCGTACTCAAGGCTTTCACTAAGCTTATCTTTGTACCCAGAAATCAAATTAAACCATGTATCAATTTCCTGATTTAACTCAAGTTTTTGATCATTAACACTATTATCGATAAGTTTCATACCATTTTGGGTCAAATTAGCACAATTTTCGACTATTGATGAAACCGTTAAAGTTAACTGCTGTACAACTTCATTTATCTTTGATTCAAACAGCTCATTAACATTTGCCATCTGATTTTCAATATCTTCACGAGACTGTAATACTATCGATTCTACAGAATTTTGCAATTCTATACTTTTAGAAGATAGAGCTTCTTCGATTTGTAATTTATTTTCATCTATTTTTCTTTTGTTAGAATTATACGAATCATTTAAATATTTTAAGTATTGATTTTTATTTTCTTCAAAATCTAACAATGGCTGTTCATCAATATCCATTACATCGGCTAAATTATTTTCAGTAAGAAGAGTAATATTGTTACTTATTTCCTCAATTTTAGAATTTAATTTCTGGCGAATTTCGTCATGGGACTGAACTAGCAACTTTATCTGCTCTACTTCGAATCTTTTTAATTCTCCAACTAAATCAATATTAGAATTTGCCAAATCGTCAGTAGCATTATTGAAGTAAACTTTTAATTTGTCTTTAACTTTTTCCAGATTAGCCTTAAAGGTTTGCGTTAATTCTTGTTTAAACGATTCTAAGTCTTCAAGACAATTAGCAATCAAATTGTCAAGCTCCACACCTGCATTATCTAAAGATTCTGACATTAATTCACTAGGTGTCTTTAAATTATCAGGATTAGGTGATATAAAATTGGCAGCCATGTTTTTCCTTAAAGTAATCGATATGGTTTCTATATGAAGATTATGCCCTTAAAACTAAAGGCTAAAACTTAAATTTAATATTAAACTTAAAGTTTTTTAATTAATATTTGCTCAGCGTTTTTAACTTTACTTGACAACTCTTTATTGTCAACGGTTAGCGCTGATTCCATGATCGTTTCGCTCAAGGTCGGATGAGGGAATATGGTATTAGCAATATCTTCAATTACACAACCCATTTCCATGGCTAAAACCATTATACCGATGAGCTCACCGGCTGACGGACCAACTATACCGCAACCTATTATGGCCTGACTCGTCTTATCATATAAAATTTTAGTAAGGCCCTGAGTATTCGCCATACTTTGAGCTCGACCGTTAGCAACAAAAGGTAGTTTGGTAATGGCAAAATTAACATTAGCCTTATTAGCCTCGTTTTCGGTCAGACCACACCAGGCAATTTCAGGGTCAGTATAGACCACACAAGGAATGGCTCTGTTGTCAAAGGCCGAATTTAAACCAGCCAGCTTTTCTGCCACGACGTGCCCTTCACGCATAGCTTTATGAGCCAGCATTGGTCGGTTGGATACTACATCACCAATGGCGAAAATACGTTTTAATGACGTTTGACCAAATTCATTGACGTTAATAAAACCACTTTTATTAAGTTCTAAACCCAGGTTTTCTAAACCAAGCGTGCTGGTATTTGGTGTTCGACCAATAGAAACCAAGATTTTATCGTATTTTTTGACTACAGTAGTTTTATCCGGCTTTTGTATAGTTACCAGTAATTCGTCGTTTTTTTCTTCAATCTGGGTAACCAGAGACTCGAGCATGATTTCATTACAAAGTCCTTTCATTTTATTAGCCAGTGGTCTGACCAGATCACTATCTAAACCGGGTAATAAACTATCCATAAATTCTACAATATCAATTGAACTACCCAAAGATGCATAAACCTGGCCTAATTCTAAACCTATGTAACCGGCTCCAATGACTAGTAATTTTTGGGGAATGTCATTGAGTTCTAGAGCCTGCGTTGAATTCATTATTTTTGATTGATTGTTTAAATTAACTAATTTAATGCTAGGTGGTAAATTAGACGGCTTAGAGCCAGTCGCAATTATGGCATTTTTAAATTTAACCCTTATGGCACTTTCCCCAATTCGGTCAATACGTATGTTTCTATCATCAATAAAACTAGCCTCACCGTCAATATATTCAAGTTTATGCATTTTAAATAAACCGCTTAGTCCTTGAGTTAGTTTTTTTATTACATTATTTTTGTGTTCTCTCACTTTGTCTAGGTCAATATTGGCGGCTGGATAGCTAACACCAATTTCACCGGCTTCTTTAGCCATATTTATCAAATGTGATACATGTAATAAAGACTTAGACGGAATACAGCCTTCGTGAAGACATACACCGCCACCAAGCTTTCGCTTATCGACAAGCATAACCTTAAGACCCAGTTCACGAGCCTTTACGGCCGCCGTATAACCACCAGGTCCAGCGCCAATAACTACCAAATCAACTTCTTCTACCATTTCTCCGACTACCATAATTACACCCTCTTCTTAAGTTTTAAAATTTAATATATAATTGCACTAATCAAGCAAGAGCATATGAGGCTTACTTAGTAAAAGCCTGAAATAACTAATAAAATGTGCGGCATTGGCTCCATCGGTAATTCGATGGTCAAATGATAAAGCAATGGGCAATACGTTACCTACTTCAATTTTATTATCTTTAACAATTGGCTGTTGTTTAATCGTTGCCATACCTAAAATTGCACATTCTGGATAATTGACCATTGGACTCATACTTGTTCCGCCAATGACACCAATATTGGTTATGGTAAAGGTACCACCTTGTAGTTCTTCTGGTTTAATTTTATTGGTTCTAGTTCTGTTTATAGTATCAGACAGTTCAACGGCAATTTGCCGTAAGCTCTTGGCATTGGTATTATAGATGACTGGAACTAATAAACCTCGGTCTGTGGCAACAGCGACACCAATATTGTAGTATTTTTTGAGAATTATTTCATTTGTAGTATCATTTAATGAACTATTAAACTCCGGAAATTTGATTAAAGCAGCGGTAATAGCCTTAATGGCAATAGCCGTTAAAGTAATTTTAATGTTTTCTTTAGCCAATTCCCTCTGAAAATCAGCCAACATATTTTGTAAATCGCTAACTTCAACTTCATCAAAATGGGTTACATGGGGGACAATTGCCCACGACAAGGACATATGTTGGGCTATTTTGGCTCTTACCGACTTAAGTGGCTGTTTTTCTATAAGGCCGTATTTTTGAAAATCAGGCATATTATAGTTAAAATCGCCTCGGTTAATCCTATTATTAACCGACATTGTCTCTTCATAAAGGGCAAATTCTGGAACCGCATCACCCAAGTTTAGTTTACCTGGTAATCTAGACATGTCCGTATTGGTTAGGTCACTGGCTAAAATTCGTCCAGCTGGACCTGACCCAGATATCATAGTTAGGTCTATATTCAATTCTCGAGCCAACCTACGTGTGGACGGGGCTGCTAAAACCCTACCATTTGTTTTTGGGCCATTAGATTGAGCCATCGTATTAGCTAAATTGTTGGACTGGACTTTACCTGACTGGACTTGCACCGATTCTGGTTTGGCCTTTGGCAACTCCGTATTGGCAGCTTTAGCAACCTGATTATTAGGCGTAAAGGTTACCATCGTCATACCCACTTTAACAATTTGCCCTTCTTTGACATGAATTTTATCGACCACACCACCAACTGGCGAAGGTATCTCAACTAAGGCCTTATCGGTCTCAACTTCCATTAAAGGCGCATTTTCGGCAATATTTTGGCCCTGGGCAACTTTTAGAGAAATTACTTCAGCCTCATGGATGCCTTCACCTAAATCGGGCAATTTAAACTCAAACGTCATAAAAACTCCTTAAATAAAACTAGAATGCTAATGTTTCTTTAACAGCGCTAATAATTCTGCCTGTATCGGGCAGATAAAATTTTTCTTTAGAGAAAAAAGGTATTGGCGTATCAAACCCCGTAACCCTCTTAACTGGTGCGTCAAGATACAATAAGGCCTCTTCATTTATCCGAGCCACGACTTCGGCCCCAATGCCACAAGTTCTAGGACCTTCATGAATGACAACGGCCTTACCAGTTTTAACAACGCTTTCAATAATAGTTTGCGTGTCCATGGGCACAATGGTCAAAAGGTCTACCACTGTACAATGAATGTTGTGGTCCTCTTCTAGTATTTCACAGGCGTCTAGAGTTATTTTAAGACTAGCTCCGTACGAAATCAGGGTAATATCGCTACCCGTCTTTAAGACCTGAGCCTTGCCAATCGGAAATGTTTCCATGGTATCTGGTACTTCTTCTTTAAATAATCGATAGCTAGCTTTGGGCTCGTAGAATACAACCGCGTCAGGGTCATTGATAGAACTATGCAATAAGGCTCTAGCGTTGCGTGGCGAAGACGGAATAACTACTTTGAGTCCAGGCGTATGAGCATAAATAGCTTCGCGACTTTCTGAATGGTGTTCAATGGCTCTTATACCACCGCCATAGGGAGCACGCATAACCAAAGGGCAGGACCGTTTACCCCGCGTTCTATTGCGGAATCTGGCCGCGTGTCCTTCCATCTGGTGATAGGCATAATAAGAAAAACCGGAAAATTGCATTTCGGCCACCGGCTTTAGTCCATACAAAGCCATACCGATAGCCGTACCCATAATAGCCGACTCGGCCAGAGGCGTATCTAATACCCTATTTTCACCAAACTTGGCGTACAGGCCTTCGGTTATCCTAAAAACGCCCTCGTCTAATCCCACGTCTTCTCCCATAACTATGACAGTTTCATCTTTTTCCATTGCTTCGTGTAAAGCCAAGTTAATGGCTTTGGCCATATTCATTTCACTCATTGGTTTAATTTATCTCCTTGTAATTCAACGCCAAATGGCTGGTAAAATCAAAAAAATTAGTGATTATGCGCTAATTTTAATTCCTTATTATTTTGCTTAAGGTAACCTAAAAGCTCTTCTTTCTGCTTGACTAAATGACTAGGTACCTCGTCGTATAAATAATTAAACATTAATTCAGGGTTGTCTAAATCGCGTTCCTGAATAATTTTAGGCGCTTGGTCTATAGCGTCTTTGATTTTTTTCTCAATTAATTCTTCCATTTCCTGCTTTTTGACTTTAGTCAGTATTTTTTTATCCATTAAATACTTTTCTAGACGGATTAAAGGCTCACGCTTCAGCCATTCATTAGACTCTTCGATGCTTCGGTATTTTTTTGGGTCATCAGCCGTCGTATGCGGTGTTATCCGGTACGTCAAACCTTCGATTAAACTTGGTCCAAGACCGTTTCTGGCCCTTTCTACAGCTTCACAAGTAGCTTTATAAACAGCCAGAACGTCGTTTCCGTCCACTCTTATACCCGGAATGCCGTAGGCTATAGCCTTTTGAGCGACAGTTTGAGATTTCATCTGTTTGGCAACCGGTACGGAAATAGCATACTGGTTATTAAGGCAGATAAATATTACCGGGGCACTGAATACCGAAGCAAAATTTAACGCTTCGTGAAAATCACCTTCAGACGTGGCTCCATCACCGATATACGTTAAAACGACGTTTTTTTCGCGCTTTAACTTCATGGCCATGGCAATTCCGGTAGCATGAAGCAATTGGCTGGCTACAGGCACACATGACGGCAAGTCATTTATACCATCGGGCACTTGGGCGCCTTCTTCATAACCCATCCAGTAAAGTAGCAAGGTTTCGATACTCCAACCTCTATACAAAAAACCGACCAACTCGCGATAGGCCGGCACGTGGTAATCTGACTTATTTATGGCCATAACCGACCCCATACTGATGGCCTCATGACCGCTGGCTTGAGGAAACGTGCCGATACGACCTTGTCTTTGCATAGCCAAATACCTTTCGTCTAAACGCCTGGCTAGTAGCATATAATAGAACGTGTCGTATAAAGTCTTGTCATCTAAATTAGGGTCAAGGTCTTAATCGATTTTGGCGTTTTCGTCTAGAATCGACAAATACTTAATCGTTTGATTGATATCAATATTGGATATTGGCATAATTGTTACCTCTTTTATAAAGAATTTTTGTAAAGATCAACTACTTTAAAATTCACTTATATATTGTATAATTTATTAGAAATTATTTTAAGTATCTGCCACTACCAGTCAAACACAATCACCAACTTGATAACTTCAAATAAGGCAGCCCAACTTGATTTATGCCAATAATAAATAAAGAATGAATTTTTTAGTAATAAAATCGTTAAACCCTTAATTTTTAATTTATACTTATGAAAAACATCACCCGTAAACCCGAATGGATCAAAGTACAGTTACCAACGCAAAAACCTTATTTTAAAATAAAGGAATTGATTAAGTCGCATAAACTTAATACCGTTTGCGAAGAGGCTGCCTGTCCTAACCGTGGTGAATGCTGGTCGCTAGGAACGGCAACATTTATGATCCTAGGCAATATATGTACGAGAAGCTGCGGATTCTGTAACGTGATTACCGGAAAACCAACTGAACTAGATACTGAAGAACCGCAAAGGGTAGCCAAGGCAACCCAAACGCTTAACCTAAAACACGTCGTAATAACCAGTGTCAACCGTGATGAATTAGCCGATGGTGGGGCACAAATTTGGGCGCAAACTATTCTGGAAACACGGCAACTAAATCCTGATACGCAAATAGAGGTTTTAATTCCTGATTTAAAGGGTAATTCTAAAGCCCTAAAAGTAATCTTTGCAACCAAACCGGATATTTTAAACCACAACATCGAAACTGTACCAAGACTCTACAATACAGTTAGACCACAGGCTAATTATGAGCAGAGCCTAAACGTGTTAAGTCTAGCCAAAACGTATAATTTAACGACAAAATCGGGTATTATGCTAGGATTAGGCGAGACTAAAGATGAAGTTGAAAAAGTTTTGACCGATTTACGCAAGCATAAAGTTGACTTAATTACGATAGGACAATATTTACAACCAACCCAAAACCATTTGCCAGTAGCCCGGTTTATCCACCCAGATGAATTTAATTATTACCGTGAATACGGTTTAAGCATAGGTTTTAGCAATGTATTTTCGGGAGCTTTGGTTAGAAGCAGTTATCATGCCTTTGAACAGGCTAACCAATTAACCTAATTGATTTAAAAAATAAATAATTTGTGGCTTTTAAAGGCTGTGCCTTAATTTTATTTTAATATAATTATTAATTACTTCAGTACTAAAATTATCAATAGTGGTATCGAGGACCATGCATTTGGCCATTTTTAGTTTACTTAAA
>JAJYFO010000293.1 GCA_021785395.1 bacterium | reverse complement strand
TATTGTATATAAGCAAGGGTGGGAACTCTTGCTTATATATTAAAAGTAAATAATTTATATTTTATTATATTTCCTCTTGAAAAGACTCTTTTCAATTATAATAATCTGGTGTAAAGTTTATATTGTGTTAATAATTTATTTATAATTTAAACTCAAAAGCAATTTTATATAGGCATCTTAAATTTTAAAAAGGCGGGCAAACTATGATTCATTACTTATATTCAACGAGGGGGAGTTACTTGTATTTAGTAGGTAAATACAATAATAAGCCTAAAACTACAACTGGCCAGTTCGTATTATCGGTTCCAGAAAAAACATCTCAGTTACAGATCGATTCTCTAGCGCACAGGCGTTTTATGGAGCATTTAAGACGGCCACGTAAAGTTAACCATGACAGGCACGTTAAATCTACTGGTGATACAGTTATGCATATCGAGAAAGAATTAGCTGCTGTGTAAACTTTAAATAAAAAATCATACATGTTAAACTAAGAAACACTAGTATTAAGTGTTTCTTAGTTTTTTTATGTCATGAAATTTTCAAAGCGCAGCCACGGTTTTACAAATATTGAAAAGGTCATTCTTATTTTCATTTTAATTTTACTGGTGGTTATTGTTTTACCAAACCTGTTTAAAACATTTGAAGAAAATAAACTGGTCGTACTAAAAAATAACCTAAGTCTTGTAAAGCAAGTTTTAACGCCTTATATTGACAGTATTAAAGATAATAAAATGCAAATTAATGACAGTAGTATTAAAAATATTTTTAAAAACGCTAAATTGCAAAATCCTTTTTCGGATTTTTATATTTTGCCTAAATTAGGTCCAACTGTTGATAAATCGCTGAATTTTAGGCTGTCATCTTTAAGTAATTCGCCTGGTGATATTTTGATAGGTTATATTGTTGACCAAACTGACATCCATAAGCCAAGGTCTGGTAAAATTATAAGTGATGATTCTAAGAGTAGGCTGGATTATAGGGGTCTCTATATTTTAGTTATGGGTAAGCAAAACCAGGTATATATCCTGAATTATTGTAATTTTAAAGAAGATATTAAAAATTTAAAAATTCAGTGGCATTAATACAATTAAGGAAAATTTTAAAATGAAATTTGGTGACTTGGAATTAACTATAATCCGTGAATGTGAATTCAAACTCGACGCTGGAGCCATGTTTGGTGTTGTACCTAAAGCAATGTGGTCTAAGTCGATAGAAGCTGACAGCTTAAATAGAATTAAGCTGGCTTGTAATTTATTATTAATCGAAGGTAATAATTTTAAAGTTTTGGTCGAGACCGGAATGGGTAATAGATGGACTGGCACTCAAAGAGACAGGTATGAGCTTAAAACGCTCGTAGACTGGAATAATATTTTGGCCGATTTGCAGCTTAAACATACTGATATTGACGCTGTAGTTATATCGCACTTGCATTTTGACCATATAGGTGGCGCTGTTAGTTTAATAAATAATGAATTGGTACCAAGTTTTCCTAAAGCCAAGTATTTTATCCAGGAAAAAGAATGGTTTGACGCACATAATGCCAATGCCAGAGCCCAGGCCAGTTATCGCAGTGACGATTTTGAGCCAATTAAAGAAGCTGGATTATTAGAATTGGTTAATGGTGAGTGTGAGATTTACCCTGGTATAAAACTACACTTAACTGGTGGTCATACAAGAGCCCATCAGGTTATAAGTTTTACTTCAAATAATAAAACAGGCATATTCTTGGCTGATATTATGCCAACCTGTCATCATGTAAATCCGGCTTGGGTTATGGGTTATGATCACTTCCCGTTATCTAGCTGCGACTATAAAAATGAAATTCTAAACAAAGCTGTTACAGACGACTATTTAGTTGTTTTTGACCACGAGGTAAATATTCCGTGGGGAAATATTATTTTAGACGATAAACGGCGTTTTGCTTTTAAACCGCTTGATATGCTTAGCGCCCGACCGCGAATGTTTAAATAAGATTAATAAAATATGTTTTTTTTATTAATACTTTTTCATTTGCATTCATTGTAACAGAATGCTTACATTGTTTGGTCTATGATGTCATTATGAAAAATTTATCAGTTGTCATGGGAAAAATTTTATTTGACTTAAATTCTAAAAGTGATAACTTGTTATTAGAAGAATAGATTTAGTTGATATCTGTTTGATATCTGAAATGGTTAAAATAGAAGAAGGGGTTAAATATGTTTAATGTTTTATGTAAGGCGGTTAACTGGTTTTACTATCGCACTTTGTTTAGTTTAAAAAGTTTAGCCAAATGCCCTAGCGACAGTTGCTTTGATTGGGAAGAGTTGCAGCAGACACGACAAAAATTGATTGATTTAAGGTTTAAGAAAGTTAAACTTTCAAAACTCCCAGTTTTAGCCGATACCTGCGTTGGTGCACAAGACCAATCAGGTATTTCAGATAATGAGGCGCAGGCGATTTTATTGAAAGACTTGCAAAATTTGAGCCTAAGTAAGCATAAATTGATTAGTGATCCGTTGTTGTTTAACCATATTCAGTCAGAAAATAAAAATAATGTTGTCTGGCTGCAAGATAAATTTGTTAGTAATAAATAAGTAA
>JAJYFO010000292.1 GCA_021785395.1 bacterium | reverse complement strand
TTTAATTCTTTACTTACATAATTAGCATATGCTAAATTTATTCCTTGAGTTAAAGATGCTGCATTTACATCCATATTAATGTTTCCCTTACTAGCTTCAAAGATACTGGTCTGCGTACCAGTAAGATCCAACGTGTTAGCATTGGTAATATTAATATTACCTAAGGCTGCTTCGATAATCCCGGCGTTGTAAACCATTGGTGCATTAATATTAACGCCTGTTGCTCCATAAATTCCACCTTCATTAATTAAGGCAGTTGTTGTAAGATTAAGTGTTCCACTTGAACTAATTAAGCCACTGGTTTCATTTAAAATCATCTTAGCTTGTAAATTACCGCTGCCATTAAAAACAATGTCGCCATAGTTAGCTAGATTTCCCATAATGATTAATTTAGGAGAATTGTCAACTAAAGTTACGCCGTTAGGTAACTGTAAATTACCTATGTTATTACCTAAGTAATTTGCATTTAAGTTTCCACCGATTGCTTGACCACTAAAGTTAAGTATCAGTGACTGATGATTAGTACTTAAGACCTGGCTTACAGCTATGGCTTCTGATAGGGTTAAAAACTGATTACGGAAAACTTCTAAATTATGACTACCAACAGCAATATTAACATCATGTACTAAATTGCCTGAATTTACAGAATGTAGAGTAGAAGTTAAATTTATAGCTAAAGTTGGATTAACAACGGTCTGGAGTATGGCATTTATATCAAAATGAGGGTTGACAACTTCTGGATTAATTGAAGCCAGTGCATGTTGCGCCTCATTGATGTAATTAGAACTATCTTGATAATGATGGCTAGCTGTACTAGTATTGGCCATGCCACTGTCAAAGGCCAGAACATGGCTCGATTGAGATAAGGTGAGCATAAAGGTTAGCAAAATAATCATAAGTTTGGTGAATAGCTGATGCTTACTTAAACATTTAGGCAGAGATTTCGCCAGCATTTTGCTGATGGCGTTATTAGTCTGAGGGTTAGCCATCGATTTTACTGAAACTAAGGCTAAATTACCATTACCGTGATTAATTACCATAAAATCAAATCTCCCAAATAAATAGTTAAGCATTTAGGGTCACCACTTTATATATTACAAAGCAATAACAATGATATATCATTGCCTCCAATTTGATCATTAAAAGAATGTTATTTTATTTTTGATTGGATAAAGCGATATTTGTTCTTGTATCTTAGTAGACGAAATCTTACTTTATTATTCACAGTTATCGAAGAATCGGCTATTGAATTACCAGGAAAATATAGTAAAATCAACCTATTACACAATTTTTCACTAATAATATTTTTAGCGCGCCAGTTAAGAATTTCATTTTTAATCAACTCCTTTAACTGAGGCGTTAAATTGTCATTATCCATAAATTAATTTTTTAATACCAGAATTCATTTTTTAAGCATAGTCTTATTATAGACATGATTTAACTCGCTAAAATCATTCATAATTTTCATATCAGGCAGACATTTAATAATTCTTCGGCCATAGCTTTTACTAGTCAACCGGTTATCTAGTATAGCCACGATACCAGTATCATTTTTGGTTCTAATAAGCCTGCCAACACCCTGTTTTAATTTAATTATAGCGTAAGGTAAAGCTAGCTCATTAAACCAGCTGGCATTATTTTGACTTTTGATTTTATCACATTTAGCTTCATAATGCGGGTCGCCTGGGGTCTTAAACGGAATTCTGTCGATAATTACAAGGCTTAAAGAATCACCGTCAATAGAAATACCTTCCCAAAACCCAGCTGTAGCAAAAAGCACCGAATTATCTGTATTTGTAAACCATTCGACCAATTTATTAGCCGGCATATCATTTTGCTTTTTACAAGGAAAATTAATTTGCGGATAAATTAAATCAAAGGCTTTATTCATATTACTGTAACTCGTGAACAATATAAAAGCCTTGCCATAAGTTAAATTTAAAAGTTTAATTATTTCAGATCCAGCCACATTTATAAAACTTTCATTATTGGGGTCGGGGATATTTTTGGGCAAATAAAGCAGCGCCTGGTCTTTATAATTGAAGTCAGAATGGGCGATTAATGAATTAAAATTAGTTCTATTAAGGCCAGAATTTGCGCTAAAATACTGAAACGGCTCATTTTCACCGGTATTTAAAGTGGCTGACATATAAATGCTTGACTGTAACTGTGGTTTTGATATTAATTTATCAAAGATAAATTCACTTACGTCTAAAGGAATCGCCGTAATTTTGGGATTGAATGAAATACTGGAACTTGGCTGTATGAAAATTACGTATTCGGACGGCAACGTTACTAATAGATTTAAAATTTCTAAGTAACTATCTATTTGGGCTATAATAGCCTTGGCTTTTAATTTTAATTTTTCAACGGCCATTTCGTCGATAGTCAATTTATTCAAATCGATTAACAAAACTTCTTGTTTTAAACTAGTAAATAATTTTATAAGGTCTAGTGTAAACTCAGGTGTCTGTTTTATGCGCAATTTATTTTGGCTGATATTTTGCGACAAAACCAGGAAAAAATCGTTAGTCTTGTTTTCAACGTCGTTTAAAACTTTGCTTAGATGATTTAGCTGCTTGCTAATTTT
>JAJYFO010000007.1:19565-35628 GCA_021785395.1 bacterium | reverse complement strand
TAAATCTATTTGATCTGTAAATGCTTTGGCGGCTGGGTCAAGTACTAAAATTCTGTTTTTGGCCTGGTCGGTTATTAATAATTTATCATTAAAATTGACCATGCTAGATGGAGTTCCATCGGTTTGAAATTCTGATATTTTGTTGAAATTAATTGGGTCAAGCATGACAATTTTACCGCTACTCGGTGAAGTTAAGAATAAGTAGCTCGACTTATTCTTGCTTTGTTTGGTAGTATTGACAGAACTGATAAACTGGTCTTCGATAACTTTAATTTCGTTATTATTGACTAAAGTTTTGAGTGATTTTGGTAAGACAAATCCTTCTGGTACTATAAGGTCGCTAACAAAAGAACTTTTTAAAATTTGTTTTATCACTTTATCGGGTAGTTGAGGCGGCAGAATTACCGTCAAGTGACTTGAGTGTTTAATTATTTGTAAGAATATCAGTGATGAGTTAACTACTACGATGTCAGAATATTTTGGCTTACTGTAGATAACTATATTACTATCGTGTAGTTTAAATTTTTGGTTTAAGACTATGGGTAAAAATAAACCCTTTTTAGGTGCTTCAAAACTACTATCAAGTCTAAATTTGGCCCCTGGATAATTTTCATCTATGGCTGATTTTATGTTTGTACTTAGTTTTGTAGCTTGAGCGCAATTGACCGTAATAAAAAGTAAGATAAATAAAATAGTCTTTTTAATACTATTCATCTGATTTGTGTTTAAAGACGTCAACAATTTTTTCAAAAAAAGAAGATTCTTCCTTAGAATTGTCAGGATGTTGGATATTATTATTTTTTTTTTTAGAATTTGATTTGACCATGTCTCGATCTTTATCACTAAGGTTTAGATTTTCTTTGCGCAATATGGCGAGCTGCTCAAATAATTTTTTTTCTTCAGCTGATAATTTTTCCGGTGTTTTTACAATTATGTGGACTAGCTGGTCGCCACGTTTTTGTGTGTTAGACAGTTTTATGGCACCTTTATCTTTTAGTACAATAACGGTTCCTGATTGAATGCCAGCCGGAATATTAATTTTGGCGTCACCTTCTATGGTTGGCACCAGCATTTCACCACCTAAAGCAGCCATCGAAAAACCTATATTTTGTTCTATGTGAATAGTATCACCGTCGCGGTTAAATAACTCATGTTCTTTAACGTGTAGTAGAATATAAAGGTCGCCATATGGGCCACCTTTGCGACCTTTGTTGCCACCAGCGGTTAACCTTAATTTAAAACCCGATTGAACTCCTGGTGGAACATTTACTTCAAATTCTTTTTTCGTTTTGATAAGTGTAGTACCTTTGCATTCAGGACAGGGCTTTTCTATGATGCTGCCATTGCCATTACATTTTGGACAGGCAATAATTTGAATACTCTGACCAAACCAGGAGTTAACGACTTGCTGAACTTGGCCGACCCCATTACAGGTAGCGCATGGTATTGGTTTGGTTCCTGGGCTGGCTCCAGTTCCTTCACATTTAGGACAGTCTTCAAGTCTATCTATATTTATTTTTTTTGTAGTACCAAAGATAGCTTCTAAAAATTCTATTTCAAGGTTGTATTTCAGATGAGAACCTTGTTCTGGACCGCCTCGGCGGCCAAAACCTTGGCGAAAATTTCCGCCTAAAAAGGCTTCAATAATATCTTCAAAGCCAAAGCCAGCCAAATCTTGGAAGTTAAAATTGTCAAATCCACTCGAGGCCCCTGAAGCATTTAAGCCTTCGTGCCCGTATTTGTCGTAAAGTTCCCTTTTTTGGGGGTCGGATAATGCTTCATAGGCTTCAGCCAATTCTTTAAAGGCCTTCTCGTCCCCGCTGTCTTTATTGTCGGGGTGTAATTTTCGAGCCTGGCTGCGAAATGACTTTTTTATTTCATCCAAACTAGCTGTTTTAGTTACACCTAAAACTTCATAATAATCTCGTTTACTCATTCTTGTAGATTATGTTTCCTTATATCGACAGTTTATGGTCAAAAAAATCCGTTAATCTTTATGGGGTTTCTTCGTCTGAATTTTCAAGAGTTTTTTCCTGCTTTACGGCCGCTTCTTTGGGGCCATCTATATTTTGCTCCAGACTTTCAGCTGAAATATTTTTACTTATTTCGTCTAAGGCTGATTCCTGAATTACTTTATCTTTAGCTGTCTCTGTTGGGCTTGGTTTTGCACTCGATTCTTCGACTTTGGCAGCTACGTTAACTAAGCTTGGGCGGATAATTTTATCGTTCATTTGATAGCCTTTTCTCAATTCATGCATGACTGAATTGTCAGGGAAATCGTTGGTTGGAATTTCTTGAACCGGTTCGTGCAGCCTTGGGTCAAACGGTTTGCCTACTGCTTCTAGGGGTTTGACACCTAAACTTTCAAATGACCGTATAAAAGAATTGTGAACTATGTTTATGTTGTCTATAACTTTGTTTATATCCATACTGGGAGTAAACATCATTTTGGCACGGTCAAAGTCGTCCATGGCTGATAATATTATTTCAACTGCTTTTTGAACGCCAAGCGACCGATATTCTTCTCGCTCACGTTCGATGCGTTTGCGGTAATTCTCGAAATCAGCTGCCATTCTCTTATATAGACCTTGCGAATCCTGTAATTTTTTTTCCAGGTCGGTTACTTCGGCTTGCAAATGTTCACAACTGGCACAAACTTTACTGCTTGTTTCGGGTATTTTCTCCTGCATAAAATCGACCGATTCGGGTGGGTCTGCCCCTGCGTACATGCTGCGATAAAAGGCTTTAGCACTGTCCATTCGTGATTTCGGTGAATTATCGGTTTTACTAGGAGGACCTTCTTGTAGTGAAGGGGAATTATCTTTATCGTTATTTTCCTCGTTGCTGATGTCAGGTAAATTAACGTTATTCTCAGTCATGGTTAGAATCACTCCAGTAATGAATAGAAATTATCCAAAAATAATAAAAACGAAAGCCGTTTCATTATTAAGGCTATGTATTATTTTATCTAATATCTACGTGAAATTTACCGTTGCAAGTAATAATATTAACTTAAGTTATCATTGGGTTTAAGTAAGTTTTAATCATACAATAATTAAATTAAATTAAATTAATTATTGTATAATCGATTTTAAGTTTTAATTAAACTTTTTTGATAAAAACTAAAATGGGTGATAATTATCTTAACGAGATTTGCTAAAACTTGTTATTACAGCATCAATGAGTTTGAACCACAATAAAAGATTTCCTTTTGACCATAAAACCAGGCTGGCTATTTTTGCCCAGGGTGAATTGGCTGGGTCGCGTTCTAAAACGGCGCAAGGCCTGCTTCGATACGTGGGGCGTCAAGTCGTTTGCGTTATAGACTCCACAAAAGCCGGACAAAGTCTAGAAGCTATAACCGGAATCAAGCATCCTGGACCGATTGTAAGCGATATTAAAGAGTCTTTGGCCTACAAGCCCCAGGCTATTGTGATTGGAATCGCTTTAAGCGGTGGCAAATTACCGCTTGAGTGGCGGCACGAGTTAAAATTGGCGTGTTCTTATAAACTTGATATAATCAATGGCCTTCATGATTTTTTAAGCGAAGATAAAGAATTCTCAGCACTTGCTCAAGAGAACAGCGTTAATTTAATCGATTTACGTAAGCCACCCGAGAAACAAACCGTTGCCACAGGATTAAGCCGTAATACCAAAGCCAAAAGAATACTCACTGTTGGCAGTGATTGTTCTTCTGGCAAAATGACTGTAGCTGTAGAATTGACCAATTTAGCCGTTAATCAAAAACATAAGGCAAGTTTTATCGCCACCGGACAAACTGGTATATTGGTGGCTGGAGGCGTTGGAGTTGGTATTGATAGGGTTATCGGTGATTTTATGGCTGGCGCTATCGAAGATTTAGTCGTCGAACAAGATTTGGACAACGATTTTCTGTTCATTGAGGGTCAAGGGTCAATATTTCATCCTGGCTTTTCTGGTGTTACTTTGGCGATTTTGCACGGCAGTTGCCCAGACGGTTTAATATTATGCCATAACGCTAAACAGTTGACTATTAAAGAAGGTGATATAGTCATTCCTGATTTAAAAACTATAATAAATACCTATGAATCTTTGACCAAGCCTATACATGCTGCCAAGGTTGTGGGGATCGCTTTAAATACTAGAAATTTAGACGAAAACGAAGCTAAAGACTTAATTGCCGAAGTCGAAAGTGAAACTGGCCTGGTTACATGCGACCCGGTCCGTTTTGGAGCCGGTAGGCTTTTACAAATTATTACTGATTTAGTTTAACCTGGAGAAAAATGCTGAATATTAAACTCGATTATGAATTGCTTAATTTAGAAACGGCTGATCCTTTTGGGATATCTTACGGTACAAGCAGTGAAACCAAAAATGTTTTAGTGAAATTGACTTACGATGACTACCATGGTCTGGGTGAGGTCGCCCCCGTTAGCTACCATGGCGAGGATTACTACACGGCTTTAGCGACCTTGGAGCATTTTAAAAGTATTAATGTCTTAGGCGATAATCCTTTTGCTATTGTAAAAATTATGGAAAAAATGGATTCGGTTATAAGTGGTCACAATTCGGTAAAGGCAGGAATTGAAATGGCTTTACACGACATTTGCGGCAAAATTTTAAATAAGCCGTTAAGGACAGTATTAAATTTAACCGATAGACCTTGCCCTATAACCGATTTTACTATTGGCCTGGATACATTAGACACAATAGAGCGCAAGACGCATGCAGCCGTTAAAGCTGGCTATAAAATTCTAAAAATCAAACAAGGAACTAGTTACGATAAAGAGATAATAAAAAGGGTTAGATCGGTAACTAAAGATTTACCCTTACGCGTGGACGCCAATGGTGGATGGACTGTTAAAGAAGCTATTAATATGGCACATTTTTTAAGCGAGCATAATGTTCAGTTTATCGAACAGCCATTGCCCAAATATGCGTCAGTTCAGGATTTTAGTCTTGTTCGGCAGCATTCGCCGCTACCTATTTTCGCTGATGAAAGCATTTGCCGAGCCGATGACGTTGTAAGACTTGGCCAAGCCCTTGACGGAGTAGTCGTAAAACTGGCTAAAACAGGTGGAATACTAGAGGCTCTAAAGGTAATTCATACGGCTTGCGCCTTTAATCTTAAAATTATGATTGGCTGCATGATTGAATCGTCTATTGGTGTTACAGCGGCGAGCCAGCTGGCTTCGCTTGTTGATTACCTAGATTTGGATGGTGCTTTACTCTTAGCGTGCGACCCTTATAATGGGGTAGAATTTATAAATAGCCAACCTAGTTATAAAAACCTTCCTGGCCTTGGCGTATTAAAAAAAATATAAAAGTAAATTACTTATATTTGCGAAGCTTAGATAAGTCGCCCAAGTATTTTACGATTGAGTCGATTTGGTCTTTATTAAGAGGACCGCCAGCGTCACTTAAAAAGCCCGGCATACTCGGATGGTTGGGGCTTCCAAAGCTGGCCGTTTTAGTTATGTAAGAGGTGAAATCTTTATCGTAATATGGTCCGATTAATTTTGGGCCAATGGCTCCTTCGGCTTTTGGTCCATGGCACATGGCGCAATCGGCATTGTATAAGTCGCGACCAAACAAACCGATACCACGTGCTACATGGCAGGATGTGCATTTTTCGCTAGTAAATATTTTGGCCATTTTTTCTTTACTCAGACTTTTATGGGGGTCTTTTATATTCATTATGAGTTTTATTTCTTGTTTGGGGTTTATAGTATCATTAGTTACAATAAAAACACTTTTAGTGATATGGCCAAGTTTCATCGTAGTATCAACTGTAATTTTAAGAATCGTCGTTTCGTTAGGTTTTAAACTGTGTTTTAGTAATTTAGGTATAGTGCACCCGCATGTGGCATAGGCGTTGTGTATAACTATTTCATGCTGGCTTTTATTGGTTAAGCTAAAATCATGGCTTACCTCAATACCTTCGTCAATTAGGCCAAAATTATACTCACTTGGTTCAATAGTTAAGCTGTTTACAGACTTTTGGATGACTATCGGTTTATTATTCAAAGTCGCTTTTTGAGCTAAAGTAACTTCTTGAAAATTAAATAGAGCTATTAAAATTAACGTAACAACTACTGTAGTTAAAAATTGCATAGGTTTAATCCTGATTTTTGTTTTATGTATTTGTAGAGCCATTTAGCTAGTTCAAATCTATTTATATTTTCGCTCAAGTTCTTGTCGTTTATTATTGTATTTAACAATTTATTGTTTAGTTTTTCAGTTAGGTCATATTTTATTTTTGGGTCGAGAATACCAGCCTCTATAAGGTACTTAAGGCAATTATCGGGATTTTCGTCGGTTAGTGTATTTTGATAAATGGGTGCTAATTTCAGCCTGAAATTTTGTTTGAATTTTTGGCTGTATTTTTTAAACGCGTATGATCTAGCAATTAGTGGCAAAGCTTCGCCAATACTAGGTTCACTAAATCCATTGAAACTTAAATCGGATGTTTTGGATAAATTTACGATATTATTTATAGCCAGGAACTGAATATATTTAAAATAATTGTTGTCGGTACCGACATCGTCGAACCAGCAAATTGGTGAACGGTTATTTATTAAATTTTCTTGAATTTTTAAAACTAAACTGTCGTCTTTGTATATTTGGCTGAATGATTTGCGCCATTTTAGCGAGTGGATAGCCAGAACTCCGGCGGCCTCACCAATAGCCCACTCTACCGGGTGTAGTCGGTAAGACCCATTGGTAATATGAGTAGTACCAATATTTTTACATCCGGCTAAAATATTGCCACCATTAACCGGAATAAGTGAACCTATCGGAATTTGAAATGGTTTTGTTTCGCTGCTAATTGGGTTGGCTGGTTTTTCGCCATGGATATCTATGGGGTAAAGGCCTATACCGATCGAATTGCTAAATAATTTGGCCCTTGGGCTAGAATTGTATTTAGCGCTTATGTCGGACTCGACAATAGTGTCTTTGGCCTTGATTCGTCTTGATTCTCTAATATAAGGATAAGCTGATAAGCC
Source organism: bacterium (assembly GCA_021785395.1). Lineage (GTDB taxonomy): Bacteria > Cyanobacteriota > Vampirovibrionia > Obscuribacterales > JAKAZS01 > JAKAZS01. Next base: position 28,642 of record JAJYFO010000007.1, on the reverse strand, counting down.
GTCATTTGTATTTAAAATATCTTTTCTAAGCTTAAGTTCTGGATATCCAACGCCTTCATCATCACGGCTGGCGTGGGTCTGCAACCAGTACAAAAAACCAAGGCTAAGGCATTTGCCCATAGCTAGGCGTTTGGCTATTACTTCTGGTTTTTGGTCGATAATATTAGCGTGCCTTAAATCATTCGATTCCCAGTTAATCATGCTCAAATCGTGGGTATAAGTATCCGTATCGTTAAAATATTTTTTATCGATCAAACGTCTGTATTCCCAAAATGGTAGTAATTCATTGCCCGTATTGATATTTACTTTTTCAAACATTTTATAATTTAAGAAACTATATTTGTCTTTAAACTTTTCAAAGCAGTCGGGTTTTTTTATTACAAAATTGCCATTTTCTATAAATTCGACGACAAACGGATACGTGAAGTCTTGTGTATTTTCAGTGTCGGCGCTGGTTTGAGCGTCGGCCTCGCCAGTTTGGTCTTTGGACTCAGCACCACTAACATAAGGGATTTCAGTTAAATTCAATAAATCACCTAATTCGGTTGCGTCTATAATTTTCTTGGCTTGTATTTCAAAAATTTGTCCGTTTGAAACGTCAAAGAAGCCTATTCCTTTTATTTTATTTTGACTATTGTTCGTATTGCCAATGTAATGGTCTGTGTAGAAACAGATTTTTCCGCTGGCTTTTCGGGCATAGATACTTTTAGAATTTATGCGATAATTGATAATATTTTTTTCGAGATAAGGTTTGAGAAGGTATTCAATGGCCATAAGGCCAACCTTGGGTTCGAAAGAAAGCCTGGTGACCCATGAGTTGCCAGGATTTAAGATGTTGTCAATCTGTTTTTCTGGTATTAAACTGGTTTTGGTTTTGTAGTAGTCTCTGATATATTTTCTTAAATTCTGGTAATTCAAACTTGCGCCACTCGTTTCAACCAGATAATTTTCATCTAGAGCGCTCACACCTTGCGCCGTTATTTGTCCACCAAGGATAGGTGTTTCTTCAACTAAGATGATTTTTGGCCGTTTTAGGCCGGATTTTTTTTTTGTCATATTACTGGCACTGCTAATACTAGCAGCTATTCCACCTAAGCTGGCTCCAACGATTAGTATGTCGCATTTAAAGGTGTTTACCTTGCCAGATTTTAAGGTAATATCAATTATGGAATCTTGGGGTGAATCAATGTTTACTTTGGGAATATCGACAATTTTCAAATTATGGTATTTATCTTGTAAATGTAAAGATTTTTTTTTGAATTTTATCGTCTTAGTCATAGTCGTTTTATTATTATCTGCCCAGGCTTGGTATGTTGAATTGTAAACGAGAATAAGAATAATTAATAGCTGAAATTTAATTTTCATTAATTTGTTACGCAATAATTACTAGTAATATCATATTTTGTATTGGTAAGCGTGTTTTTATTATAAAATACTTAGAATAAATTGACAATTAACTGTAAATACTGCAATGGGAGAAAATATTTGAAAATATCTGTTGAAGAGCTGAATAATATTGCCGGTAAAATTAAATTATTAATCATGGACGTTGACGGCGTTTTAACCGATGGTAACTTGTATTATTTAGAAGTAGCCGAAAACTCTGTCAAGGAGTTTAAATCTTTTAATTCACTCGATGGCATGGGGATTTATTTATTGGGTATGGCCGGTATTGAAACTGGTGTAATTAGTGGTGGCAATTCTATGGCTGTCAATCACAGGGCTAAAATTCTTGGTATGAAGTATATTTATCAAGGCAAGTTGTATAAGGAAAAAGCCTTTAACGAAATATTGACTGATAGTAAGCTGGACCCAAGCGAAATAGCTTATGTTGGTGATGATTTAAGCGACATTCGCCCATTGAAATTAGCCGGATTAAAGGTCGCTGTTGCTAACGCCATTGACGAAGTTAAAAGTGAGGCTAACTTTATAACCAGGCTCAGTGGCGGTCATGGGGCTATTAGAGAAGTATGTGAGCTTATTTTAAAAGCGCAAGGTATTTGGGATAAGACAATCGCCTCTTTTATTTAATTAACTATTGGTTTAAATGTACCGTTTAAGCTTAATGACGCTGGCTAAGACTTCTTTTAGCCAGCGTTTTTTCGCAACTGATTTTAAGTCATCGCTTTGTTTTAATATTTATTAGCTACTTAATAGTACGTTTCTCGTAATTTTAATTTTCAATTAATTTTGCCAATTAATTTTGACTTGAATTTAGGTATACTTAAAGTGTAGGGAAATTAATTTTAGGTTAGTCTATGCCGCAAGAAGATACCAAGTCAGATTTTACAGGCAATTATAAGGGTCGCTATTATCATGTTTTGGATAATGGTCAGATATTTTGTGATTTGTGTCCTAGAGCCTGTGTCTTAAAAGATGGTGACAGAGGTTTTTGTTTCGTTCGCCAAAATCAAGGTGGGCAAATGGTTTTAACGACTTATGGGCTTTCGACCGGGTTCTGTATCGACCCGGTTGAAAAAAAACCGCTCAACCATTTCTATCCTGGTACCAGTGTTTTATCTTTTGGTACGGCTGGCTGTAATTTAGGCTGCCAGTTTTGTCAGAACTGGTCAATAAGCAAATCTAGAGAAATAGCCCAGTTGTCACAAAAGGCCAGTCCAGAAGCTATTGCGCAAAAAGCATTAGATTTGGGTTGTACGAGTGTAGCCTTTACCTATAATGACCCAGTTATTTGGGCCGAATATGCTATAGATACAGCCAAAGCCTGCCATGATCTTGGTATAAAAACTATTGCCGTTACGGCCGGATTTATAAAAGAGTCTGCCCGCAGCGATTTTTATGAACATATGGATGCGGCTAACGTTGATCTAAAAGCTTTTAGCCAGGAGTTTTATCAAAAACTTTGTCTGGCTAGTTTAGACCCTGTTAAAGAGACGATAAAATGGCTTAAGTCTAGTTCGAAAGTATGGATGGAGCTTACCAATTTAATCATACCGACCAAAAATGATAGCCTTGAAGAGTTGAAAAGTATGTGTGATTGGCTTTTAAGTAGTGTGGGCGATGATGTACCTATACATTTTACGGCTTTTCATCCGGATTTTCGTTTGGATGATATTGAACCCACGTCTAAGGAGACCTTAATAGAAGCTTATGATTTGGCTATCCGGGCTGGTTTAAAATACGTCTATATTGGTAATGTGTTTGACGATAAAAGAGAAAATACGTATTGCCCAAAATGTAAACATTTGTTAATCGAGCGCAACTGGCATGAAATTGGTCAGTACAATCTTACTGGCAACGCCTGTAAGTACTGTGGTATGCAAATTAGCGGCGTTTTTGGTACTTCTTGCGGTAATTGGGGGCGAAAGCGTGTTCCTGTTTCGTTTTAGCTTTATGACTTTACTGCTTATAGTTCGGTTGTTAGTTAATTGTAGTCGCAAGTGTGTTTTGGTCTCGTTTCTTTTGGACTCTTGATCGACACGGTATCCGCCCAAAGGTTATCCTTGGCTATTTTGTTTTATGTCTTAATTACTCGTTTTACAATTTTAAGTTGGTTATTACTTCAATAATGTGAGGTAGTGTGACAAAAATTGGCTAGATTGCTATAAAATTATGTCAGCGATATTTTTAGGGTTGAAATTATGAAAAATAATGACTTTAGCAAACTTATTTTCTTCTTTACAGTTGTTCTTGTCCTGTCTAGTTTTAGTTTTTCTTGGGGTCAGGACAATAATCTGGAAACTAAAAACCACGCCCAAAAAGCTATTGAAGACTTGGATAGTCTTGCCAAAAGTCATAAATTGGATATTCCTAATGATAACGAAGTTTCGGCTGATACGGCTGATAAAATTAAAAATGGGACGGTTAGCCCACAAGAAATAACCGATTTTAATAATAGCAAACCGGTTAGTCCAGAGGCATCCAGTAAAATTGTCGAAAACATGGTCGAAAATCAAGCCATACGAAATAAAAAACTAGCCCAAGTCGAAAACCCGTCTAGTTTTTCCAGTTTAAAACCAGTATTGCTTTGTCTTGTTTTCATCGTAATTTTAGGTCTTTTGTTTAAATTTTTCCCACGCCGTAATAATTAGTAAAAATTTATCGCACGCTACTTTACAACCATGGCTTAAATCGGTTATCATTCAGTAGTTAATGTTTGTGTTAACCGGAAAATATATGGTCGTCGAACAGATTCTAGCTTTTATACTTGGCCTGATTTATGCCAGTGGAGGAACCTACCTGGCTTTTCAGGGCTTATACGACCAAAAAAATATGCTTGAGTCGGTAACACTAGCTTTCTTGGCGGCCATAACAGGCATAAGCTTATGCGTATGGTCTTTGGCGCCTTTATTTTAGGTCTAAAAGTATCGTCGGTAAAACCAGTTGTTTAGATTAAAGCATTTCATACCATAGATTAGCTAAATTGCCTTGTTTAGAATTGCTAGAATCTATTGTTAAAACCTTGTAGTTATAGATTTTGCCACCAAATGTAAGCTTTATAATATCACCAGGTTTAACTGTAGATGCTGGCTTGGCAATTTTATCATTAATTAGTACATAACCCTCTTCGCAGGCTAATTGAGCAATTGTTCGTCGCTTAATTAGGCGGGTTATTTTGAGCCATTTATCTATACGCATTTTAATAACTTTAACGAAGTGAACAATTGTATTTTTTTTAAGCTATACTTTATTATACTTAGAATTTAAAGCAAACTAATGATCAATCACAGTAAATTTACCAACTTTATATATATTCTGCCAGTAATGTTTTTTGGTTGTACATCAAGAAATAGTGGTGATGTTACTAAAGTTGCTGCTAACACTAGTGCTACGGTTACACACGGAAGGTTCGGAGCTAAGACAAGTCTTCAAAAGAACCAATCTAAACCAATTAATAAAATCGTCCCACAAAATTTCATCAGCGACGCAAAAGTTAGTCCTTCAAAGTTAAAAGTCATTACTATAAATTATAAATCAGTTGTTTTCCCATTGAAACTGAATGGCATAATTTCCCCTGAATTGGGCAAAGAAGTCGATGTGGCACCAAGAATTTCTGGTCGTATTAAACAAATATTAGTTCGACCCGGACAGTTTGTAAAAAAGAATGATGTTTTGGCTTTGATAGATTCACAGAAAGTAAGCGACCTTCAGGCTGAATTAATCGAAGCCAAATCTAAACTAGATATTGCTAAAGCAAGTGAATTAAGGGAGCGCAAGGTTTATGAAGAACAGATTTTGCGCCCCAAGGCTTTGCTTGAGGCCAGGACAATTTATAACGAAAATAAAGTTCAGGCTAATTTATCTTTAGCTAATTTAAATAGGGTTGAAAGTTTGTACAAAGAAAAAATTGCTGCGGCCAAAGATTATATTCAAGCTAAAGCAATGTATGAGAAATCACGCTCACAGCTTGAACAGTCAGAAATTAACTTGCAACGTGAAGAACACTTGTTTAATAATAAGGCTTTAATGCAAAAAGACTATCAGTTAGCCCAGGCTGAAACGGTTAGAGCCTATGAACATTTGGATACTTTGTCACAAAGGCTTGTGTTTATGGGTATGACGAAAGAAATGATTAACTTATTGCTTATGACCAAGATAATTACAGGTGAAGTCAAAATTATAGCTCCGGTTAGTGGTATTATTTCAAATTTTGATGCGTCGGCAGGAGAAATTATTGAAGCTGAGCAATCTTTCCTTAAAATCACCGATTTGTCTGAAGTCGAAGTTAAAGCTAATTTGCCTGAAGACGATCTAAGTAAAGTTGCTATTGATACTAAAGTAACTGTGATTATTGGTCCTTATAAAAATTTGTTGTTTAAGGGCGTTGTTTCTTATATTAGTGACAGAGTTAATCCCACAACACATACAGTTTTAATTAGTACTCTAATCGAAAATAAGAATAATTTATTAAAAACCAATATGAATGCGGTTTTAATTATTCACCCACCACCAGTCAATGCTTTGGTCTGCCCTAAAAAAGCAGTTCATACCCATAATGGTGTTAGGTATGTATATAAAGAAGAAGAAAAAGGCTTTAAAGAAGTTGAAATTGTAACAGGCAGAGAAAATGACAGTTATTTTGAAATTTTGAGCGGGATAAAACAAGGTGATATTATTGCAACTAATACTAAATTAACTATTCAACTTGAAAAAAATAAAAAAACCAATATTGCTTATTAAAATATTTATTGGGTGTTTTCAATTTGTTTCATTATGGTAATTAGTACTTTACTTAAATCGATTTGTTCAATTTTGATTGTAATTTTTTCTTTGTCATAATTTAAAGTTTGAGAATTGTCATTTAAAGCGTCAATAAGTGACTGCTTAAATATTATAAACTGCGTATTTAGTGTATTTTTAGGAGGTGGCTTAGTCTGTCTGGCTTCGATTACCAAATCCATGAGTAAAGTTGTCGCCAAAACAATACCATTATCTTTATTTTTACCAATATCAATTACTAATGATTCTCCAATGATTTTATTGCTTTCAAGAGATATGGTCATAGCTGCATTAAATCCTGGAATCTGAGGGCTCGATTTTAAAGGGGAATTTAGAAAAAAATAGTAATGAGTAATATTACCGGCTTTTTTACAATTACTTAATTCAAAAGATTTTTTAAAATAATTTTTAAATTCATTGATATTTCCGCCTAAAAAAGCAAGAGATCTAGACGATAAAGATAGTAAAATAAAAAATATTAGTTTTAATAGATCTCTATAAGAAGGCTTCTTCAAGCTGTATAGCCTCGTTAATATTTTTTGTTGGTATATGGTTTTTTAGGTCATTCGACTGGATTAAGCCATTTTCGGTGATGAAGCCAGTTATTAAGTTTAATGATACTAGTTCATATTGATGGTTTAAAATTTTTAAATTATTATTGAATTCTTTATACTCTGGCCACAATTCACTACCAGGTCGGACGTGTTTTTCGAATTCAAATAGTCTTTCCTCGCTGACAAATTTTGCTGTATCGCATAATACATACAAAGGTATGCTATATTCACGGCAGGCTATGGCTAATAACCATGACCCGACCTTATTAACTACGCCAGGCAGCCCAACGCAGTCGGCCCCCATAAATGCAACACTACAATTCGGTAAAACTAGGCCTAAAGCCAAATCGAATGTATGCATTACTTCAATATCGCCATCCGACAAGGCCTTGGCTAATTTACGACCTTCAAAAGATGGTCTGGCTTCTGTCGAAGCAACCCGAAAATACTTACCTTTGCTCCTGGCATTGAGAAGCGCTGTAATCACTGTCGAGCTGAATGAATAGGCAAATATTAGTTCGCCAGTCGGAATAAAGCTTGCCGTGTGTTCAGCAATGCTTTGAGCATTTCGGCAAAGGTCATTTTCGAATTGAGTAAGCGTTGTTTCACCAATAGATTTAAGTTCATTTATGTTTTTGGCCAGGGCAGTACTGTTTAAAATTTCATTGCTTAAATTGAAAATCGGCGCCATGCCGGGTTGGGATTTTATAAGTAATTTAGCGGCTTGGCTTAACTGATTTCTTGCATCATTGACATCATTGTTTTCAGAATCGCTTAATATTTGGCCAAAAACATTTATAGCCTTTAGACTAAGCTCACAGGCACCGGATTGTAAGTCTTTGCCAATCTTGTCAATAAGCTCTATAGTTGAGTTTTTCATTTTTTTTGCACCCCTTAAGCCTTAAAAAATATAAATTATTGAGACCATTTAAATTTTAAGTAAAATCAAAATTGGCGTCTGTGTATATACATAGATTATACATTTTTTTGCCGTAGTTTGGAGGTAAAATTTTAAGCCTACAAATAACTTTTAAGCCTTTAAGTTGTATTCAAGAATAAATATACGGCAATCTTATTGAGCCAATATTAGTTTGACCAGGAAAACTTTTTAACTGGCGCTTGGTTAATTTTTTTTAATCTCGGGCAATGGTTAGTTTTTTTTAGATCGATTTGCGCTTATTAGTGGTTGGCAGGTACTTTATCCAGTCGTGGCCAAGGTCTTTTATAAATCTATGGGCTGTTAGCACATCGTCTTCGTTAATCGCCTTAAACTTAGATAAACGTTTGACATCCTTTTTGGACCAGCCGATAGGGATAACATTTTCACTTGGTATTGGCTCGCTGTTCATAGCAACTACAGCTGTTCCGTAGGCGTGGTGACAAAATGAGCAGGTAATCTGTACGACTACTACTTTGGTTTCTTGCTTAAGCAGTTTAATACTGTTAGATTCAAAATTTTCATTACAATAATTACATTTTTTCTGTTTGAAGTAGTTTATTATGGCGGACATGGCAGGGGAAAAAAATTCACCCATTATTTATTCTTTTCTAGGTTCAAAATTGAACGATGTTGGTAGTATATTTAAAAGATATTAAATTTAGCATAAGATTTAAAGGTAAAATATTTTTTAAAGTTAGAATATTCATTAATTATTTAAAAATTGAAAGTTTTATAAATTTTGACCATTCGTTATATTTATTAGTGTTATAAATTTATGGCAGTGTATATAGTATCAATTTTTGTTTGAATAATCTTAGAATGTAAAATGCATTATAAATTATTTTAAAAAAAAATGATACCTTTTTTTAAAAATTTTTTTTTATTTTTTAAGGAGAAATAATATGTTTACGATTGAAGATATTGCAGCTACAGAAATACTTGATTCACGCGGTAATCCAACAATTGAAGTCACAGTTATGTTGAGCTCTGGCGCTACGGGTAGAGCCAGTGTTCCATCAGGTGCTTCTACTGGTGCTTATGAAGCTTGTGAATTGCGTGATAATGATGCCAAGCGTTATGGTGGCAATGGTGTGTTAAAGGCTGTGAACAATGTCAATGACGTCATAAGGAAAAAATTGCTGGGGTGCCCAGCTACAGAGCAAATATTGATTGATACTGAAATGATAAATCTTGATGGTACCAAAGATAAATCGTATCTTGGTGCTAATGCAATTTTAGGTGTCAGTTTGGCTGTAGCCAAAGCCGCAGCAAATTCTTTAAAGCTACCATTATTTAAATATTTGGGTGGTATAGCTAGCGCTACCTTGCCAACACCAATGATGAATATAATGAATGGTGGCAAGCATGCTTTGGGTGGTGTAGATTTTCAGGAATTTATGATA
>JAJYFO010000007.1:0-19555 GCA_021785395.1 bacterium | reverse complement strand
CATTGCGATGGGGCAGCGAGGTTTTTCATTCTTTAAAATCGTTGCTTCACAAAAAAGGATTAGCCACTACAGTTGGTGACGAAGGTGGATTCGCTCCGAGTTTAAAAAGTCATAATGAGGTTATCGAATTGATTCTTGAAGCCATAAATTTGGCTGGTTATAAACCTGGTTCGCAGATTGCTCTAGCCTTGGATCCAGCTTCTACTGAGTTCTTTAAGGATGGTAGGTATCATTTGGCTTGCGAAGGGTTAAAATTATCCAGTGAAGAAATGGTAGACTATTATGAAAAATTGGTTTCTAAATATCCAATCATTAGCATTGAAGATGGATTAAGTGAGGATGATTGGGATGGTTGGAAGATTTTAACTCAAAAACTCGGTTCTAAAATTCAGCTAGTTGGGGACGACCTGTTTGTTACTAATGTCGATAGAATTAATAAAGGTATCATAAATAAAGTTGCAAACGCTGTTTTAATCAAGCCCAATCAGATTGGTAGTTTGACTCAAACCTTGGCAGCTGTTAATTTTAGCCACTGCAACGGTTATCGCACTATAATAAGCCATCGCTCTGGTGAGACTGATGATACTACAATAAGTGATTTGGCTGTAGCTATGAATAATGGTCAGATCAAAACAGGCGCACCATGTCGTCAAGAGCGAAATTCCAAATATAACCAGCTTCTAAGGATTGAAAAAGACTTAAGCAGCCAAGCACGGTTTTTAGGTTTCAGTAATTTTGCGTCGTTTAAAATCAGCGAGTTGTCATACGCAAAAGCCTAAAATTATTTAGAAGCGATGTCTTGACCAATATTAAGGGCAGATATGTCTGTATTGGCTTTATATAGAACTGACTGCGTTTTGTAGCGGCCGATGTATTGACCTTGGTAATATTGGTCTACTTCACTGTCGGCTGTCATGTAGCTGGGGTTTACTTGTTTGAACGTATCTTTAGACCGCGTTGCCCAGGCGCCTTGCATGTTTTCTCCCCAGTAGTAGTTGGTGCGTTCGACCTGCGATTCTTGATCGTTAAAAGCGACTATGTTGCTCTGGCTTTGGGTCCACTGAGGCTGATTCCAGTTAGCTATTATATTACTATCCTTATCTTCTTGAAAAACGATGGTCGAGATTGTTTTATTGCCAATTTCAACTATATTGACTGATGAATTTACGACCGTAGTGACACAATTCCAGGTTCCTAAATATTGTTTAGGAAATGAGTTGGATAAAGGGTAATTTACGCTTGTCTTGCTTTGGGTATTATCAAGAGTTGGGCTTTGTCTATTTAGAGAAAACTCGCTCGTATTGTCTTTTTTAACATAGCCCTGCAAAAGCCTAGATTCAGCATTAGGCGAGCCTAAAATTACTACTAAGGATAAAGATAATAATGTTTTAAATATCGAATCTTTATTTTTCATAAATAATTTCCCTTTACTTCTACTATTTATATTCCCCCTGGAAATAAAAGTAATCAAGTTAAAAATTCGATCAAAATTATTAATAATTCCTCGTGACAACTACTTGATTGTAATGCTGACGACGTTAAGCCTATATCCCTAAAATATAAGTTGATATATATTAGAAATTTTTAATAATTATTTAAACTCGAAGTTCTTTTGGCTAAATGATTTAAAACATTATAAAAACTGGGCTAACTTGTTTTTATATCGCTTACAATATATTGATTATTGTTTTTTCGTTAAAAGTTATCAGGAGATCTATCGTGACAAGTAAAACTTTGCCAAATCATGAAGTTAAAGACCTTAAACTGGCCAAAACAGGTTTAAGTAGAATTAAATGGGCTAAACAGGATATGCAAGTACTCAATTTAATAGAAGGCCGTTTTGCCAAAGAATTACCTTTTAAAGGTATTAGGATTTCTATATGTGCTCATGTTACCACCGAAACGGCTGTGCTCGGTTTAGCCTTAAAAGCTGGTGGTGCTGACACTTTGTTGATCGCTTCTAACCCTTTGTCGACGCAGGACGATGTGGCTTCAGCTCTAGTATCTGAATATGGAATACCAGTATACGCCATCAAGGGCGAAGATATACCTATGTACAAAAGCCATATAGATATTGCTTTAAATCATAATCCGCATCTAATTATCGACGATGGTTGTGATTTGGTGGCAACACTGGCTAACACAACGACCGCTGGTACTTGTAAAGTGATAGGCTCTACGGAAGAAACCACTACCGGCATAACGCGATTAAAAGCGATGCACCAAGATGGTAAATTGTATTTTCCGGCTATGGCTGTAAATAATGCCCTTACAAAACATATGTTTGATAATCGCTATGGTACAGGTCAATCGACGATTGATGGAGTTATAAGGGCGACAAATCGCCTTATTGCCGGCAAAACTGCGGTTATAGTAGGTTATGGTTGGTGTGGTCGTGGTTGCGCAATGCGAGCGCGCGGCTTAGGTGCCAATGTTGTTGTCTGTGAAGTAGACCCAATCAAAGCCTTGGAAGCTTTTATGGAAGGATTTCGGGTAATGCCTTTGGATGAGGCTAGTAAAATTGGTGATTTGTTTATTACTGTTACTGGCAATAAACACGTAATTGACAAAAACCATTTTGAATCGATGAAAGACGGTAGCATTGTTTGTAATTCTGGTCATTTTGACGTTGAATTAAACCTGGTATCGCTGGAAAATATTGCCAAATCTAAATGTGAAGTCAAACCCAATGTTGACGAATTCACCCTAAGCAATGGAAATAAAATTTATGTCTTGGCTCAAGGCAGGCTTGTTAACCTTTCCTGCGCTGAAGGACATCCAGCCTCGGTTATGGATATGAGTTTTGCTAACCAGGCTTTAGCTCTTGAGTATCTCGTTAAAAATAATGGCAAGCTAAAACCGGGAGTTTTGAATTTGCCAAATCAAATAGACGTTGAAATCGCCTCTTTAAAACTGGCTTCGCTTGGTGTATCAATAGATACTCTGACTCCAGAAATGGTTGATTATATGAATTCATGGACCGTTGGTACATAATTTTAGCGACTTACCCGTTTGTTTTTAAGAATAAAAGACCCCAAAAATTGTTTTTGGGGTCTTTTATTGTAAGGTTTTTAATTTATTAAATTAATTTATTTTTTGAAACATATAGCCGATTCCTCTGGCTGTCAAAATCAGGTCAGGGTTAGAAGAATCTTCTTCTAGTTTTGACCGTAATCTACTGATATGGACATCAACAACGCGTGTGTCTATGCGGTGATCCGGTGGATACGCCCAGACCTGTTGTAATATCTCGCCTCTTGAATACGGTTTGCCTGAATTAGTTACGAGTAATTCAAGCAAGCTAAACTCCATGCCGGTTAAGCGGATACGTTCGTTTTTACGGGTTACCTGACGCTTATTAAGGTCAATTTTTAGGCTGCCTATATTAATGGTATTAGTGCTTTTAGTTTGGGTTACTTCTTGTTGGCGCTCTACGGTACGGCGCATAACAGCTTTAATTCTGGCTTCTAGTTCAGACGGACTAAACGGTTTGACGACATAATCATCAGCGCCAATCTCCAGGCCTTGAATACGGTTGCTTACATCGGCCACGGCAGTCAACATTATTATGGGTGTGTCAGCCGTTTTTCTAATTTCTCGGCACACTTCATAACCATCTACTTTGGGCATCATTACGTCAAGAATTACCAAATCAGGCTGAAACGAGTTAAATATGTCAAGTGCTTCTTGTCCATCGGCGGCTGTTTGAACGTTGTAACCAGCTAGCTTAAGCCGAGTTTCTAAGATACGTCTGATTGACGCTTCGTCATCAACCACTAAAATTCTTTCTTGATCATTGTTATTTGCTTCCATATTTAAATCCTTGTAATTTATTTTTTTTGATACCGGTAATTTTAAATTGACAAACTATTAAGAAAACTATAATAGACTGTAATATTACATATAAATGATAAACGATCGTCGACAATTAATAAGTTTACCTAAATTATGTTTATATATTTTAACATTTGCTTAATCAAATGCAGAAGCCTTAATAAATATTTTAGCTTGCTGTATTATTTTAATTTAATATTTTTTCTTGCGCATGATGAGAATCTGTTGTTTTGAGATTAAATATTTTTTATATTTTTAAAATTTAGTCAGTACAATTAATTCAGTCAATTCCGAAATAGATAATGCTGGTATTGATTAGGTAAGTTAATAACAGAATCTAAATTGGCACCATATAGTAAGGATGGAGAATGTAGAGTAAAGATCGCTATCGGGATATCAAGTGTTAAAAGTTATAAAACAAGTACTAGTAACTTTTAAGAAAATATTGTAAATTTTAAATGATTGAATTGAAAGGTTAGAGTGGTGGCTGTAAAGAAGTAGAGCGATTGATTCAGATGAAATTTTAAGTTTAAACCTTTTGAAATGAATATTAAATTGTTTTTTTGCCATGATTCATCTATTATTATTAGAAAGCGCATTTTTAAATAAGTGAGGATAAGAAAAAATATGTCTATAGCTCATCAAAGAGTTTCTGGTTATTTAGCTTTGAGTTTGCTGTTTTTCAACAGCTTAGCAGTTCAGGCTAATCCTCAATTGACCAAATCAAGTTCAAGTGGTGATACATCGTATGTTCCTGCTGTCGTATCACCAAAACCCATGCTTGCCCAGTCATCGTCAACGACACTGGCAACACCTATTCCGCCAGCAGTCACAGGCAGTGTTGATTTAGAAGAATTTAAGACTGGTAACGTTATTGACTTAAAAGTTGACCAGTCGCGTGCCTTTAAATTAAAGAACCCGATTATTAGGGTTTCTGTTAGCGACCCGTCTATAGCTGATGTCGTTGTGGTGGCTGAAAATCAAATTGTCATAATTGGTAAAACCGCTGGTGCCTCAACTTTAGTGTTGTGGGACGACGCCGGTAACGCTGCAGCCATTGATATGATGGTTACCAGAGACTATTCGCAGCTTCAGTCGACGTTGCGCGAAATAGACCCGAGAATTATTGTTAAATCGTATAACGTCCAGGGTGTTGACAAGGTTCTTCTGCTAGGTGATGTTGATTACGTTGAAAGTGTAATTAAGGCCTACCAAGCCGCCTGTACTTATATGGATGACACTGGTTGGAATATTATCGTAGCTAATAATCGTATAATCGACCGGTCTTCGATGAATTCTATGATAGGTGAAATGGGTATGGGTGCATCTATGGCTGGTGGCGCTATGGGGCAGTTGTCAACCTTGGGTTCGGCTGACCGTTACACATATTTTTCCAACCTTACCAATAGTATGTCAAGGGCTCAAGTGATTCGCTCTACTGGTGGCAGGGTTGTCAGTCTGGTTAAAGTGCGCAAAACACCGCTTATAGTTTTACACTGTACTTTTATGGAAATTAACTCGCAGGCAATAAGAGAGTTATCTAGCCAGCTAGGCATTAATTATTCCAGTAATACTTTTGCCTTTGGCGTAGGTGGTAATAATAATGCCCAGGTCGTTGGGTCGCCGCTGTCTAGTCCGGGTTACTTGTATTCTTTCCCTCAGCCTCAAGGTTTGATGACAAATCCTTACGTGGGGCTAGGTTCTGGTAATGGTCAGCTTGGAAACTTCGTAAGTAATCTAGCCTATGGTGCTAGTGGTGCTGGTGGTATATCTGGTATTGGGCTTGGTGTTTTAACCAGTCCGCCACCTTTGTTAGGGTCTTCAGTTTTATTCGGTGCCCCGGGGGCAGCCGCCTTTAGTGGTGGTGGTCTTTTGAATACTTTTTACTCGCAAGGTATTTTCCCGTATAGTTCTAGGTCTAGAGCATCTATCAATCCTATATTTAACGGTATCATAGCCCAAAATCGCGCCAGAATCTTAGCGGAGCCAACACTGGTAACTATTTCAGGCGAAAGAGCGGCTTTTTTAGCTGGTGGCGAAATTCCTGTACAACAAGCTGGAGCTGGTGCTGGTGTTGCTTCGGCCTCGATTGTTTTCGTTCCTTTTGGGCTAAGGCTCAATATGATACCAGTACTTAAAGAAGACGGCAGTCTAAACATTGAGGTTTCACCAGAAGAGCGTATCATAGACAACTCTCTTGGGTTGACTTTAGCTGGGTCCATTTCTACGATTCCAGGCTTTACTACGCGTAAAACGCAGACTATGGTTGAGTTAAAGCCTGGCCAGGAATTGTATATCTCGGGTTTGGTAACGTCTAACGCCGGTCGTCAGATAACTAAAACCCCAGTTATTGGTGAGGTACCTGTTTTGGGTGCGCTGTACCGGTCAAAAGCTTTTAGTAAAAATGAAAGTGAGCTTATCGTGGCGATTCGACCAGAAATTATATTACCTGGAACGCCTGGCCAGTTGAAACTGCCTGAAGAAATCGGTAGGGTTGAAGGACCGCGTGACATGAATATGTTTGCAGTTGAACCAACCGTAATAGATGAACGCTATTATACGTCTGGACGTGACGAAAGAACGCAGCCAACTTCGCCAACATTGCCAGCTGGAGCCCCAATACCTGATAATAATTAAAGCTTGATTGTACACGGACAATTGTTTATAAGATCTTAAGGAGATATAGAAATAATTATGAAAATGCGACCCTATACGCTAATTGTTTTGATAGTGCTAATGATTAGCCAGTCATTTGCACAAATAGCCATGGCCTATGAATTTGAACAAAAAAATAATTCGCTAAATCTTCTTTCTCCTGATTTGTTGGCCCAGTTGCCAGCTGACCGAATTGTGGCGCAAGGCACGGCTTCGTCTGGGTCACCGGTAGCCACACCTATTCCACCGGTTGTAAGTGGTGCTATAGATATGGAAGAGTTTAAGGTGTCAAATATCATCGAACTAAAAGTAGGCCAATCGCGCAGCTTTAGGTTGAAAAATAGAGTCGTACGTGTTTCTTGTAGTCAGCCTGGTATCGCTGAACCAGTTGTAGTAGCTGAAAATCAGTTAGTTCTGCTCGGTAAAACACCTGGGTCGGCTACGATGGTTCTTTGGGACGACGGTGGAAACGTTTTGGCTCTGGATTTAAGGGTAAATAGAGATTATTCTCAGTTACAGTCAACCTTAAGAGAAATTGACCCTAGAATTATCGTTAAAGCCTTTTCTATAGCTGGCGGAGATAGGGTTATTCTTTTGGGTGACGTAGACTACCCTGAATCTGTTATTAGAGCTTTTAACGCTGCTAACGTATTCATGGACGACCGTGGTATGAATATTGACATCGCTAATAACCGTTACGTAAGCAAAGCTGGTAACAACTCTATGATAGGTGAAATGGGAGCTGGGATGCAAGGTGGTGGTGGCGGTACGCAAGGCTTACTATCAACTATAGCTTCAGTTGACAAGTATACTTATTTTTCTAACTTGAACAATAACATAGCTAAGGCTCAAGTAATTTCGAGTCAAGGTGGCAGAGTCGTTAGCATGATTAAAGTTCGCAAAGTGCCTTTAGTCGTTTTGCACGTAACTTTTATGGAAATGAATACCAGTGCTGTTAGAGAGTTAGGCGTTCAGTTAGGCGTAAATCTAGCCACCAGTACGTTCAACTTTGGTATAGGTGGTAATAATTTATCTAATCTAGGCAACCCTGGTGCTAACGCCATTGGTTCGCCTGGCCTTTTAACATCTGTTCCGGCTGCTCTAGGGCTATTGCCAACTGGGGGCGCTGGCGGTTATTTGGCAGGTCCTTTAGCCTTTGTGTCGTCTACCTTACCTCAGGTGACTGGTATGGGTTTGGGTGTATTGAATGTGGCTCCGGCTTTATTGCAGAACGCTGTTTTATTCGGTTCACCAGGCAGTGCTAGCTTTAACTCGACTGGTTTGGCTAACTTATTTACTTCGGTCGCTCAATTACCGCTGGGTAACAAGCTTAAAGTTGGTATTAATCCTTCCGTTCAAGGTATTATCGCCATGAATAGAGCTAGGATTTTAGCCCAGCCGACTGTTACATGTTTATCTGGAGAAAGGGCAGCTTTCTTGGCTGGCGGTGAAATTCCGATCATCCAACAATTAGCTGTAGCAGGGTCTGCTATTCCGTCTATTCAGTACGAGCCGTTTGGTTTAAGGCTTAATTTTATACCGATGCTTATGGAAAATGGGTCAATTAACCTAGAGGTTTCACCAGAAGAGCGTATACTTGATGAAAGTATCGGTTTTAACCCCCCAGGAACTGCTACAGGTACTATAATCCCGGGGTTTACAACCAGACGGTCACAAACTATTGTCGAGTTAAAACCAGGCCAGGAATTATTTATAGCTGGTATGGTATCAGCTGCTGCTGGTAGGCAAATCGTTAAAACTCCTATTCTAGGTGAGGTACCAGTTTTAGGGGCTCTTTATCGTTCCAAAGCTTTTAACAAGAATGAAAGTGAATTGGTTGTGGCTGTTCGCCCCGAAATAATATTGCCTGGTACACCAGGATCGTTAAAATTACCCGAAGAAGTTGATAGGGTCGAAGGTCCGCACGACATGAATATGTTCCAGGTTGAGCCTACAATTATCGATGAGCGTTATTATACGTCGGGTAGAGACGAACGTGATACCAGAACGTCACCTACATTGCCTCCTGGAGCTCCAATTCCTGATTCTGAGTAAAAATTTAGTTGTAGTTTGAAATTTATTAAAGAGCCAGTTTGTCATTAAAACCGGCTCTTTGATTTTGACGATTATATTTCGGTCTTTTATTCTTTATTAATTCCTTGCACATCTGCATAAATTCAAGTTTGGAGATGTCTTAATGTTTTTGCATCCTGATTTCCCTATAAAATTTTCACAAATCGATATTGATACTTTTTTATTTGATTCTTGTTTTTTTCAAGGCTGATTGTCATGTAAGCCAGTTATTGTTTTTTGCAGGCAAAGCGTATTTTTTAACAAAATTTATTTGTCGGACATACTTCAACAAGCTCATGATTTTGACTATCTTGTTAATTGAAGCTATAAATTAATAAGTCGATTTTCGTTTGCCACCATCTACGCAAATTGTTGAACCGGTTATATAAGAAGCTTGTTCGCTGCATAAAAATGTGGCCAGACTGGCTAATTCATCGACGTTGCCCATGCGTTTAGCTGGTATTGTACTTAAGTGAGTCTGTAAATATTCTTCTTTGCTCTGCTTAGATAACTTAATTCTTGATTCTAGGAGCTCTTTGGTTCTATCAGTTTCGACCCAGCCTGGAGCGATGCAGTTGACGGTTATGTTAAAGCTGGCAACTTCATTGGCCAAAGTTTTGAGCATGGCTGTAATGGCTGACCTGATTGTATTAGACAATGCCATATTCTCAATGGGTTCGATGACGCTTAAAGAAGTAATGCATAGAATACGGCCGAATTTATTATCAATCATGCTTGGTAAAAATTCTTTGTTGATATGAATCACTGGTAAAAATAGCCGATTAAAGCTATCTTGAAAGTCTGTTTCGTCTAGATTAAGCACTGGACCAACTTTTGGCCCACCAGTATTATGAACTATAATATCAAGTTTGCTGACGTTTTTTTTTATATCTTTTATGAGTTCATCGCGGCTTTCGGCCACGCCTAGGTCAGTTGATTTAACGTGGACAGTTACACCGTATTTTGTTGTTAAATTATTTTTGATTTCTTCGAGTAAATTTTGCGACCGGCTAACCAGAAATAAATTGGCTCCATTAGCGGCCAGGTTATAACTTATGGCTTTGCCAATTCCTTTAGAAGAAGCCAGTACCAGGGCTGTTTTATTTTTAAGTTTAAGGTCCATACGGTAGTTACCTAATATTTGTGGGGGTTAAAAATCGTTAGAATATTTATAAGTAATACTTTTAGCCTGCGAGAAAAATTCTAGACTGTAACGCCCACCTTCTCTGCCAATTCCTGACATTTTTTGTCCGCCAAAAGGGGTCGCCAATTCACGTATAAACCATGAATTGACCCATATTATGCCAGCTTTGATGGATCTGGCTATATAATTGCACCGGTTGACGTTTAGACTCCAGATAGAAGCTGATAATCCGTAGGGAGTCGAGTTTACCATTTCTAATAAACTGTCTTCGTCGTTAAATTTTATAATCGGTAAGACAGGGCCAAAGATTTCTTCCTGGCATAGTCTACTGTCATTGCGCAAATTGCCAAAAATGGTTGGTTCGATAAAATTATCTGACTCCATGCCAGTTAAGGTCTTGCCACCAGTCAGCAAATCGCCTTCTTTACAGCCAAGCTCGATATAATCTAAAACTTTTTTACAATGTTCTTGGCTTATTACTGAGCCAATTTGTGTCTGAGTTTGTAATGGGTCACCAATAACCATGTGTTTAGCTAATTCGACTAGTTTAGTTACGACTTTATCGTAAATTTCGGCTTCGACAAATAGCCTTGACCCAGCTAGGCAAACCTGTCCTTGATTGGTAAAGGCCGCTTTTAAGGCTGTTGGTATAGCTTCGTCTAAATTGGCGTCCTTGAATATAATGTTGGCGCCTTTGCCACCAAGTTCAAACGATAGTTTCTTTAAAGTTTGGCTGGCGTTTTTCATAATAGCTTTTCCGGTAGACGTTTCACCCGTAAATGAAATGGCTGATACATCAGGGTGTATGGTTAAAGCCTCACCAGCGCTAGCTGGACCAAATCCGTGGACAATATTTAAAACACCTGGTGGTAAATTGGCTTTATTTACTATTTCGCCCAAAAGTGTAGCTGTATGAGGCGTCCATTCGGCCGGTTTAAGTACTATCGAATTTCCCATAGCCAGAGCCGGGGCAATTTTCCAGGTACTTAAGTAGAGCGGTAGGTTCCAGGGGGTAATTAAGCCAACGACGCCTAATGGTTCGAGTAGGGTTAGATGCAACTCATCGGTTTTGTTAAAGTAGGTAGAACCACTTAAAGAAGCTAGATATCTGGCAAAAAAATGAAAATTATGGGCACTTCTTTCGATGTCTACGTTTAGACTTAAATTTATGGGTTTACCTGTATCCGTGGTTTCAGCCATGGCTAAGTCACGTTTGTTTTCGAGGATCAAGTCACCGATTTTATATAACACGTTAGCACGCTCAGTAAACGACAACTTTGACCAGGCGCCTTTCTCAAAAGATTCTTTGCCACAGGCAACGGCCGTATCGATATCGCTTGCGTCGCCTAGAGAAACTTTGGCAATAGTTTTATTGTTGGCCGGGTTAATATCGTCAAAAGTTTGGTTAGATTTAGATTTAGAATAACCACCGTTGATAAAATGTTTGAGTTCAAGGCTTTGTAGTGTCATATTCATGATTGTTTATCCTCAATGTAAGCGATAGCTTTTATTTCGATGAAATTGCGCCCAGGCAAGTCTAAAACGCCGATTGTGGTTCTGGTCGGTGGGTTTAGAAAATCAAAGTATTGGGCGTAAACGTCGTTATAATCTTTAAAATCGTCCATGTTTTTTAAAAATACGGTCACGTCGACTACGTTTTCAAGGCTGAGGTTGATTTTTTCCAGTACGCGTTTTAAGTTGTCTAAACAACCTCTTGTCTGGGCTTTTATGTCGTAGGTGATTAACTTACCACTCTCGTCAATTGTTATTCCGGCCTCTTGGTTTGTTATATAGTCGCGACTACCTTGACCGGCAATATATACAAATTTGTCAATAATTTTATAGTGGCTGTAGGATCCAAGTGGTTTAGGTAAATTATCCATCATTTTTTTATATAATGTGTTTAAATTGAATTATTTCCCTATTATAACTTTTTAAAATAATGCAGAATCCACCTTGGCAGCCCCTATTTTCAGTCCAACGCAGCTTCAAGACCGAAGTAACCGTATATGGATTACTAACCGTAGTAAATTATAATTTTAGTCAAAATTTAAGTAATGTTTTATTCTCTGTCGGTGACCCTAAAACGAGTTTATGGACAAGGTCGCTTTTAAAGTCTTGTCAACTTATGGGTATATACGATGTATTGACAAGCCATTACCCTATGCTCAAAGAAGAACACCTGGCGTTGATGATGGCTAGTCACAGCGCTAACGATGTCCATTTACGATTAATTGATGAGATTTTAGCGTTAACTAAGCTTAGTCCTGATAGTTTAAAATGCCCGCAGGTGACCCCTAAAGACAATAAAAATACAATGGCTAGCCCAATCTATCACAATTGTAGCGGTAAACATTTGGGACATTTGTTGGCGGCTCAAGCTTTGAACCTAAACGGTTACTTAGACCCGAATTTACCTTTGTACGATAATCTAAAAGAGATACTCAAAGGTCTGAGTCCAGATTTTGATGATAATAACACGATTGATGGTTGTAATTTGCCGAACTATGCCCTTTCTGCCTTCGATATTGCCAGCTGGTATATGTACTTAGCTAGTTTTGGTAAAGTTATAAAGCCAAGTATGGCTCAATATAAGCCTTTAGTAACTAGAATCGCTTATTTGATGAAGCAGTATCCCTTTATTATTGGTGGTTCTGGTCGTTTGGACTCAAGTCTTATGGCTGGTTCTCAATTAGACGGTTGCAAGACCGAAGTAATCGCTAAAGAAGGCGCTGATGGACTTTTAGCGATTGGATTGGAGTTTAACCATACTAATTTGGGTATTTTGATTAAACTAGCCAGTGGTTTTAATAAACAATATATGGAAATGATATTGGACCGTGTTTTAAAGAGGCTTGACTATGGTAAAATACTTGCATTAAATTACACAGAAAATAATTTAAGTCATATTAATACGCAATTTTATTTTTAAATAGCATGATACCATTTTTTAAAAAAAAATATAGAATAATTGATATATCTCAGTCAGTCAGTTCTAAAACTTCTCAATTCCCGGGTGATTGTCCCTTTAGTTTTAATTTAAATCTGGAAATTAAAAACTGTGATACCGTGAATTTGACTAGTTTTACTATGAGCCCGCATGTGGGAACCCATGTTGACGCATATTCCCACATTATTGGTTCAACCGAAGATAATTATAATAACGTTGGCCAAATGCCATTAGAGCCTTTTATCGGTGAAGTTTTAGTCCTGGATTTAGGGCAAGTTTACAATGAAATATCCTTTGATCTATTCCTAGATAAATTAAATACTTTCAAAACAGTTCCAAATAGGGTGCTTATAAAAAGTTCAGTAAATCAAAATGTTACTATTTTTGATAAAAATTTTGCTTATCTAACACCATCTATAGTTGAAGAATTGCATAAGCATGAAGTTGTTCTAGTGGGTACAGACTCGCCATCGGTTGATAAATTCGATTCCAAGGATTTACCAACCCATCATAAATTAATTGGGTATAAAATGTTTTGGTTAGAAAATTTGAATTTAACAAATATTAATACTGGAGTATATTTTTTGGTGGCGCCACCATTGAAATTTATCGAGTTGGAAGCTTCGCCGCTGCGGGCTGTTTTACTTGAATTTGAGGAGGATTAAATATGTTCGGCAGGCAATGTAGTGTTATTGGGGTTGTTCATGTGCCACCATTACCTGGCTCAGCTAATTATAGTGGTGATATGTCACAGATTTTAGCTTCGAGTTTATTTGACGCATTAAACTATAAAGATGGTGGTTGTGACGCAATTATTGTCGAAAATATGCACGATTTGCCTTATAGTTTGGGTAGTGTTGGCAGTGAAACGGTAGCAGCTATGACAGTAATCGTTAACGCTATTAAATACGAAACGATGCTCCCAGTAGGTGTGCAATTATTAGCTGGAGCTAACCTTGAGGCTTTGTCCGTAGCCATAGCTTGCGAAGCACGGTTTATAAGGGTCGAAGGCTTTGTATACGCTCATATCGGTGACGAAGGTTTTCACCAGTCTTGTGCTCACAAATTAATTAAACAAAGAGCTTACCTTAAAGGCGAAAAAATTAAGGTTTTTGCCGATATCAAAAAAAAACATTCAAGTCACGCCATAACCAATGACGTTAATTTAGTCGATACGGCCAAAAGTGTTGAATTTTTTTTAGGTGACGCAGTTGTCGTAACTGGAAAAAGCACCGGTATAGCCCCAAGTGTTAAAGAAGTAGAGAAAGTCAAGCACAGTGTCAATATACCGGTTATCGTTGGGTCTGGGGTGAATATCGATAATATCTCAGATTTTTCAGGTGTAGCTGATGCGTTAATAATTGGAACTGCTTTTAAAAAAGATTTTTACTGGGCTAATCCGGTAAGCGAGATTTTGGTCAAAAAGATGGTTAGCATTCTTAAAGACTAGAACTAATAACTTCTCTCTTTTAATAAACGCGAAAACGGGTCACCACCCTGGTTGTTGCTTTTTTGAATTGGCTTTGTGAGGATAGGTTTAGGCTTTGTACTTGTGCTTTCAGATTTTTGGTAGGGTGGTTTTATATGAGTTTTGGGTGGACTTGATTGTTTGGCTTTTGCCGTTGGTGACTTTTCTATAATTTGTTGAGGTTTGACAATTTTTGTGGTATTAACACTATTAGTTGTATCGGGTTTGATTATTGGCGGTTCGATTTTGGTCGGAATATTTTTAATTAACGGTATTTTAGAATTTCCCTCAGCCTGGTTTTTCTTATTAACGTTTTGGGTTGGTATAGGTTTAACGCTGGAGCTTTGATCTGCCCCGTTTTGAGCTGGCATAGGTTTAAGGCTTTGGCTTTGGTTTTTCTCGCTCTGGGCAGGTATAGGTTTAACGCTGGGGCTGTGGTCTGCCCCGGTTAGTCTGAAAAATAAAAATACCCCGATAATTAGGGTAAGGCTAAGGCCAATAATTACGTATACTAATTTTTTTGACTTGGGTTGAGTCTCTTGCGTTGCTAGTTCATCGGTAGCTTCGTTGGTTGTCCTTAATATTGAACTCCTAGAAGGCCTTGGAATCGAAGTTTCTAAGGCCATTTTAAATTCATCCATGTTTTGGTAGCGGTCTTCTTTGTTTTTGGCTAAGGCTCTTCCTATTACATGTTCAATGCGTTCTGGAATGTATAAGTCCGGCCTTATCTCGGATAATTTAGGTGGTGGCATATTTAAATGCATAGACATCGTTTCCATCGTTGTTTTACCAAAAAATGGTAACTCGCCCGTTAAGGATTCAAATAGAACAATTCCTAAAGAATAAATATCACTGCGTCTATCAAGTTCAAGTCCTTGACACTGTTCAGGACTCATATATACTGGCGAACCGCATATTTCACCAACCTTGGTCAACCGCTGAGATTCTTCGCTCGATTCATTAACAATTTTGGCGACGCCAAAGTCGACTATTTTCACTTTGTCTTCACCATCATCATTGTCTAAAAGCATGATATTGGTCGGCTTTAAATCGCGATGAACTACCCCTTGCTTATGCGCGTGGCTCAACCCGTCACAGCATTGCATAATTATATTTAGGGTTCTTTCGACGCTTATATGGCCATTTTTTTTAATAATATCACTCAAGCCTATCCCCGACAAAAAGTCCATGACGATATATGGTTGTCCGGTTGGCGCAATATCAAAATCGTAGACTGTAATCACATTAGGATGGTTGAGCCTGCTGGTAGCTTTTCCTTCTTGTTGAAGACGTTTATAGTTAATAGCGTTGGACACTAAACTAGCCTGAAGCATTTTGATAGCTACATAGCGACCCATCAGTAGATGTTTGGCTTTATAGACAATGCCCATGCCGCCATGGCCAATTATCGAAAGTATTTCATAATTATTGGCCAGAACCTGTCCTAACATAGGGTCTTTTACCAGGTCAACTAGAGCCGTTCCGTCGTGCGGACAGGCACTAATAATACCGGTAAATTGACGGTTGCATTCTAGGCAAACTTTATTTGAACCATTAATATCATTGGTCACGACTGACACCTTTGCTAAAATTTTAATCTATTATGTAATATACCCTATACATTGAATAAAATAATAAATTTAAAGTATTAACTTTTTTGAATTTGTCCACCTACAACATTAAAAATATTGGCATTTTTAAATAAATATGGGGGTAGGTAATCAACGCTTACGGTAGTTATAATAGCTTGAGAACCAAGGCTAATTTTGCGCAGGAGTTGTTCTTGACGCTGGTTATCAAGCTCGGCTAAAACGTCGTCTAGAAGCAGTACGGGTTTTTGGTTAAACTTATCTTCTAATAGTTGTAATTCGGCCAGTTTTAAGGCCAAGACAAGGCTGCGTTGTTGACCTTGGCTGGCAAAGCCTTTAGCCGATTTAGCGTTGACCATGAAATCGATATCGTGGCGTTGTGGACCGATTAAACTCTGTTTTCGCAAAATCTCTAAAGGCCTGATACTTGTTAAATCGTTCATTAGTAATTGGGCTATATCTTCTTGGGGTATTTGTAATAACTCGTTGTAAGTATTCTTGGCTGAATTTGACGTCAGTAAATAATTGACGTCCAAATCATCTGCATTATTTGATATATCAAGTAAATTGGCTTTGGCGTATTCATGGATTCTACTTAGGGTTTTTAAGCGGAATTTGATTATTTTGGCGCCAACTAGGCTTATCTGTTGATTGTAAATATCTAGATTGTCGTTGAACGAGGCTTTTATGCCGTGGTTAAAATTGCGTAACAGGGCGTTTTTTTGCTTTAAGAGTTTGTCTAGATTTATTAAAGTTTCTAAGTATGGGATAGAAATTAAACAGGCAATATTGTCGAGCCAGTCACGCCTGTATTTGGGTGAACTTTGCGTTAAATTTAAGTCCTGGCTTTTGAAACTCACACATAGTAAATGACCTAAAACTGATTTGCGAGTTTTATGTTCAAAGCTGTTGACAATAAATGATTTGGCAATTTTTTCGTTACTTTGCTTGGTAAACGATATTTTGATATTTTTAGCCCACGGTTCGTCTTGAAATTCGGCTTCGATTATAAGACCAGTCTTATTGTGCATAATTAAATCCATATCATTGGCAGACCTTGTCGACTTGCCAAGCGACATTAGTTCTACCGATTCGAGAAAATTACTTTTGCCCTGGGCATTTTGACCAACAAATAAGTTGATTTTGGGGTTCAAGTCTAATTGAACTTCAGTATAATTTCGAAAATTGTTTAATGAAACATGATTAATCCACATGTAGATAATTCTAAAAGGTTTAAAAAAATCTATAATTAAGATAAAATAATATTCTTATTTAAAAATTGTATTAATCTAGGAAATATATTTACCCTATGTTGAATAAAGCTGATACTGTCGTGGTTTTAGGTGGCTGTGGTCAGATGGGACAAGTTATCGTCGATGACTTGATAAACTACAGTGATTTTGCGAACGTCGTTTTAAGTGATATAAATTTACCCATGGCAGAAAAATTGGCGAGTTATTATAATACCGACAGGCTTAACGTTAAGAAATGTAACTTGGTCGATGAAAACGAATTGGTTGAATTATTATCTAGTGCATATCTCGTAATCAATTCGACACCTTATGAATTTAATTTAAAGGTGATGGAAGCGTGCCTTTCTGCTAATTGTCATTACATGGATTTAGGTGGATTATTTCATACAACGCTTTTGCAAATGAAACTTGACGACAAATTTAGGCAAAAAAAATTAATGGCTATTTTAGGGATGGGAGCAGCTCCTGGTATAACCAATATTATGGTAGCTTATTTGGCTTGTAAATTTACCAAGGTCAAAGACGTAATCATAAGTGATGGTGCTAAATTATTGAGTGAAAATAAAAGCATTTTATTGATACCATATTCGGTTGATACTATCTTGGATGAATACTGTAAACCGGCTATGATATTTAATAATAAGAAACTTTCGGAAATTAATGGCCTGACGGCTGAAAGGCTGATAGATTTTGGTAAACCGATTGGTAAAATTCCAGGTATTTATACTTTACATTCTGAATTGGCCACTTTGCCAGATTATTTGTCTAGCAAAGAAGTTGAGAATTTGTCTTTTAGCCTGGCTTTACCTTCTGAAATACATGATAAATTTAAGTTTTTAATTGAATTAGGCCTGACCGATAAGTTAAAGATATCAGGTGGTAATGAGTTAGACTTAAGGCCGGTTTTAAAATCATTAATAGGGAAACTTGCTACAAACGATGAGTTTATACCTGATATAGAAATTGTCCAGGTTGAAATGAATGGTATTAGTGATAATATACCGGTTGAATATGTTATTAAATTATTTGCTGAATCTAATAATAAATTTTCAGCAGGAGCCATTAATACTGGTGTTCCGCCTTCAATAGTGGCTCAATTCATAAAAAATAAAACAGTCGAATTTACTGGAGTCTTGCCGCCCGAAGCAATTATTCCGGCTAAGGCGTTTTTTAATGAATTAGCCAGGCGCAATCTTAAAATTGAACTTTTAAGTAAAAGTAATTTGAACTGATATAAGTAAAAGAAAATATATTTTTTGGCAAAGTTTAATTAGTTATTAAATTATTGGATTTTGACGTTAATTTTTCTATACGTTAGAAGCTTTATGCTAGTATTATAAAAATCAAATTAATTAGTCCCAGTGTAATTATTACTTAAAAAATGATGTTTAAATTATGCCTACAATAACAGAAAATGTTCTCGATACGACGTCGGTTGTGAAATACACCAAAATGGCCAATGAATTTATACTTAAAAACAACCTTGACAATAATCAGGAGATTTTAGAATCGCTGCTTATGCCACAACGTGAAATAACGGTAGAAATTCCTATCAGGCTTGACAATGGAAAGTTTAAAACGTTTACGGGCTTTAGAGTACAGCATAATGATGCTAGAGGACCCTATAAGGGAGGTTTGCGCTTTCACCCCAGCGTTACCCTTAGCGAGGCAAGAATTTTGGCTCATTTAATGAGTTTAAAAACCAGTTTGGCTAATATACCTTTTGGTGGCGGCAAAGGTGGGATCGCTTGTAACCCTAAAGAATTATCTTTAAGAGAACTAGAGTATTTGACGCGCAATTTTACTAATTTGATCGCCGATAACATTGGACCGCTTAAAGACATCCCAGCTCCTGACGTCAATACCACAAGCCAAATTATGGCTTGGATCGTTGATGAATACTCGCGCAGCCGTGGTAAGCACTACGGTGTTGTAACGGGTAAGCCGATTGAATTGGGCGGAAGTCTAGGGCGTGACGAAGCGACCGGGCGCGGTGTAATGATAGCTGTAAGACAAATTTGCAAAGCTAAAAACGTCGATTTGAGCAAGTCTAAAGTGGTATTTCAAGGTTTCGGGAATCTGGCCTATTTTGGCTCTAAACTTATTGAAAGTGAATTGAAAGCTAAGGTAGTCGGAGTTTCAACTTCGATGGGGGCTATTTACAACAAAAACGGATTGGACCTTGACAAGGCTTATGAGTATTATCAAAAACACAAAAATCTTGACGGTTATAAAGACTGCGAAAAAATGACTAACGCTCAATTGCTTGAATCTGACTGTGATATTTTAATTCCAAGCGCTCTAGAAAACGCCATAACAATAGATAATGCTGCTAATATTAAGGCAAAAATACTCGTTGAAGGCGCTAATGACTGTACTACAAGCGCAGCTGATGAAATTTTGAATGATAAGGGTATAACCGTTATTCCTGATATATTAGCTAACGCTGGCGGTGTTATAGTATCATATTTTGAATGGGTTCAGAATTTAAATAATTATTATTGGGATTTATCTATGGTTCGTGAAAGTCTCGATAAAAAATTGGTTGCAAGCTTTAATGACGTATTAGAACTTGCCAATAAATATAAT
>JAJYFO010000291.1 GCA_021785395.1 bacterium | reverse complement strand
TTATTTAGCTCTTGCTCGAGGTTATTGGCCATAACATATTTAACAATTAGTGGGCTTTTGGGCTCCCAGCCAATATTAAGCAAATGAATCAAGTGCTCACTTGGCGTTGAGCTATGTTTTTTTTGCTTTATTTCAGCGTCTTGCGCTTCATTTAAATTATTATTTAAAACCATCTGTAATTGTTGACTAAATTCTGAATTACCACAATTTTAAAGTCTGGTTCAGGATATTGCTCGATGTATTTCCTTGTGTAAAATAGAAAGTAATTAAAATTTGCTTATATAAATCTATAGTCTACGGATCATAATCAATTTGCCATGATAAAAATAGATTCAAAAAAAATAAGGCAAAAATACACATGTGCAATGGTGCTTACATGCTAAGCTTTTAGCATAATTTATATACAATTCTAAATAAAATTTTAGAACTTAAACCAGCCAACACAAGTCATTTTTGCAGTTACGAGCCAACGCGTACGGATTTTCCAATTTTTCCAAAGCTATCGATGACCTTAACCAAGCCATTGAAATCGACCCTCAGAATGCCAATTTATACTTGAACAGATTAGAATTCTGGAAATTTAGTAAGCGCCAAGACTTGGAAATCAATGACCTTAAAAGTGCTGGCTTAATAACTAAAGGCGTTATGGGTCAAAACTACTTGTGTAACGCTGCTAGCTTATACCTCGAAACAAATCAATGCGCCAAAGCTTTAGAGTTGAGCGATATAGTTTTAGCCAAGAAGCCCAATTAGATAAAGAAGATTTTGAAAAATACTTTAAAATTAAATTCTAAAAAAGACGTTGCCGTTTTAGGGTTTTGTTAATCACCCCAAAATTTATCTAGTTTCTACCACTAACTAGCACAACATTATTGCCAAGAGCAGAAAACAGGTCAAATTAAGTTCGAAAGTTTAAATTATTCTTAATTTTGTTGCATAGTGTAAATAATTAAAGGCCATAATATAGATATTTGAATGATATTGCTTTATGATTTTAGTCATAAACATTAAACTGTGAGCAAGGAGTAAGTTGTGATTGCTATTCTTGAAGCCTGTGGCAGGCAATACGAAGTAAGTGAAGGAAGGTTTTTTGATTTCGACTTTATGGAAGATAAGGAAGTCGGGTCGAAACTAACTTTTGACAAAGTTTTGATGGTTACCAAAGAAGGTGGCTGTGAGTTTGGTACGCCTTACTTGGCCAATGCCAAAGTCCAAGGTCAGGTTCTTAGCCATAAACTCAGCCCCAAAATAATCGTCTACAAACAAAAACCTAAAAAAGGAACGCGTAAAAAACAAGGCCACCGCCAACTTTTAACAAGGGTATTAATAGAAAAGATTTCGGTTTAACCACATTCCAAGAGGTAATCAATGGCACATAAGAAGGGCGCCGGCTCGACAAGAAACGGAAGGGATAGTCAACCTAAAAAATTAGGCGTTAAATGCTATGGGTCACAATTTGTAAAAATTGGCCAAGTGTTGGTACGCCAACGAGGCACAAAAATTCATCCGGGTAAAAACGTTGACCGCGGAGGCGACGATACCTTGTTTTCCTTGACCGAAGGACAAGTTATGTTTGAAATGTCCCGTGGCCGCAAGTTAGTAAGCGTGTATCCGATAAACTAACCATCAAATTCGTGAATACAGCCCAAAATTTAAATTATAAACCCTTAACCTATTACATAGACAAGCTTAAAGAGCATAACTTAGACTATGAGATTTTGGGCGGTTCAAGTAATTTAGACCAGGTACCATTAGCTGGAATAGCCTATGATTCACGAAAAGTAGCCCCAGGCTTTGCCTTTTTTGGCTTGACTGGGCAACACGTTGACGGCAACAGCTTTATAGAAAACGCCATTAAAAGCGGAGCAACTAGTATAGTAAGCGAGACAAAGTTAAAATTAAATAACAATGTTCCGTTGATCGTCGTAAAAAATACAAGGCTAGCTTTGGCCTTATTTAGCTCCATTTTTTATGAAATGCCCGACCAAAAACTTAACCTTATCGGCATAACTGGCACAAACGGAAAAACAACGACGACGCATTTGCTAGAAAAACTAGTCGACGACCTTGGCATAATTGGTACTCTAGGCGCCAGATGGCCTAATTCAAGCAATTATGAGTTTTTAAATTTTACAACACCAAACCCTCCCGAACTCAATTTAATCCTCAAGCGACAACTCGATGACGGGGTTAAAAATGTAGCCATGGAAGTTTCAAGCCATGCCTTAAGCCTTGACCGTGTCAGCTTTCTTGACTTCAACATAGCCTGTCTGACCAATATAACGCAAGACCATCTTGACTTTCACAAGACTATGGAAAATTATGTAAACAGCAAATTTAAATTGTTTGAAAATCTGCTTGCCAGCAAAAAACCAGACAAATTTGCCATTTTAAATAAAGACACTAGCTACGGTCAAGATTTTGAAGAAAGACTAAATAACCTAAATGCGCCCAAATATAATGTAACCGTCTTAACCTATGGTTTTAGCGACAAGGCTAGCCTTTATGTTAAAAACTATACGTCTTCTTTTGATTCGAGCAACCTTGAAATCGGTGGACTGCTTGGCAATTTAACCCTAACCGTTCCGGTTATCGGCTTATTT
>JAJYFO010000006.1 GCA_021785395.1 bacterium | reverse complement strand
CGAATTTTGGACCGATACTTTTGCCAATTATAAATTTACTGTTAGCCGGCCCCAAACCTTCCATGTCTTTCTTTTGAATGTCTCTGGCGGACCAGTCGTTCAAAATTGTTAATAGGCAGTTTTCCTTGAAAAATTCGACGGCTTGCGGCAAAGATTTCAGCATCGCCTTTTTGGTGACCAGGCAGCCAATTTCTAATTCGTAATCCAAAGCTTTTACAAAATTGGGTACTTCAACTGTACAGCCATTTCCATAGAGTTTTTCGGGTGGCAAATCGATAGAAAAATAGGCGGCATGGTCGTACCATAACGGCGATATGCTAACGCCACGGCGACCACGGATTTGAACGACGTGTTTTTCAAAACCTAAAAAATCGATTAATATCCTTGGTTCGGGAACCAGCGAGCCGAATAATTCAATTTGCCTAATTTCTCTGTTAAATAGCATATTTTGTAATCCTTCCTTTGTGAAAGCACAGTGTGACA
Source organism: bacterium (assembly GCA_021785395.1). Classification (GTDB taxonomy): domain Bacteria; phylum Cyanobacteriota; class Vampirovibrionia; order Obscuribacterales; family JAKAZS01; genus JAKAZS01. The sequence continues at coordinate 35,477 of JAJYFO010000006.1, read as the reverse complement.
CAATCATATATTGATCATAATTATCACATTGAAAATTTGATTTTGCTAAAATCTAAACAATAATCTAATAAAGATTGGTTCTTTACAACGGTTTTAAGTTAGTTTGCTTAAATAAATGTATAAAACATTAAAGGCTTAAAAAATGTACGCTATCTTTGTTAAAATAAAATAGTACCTGTAGTTGGGATAAACTAATGAAACACTCGCCTGGCTTTTTAAAAATAGTCGACAAGGTCAAACCTTTTATAAAAGAAATTACCCCGGAAGAAGTAATGATAAAGTTCAACCACAATGATAACTTTCACTTTATCGACGTTAGGGAAGATAGCGAATGGGAAAAGGCTCACGCTGTTAACGCCGTTCATTTAAGTAAGGGGATAATAGAGCGCGATATTGAAACTTTGGTCCCTAATCATGACGATTGTATCGTGTTATATTGCGGTGGTGGCTACCGTTCGGCCTTGGCTGCTTATAATTTACAAGAAATGGGGTATAATAACGTTCTATCTATGAAAGGTGGCTATCGAGCTTGGAGTGAAAAGTTATTACCCGAAACGATAGGATCTGAAAACCAGTAAAATTGTATATGTTTCTGTAAAAGAGGATGAATATGTTTGCCAGTGAAAAAAATAAAGTCAGCGTTGCCAGCGTCAATGAAGCTTTAAGCAAAGTTATGGACCCTGACTTAAATAGAGATATCGTATCTTTAGGAATGGTATCAAATATAGAAATTAATAAAAACGATATCAGTTTTACGCTTACTCTGACAACACCAGCTTGCCCTTTAAAAGAAAAAATAGAAGCTGATTGTAAAGACGCTCTCAAAGCTATTGGTGACGTTGGCGAGATTACTATTAATACTACCGCCAATGTTAGCAATGCGCCTAAAATTAACGATAAAGAGCCTATTGTTGGAATTAAGCATATCATTGCTGTAACGTCAGGTAAAGGCGGCGTTGGTAAAACTACCACAGCTATAAACATCGCCTGTGCCTTGGCTCATTTGGGCGCCAAAGTCGGCGTTTTAGACTCTGATATAACCGGACCTAATTCACCGTTAATGTTAGGCGTAGACGATTATAAGCCGACGGCTAACGACAATAAAATTATTCCGGCTCAAAACTGTGGTGTTAAATGTATCTCTATGGCCTTTTTTGTCGCTAAAGACACACCGGTTATCTGGCGTGGTCCGATGCTCGATAAGGCTATCCGCCAGTTTTTACGTGACGTTGAATGGGGCGAACTCGATTATTTGATTATCGATATGCCGCCAGGCACTGGTGACGCTCAGTTGACTATGGTTCAGGCAACGCAATTATCCGGTGGTGTTATCGTTACGACACCTCAAGAAGTAGCTCTGCTAGACGGACGAAAGGGCCTTAGTATGTTTAAACAAATGAATGTACCAATTTTAGGCTTTATTGAAAATATGAGTTATTTCACGCCCCCAGGCAGTACTGAAAGGTACGAAATTTTCGGGCACGGTGGCGGACGCAAACTGGCCCAAGAAGAAGGTGTACCTTTTTTAGGCGAAATTCCGATAGCCACAGAATTGCGCCAAGCTTGTGACGATGGTAAGCCTTTGGTTTATGGTGACCCAGACCATATGGTGTCGAAGAAATTTATTGAAATTGCCAAAAATCTAGCTGCCCAGATAAGTATTTATTCTTTATCGCAAAACTAGTTTAAATTTATCGTCTAAGAATTAATAAATTGTTTTCCTCGTTCTATTGTGCTTTGGTAAAAATTCAATAATTTTTGACCCCAGCTTAAGGCTTTGGCCAAAAGTCAATGGCGGTATACCTTGTTTTACTTTTAAGTTTACCGCAAGACGGTTTGAACGTATGTTGAAACTTTATTAAAATTCTATCAGTGACAGACGTTTTGACCGTGTTTTAGTAAATATTTTTGGTGGTACTCTTCGGCGTCATAAAATTCACCCATGGGCAAAATTTCCGTTACAATAGGGCTTTTAAATGATTTGGCCATTTTTACTTTAGATTCTTGGGCTAGTTTTTCTTGGTCTTTGTTAAAATAAAAGATAATCGACCGGTACTGCGTTCCAAAGTCGGGTCCTTGGCGATTAGGTGTGGTCGGGTCGTGATTTGTCCAGAATACTTTGAGTAGTTCGTTGTACGAAATTATTTTAGGGTCGTATTCGATTTCTACGGTCTCGGCGTGGTTCGTCGTCCCGGTACAAACGGTTTGATAATCTGGATTAGGGTAATTCCCCCCACAGTAACCAACTTTAGTCGAAATAACACCTTTTAGTGTTCTAAATCGTTCTTCCACACCCCAAAAACAACCTGCAGCAAAAGCGGCTTTTCCCATTGTTTGACCTCCTTCATTGGTACTATAAGCGAATTTTGTCGTAATACATAAGCCCAGCAATAAAATTGAGCAAAAAATGAATATTCGTGAAAACATTTAATCAATCCTTTTAGATAATGAAATTAATTTTATTATTTACGGTTTTTACGCTTTTAAATTAATTTCTACTCAGATATTATTTTAATTATAAGTCAAAACCCTCGAAAAATCTGTCAAAATTTAAATTCATAATTCTGGAGAACAGCTAATGGCTGGAATAGAACAAGATCTCAGTAACTTAACTGGCAACGACTCGTCTATCGAGCAACTAACTAAAACAATAAATAAATTAAATTCGTCGGGTATAGGCAATTTAGGCTATTCTAGTAATGAAAAGTCTATTCAAGGCGGAGCCCTAAACCCTAACAATTCTAACTCTGATACATTACCTGTTACGCCAAATTTTTCAACTTTTAATAATTCTACTAATAACGGTTATTCAACCGATATTACGCACGAACCCGTGCATAATAGCCAATGGGATCCTGGTAGTATCGACTGGAATAATATCAGTAAACTTGGTAATAAAGCCGATATAAGTCAAAGTAACAATAGTGCAACCGGACTAGACCAACCTATAGATTACACCAAGTTATTAATTTATGGTGGAATCGGTGGTTTATTGGGCGGTGGCCCGATTCCCTACGTTGGCAAGGTAATCGACAAAAAACTTAGCCAATTAGGCGATAATTCTAAGATTGGTAAGTTATATACTGATGGAAAAAGTACATTTGAAAATTTTACCCATAGTAAATCTAGGCCTGAGCCACAGACCCAAACCAGAACCGATGGAAGTTTGGATACTAAAGGCGACGTTTTGGATGACTTTAAGCAATATTCAAGCCGTTTTGCCGCTGGCTTGAAAGATGGTAAAGTGGCTAACGTTGAAGATTCATTCTTTTCCTTTAAACACTACTTTAATAACGATTTTGGCAGTAAACTCGACGATTGGTTAAATTCACCGCAACTAGTGAAACCCAATGATTTTATAAGTAATCATAGCGATATTTTTGGCGTTTCAAGCGTCCCTGAGCTTGCTGGTGAGTTTATCAAAGGTGCTGCTATTGCTGGTCTGGCCATTTCGGCCAATGATTATCTAGACAGGTTGTTGACGCATAAAAACCAGCACGACGCTAACTGGCTGTTTAATGGTCTATTCTTGCCTATTGCAATGTCAGCGCCCAATATGTCGAGTTTAGTAACCTGGGGTTTAGTCGGGTCTGTATCCAGTATCGGTTTGGAACACATATTGCCGCAAGGGTCAGAAGTTCCGCAGTATTCAAGATTTTTTAAACCTACGGTGTGTTCGTCTTTACTCGTTGGGGCAGCTATGATGTTGCCAGCTGAAAGTGTCGGCGTGCGGTTGAGCTATATTACCGGTGCTTGGTTATTGGGTAATATGAATCACTATGTTTTCGACCGCTAAAAATATTCTTTTGAGATTAATTTTTTAATTTATTAGTATTTTTACGCATTCACTTAAATTACAAAATAATTATAATAATTTTAAATTCTATATTTTACAAATTCTTTGGAGTGTAATTTTAATTTATGAAAGAGTCGATGGAAGAATGGTTATACTTTAATAACGTAAAATATACGGTGGAAAAAAATACTAAGCCCAGCGCCAAAGTCGCTCAAGAATTATATTCGTTATCTAGTGCCAGCAATTTAAGTAGTAATGATGCTAGCTCAAACCAAACACCTAGCCAATCAGTTGGTGATGGCAATGTTTCGGCACCTGCTAATCCTGAGGTTCCAGTATCGCCAGCAGCTCCAGTTACCCCACCAGAAGCGCCGGCATCGTCAGCAGCAGCTCCAGTTACCCTTGAGGTTCCCGTATCGCCAGTTGCGTCGGTTGCTCCAGTTACTCCAGAGGCGCCAGTCGCTCCAGCATCGTCAGCAGCAGCTCCAGTTACTCCCGAGGTTCCCGTATCGCCAGTTGCGTCGGTCGCTCCAGTTACTCCAACCGATGCTCCCGTGTCGCCAGCGTCGGTTGCGCCAGTATCAGCACCAGATGCTACCGTTTCACCGCCAGCATCGGTTGCGCCAGTATCAGCGCCAATTGCTCCAGCTGGCAATGTTGGTGCTTATTTGCGCGAACACTCCGGTAATAACGGTAATACTGGCGTCATAGACCCATCTGGAGCTTCGTGGCGAAATAATTATGGTCAGGTGGCACCTGGCTTTTTTAATAAACCTGTTGTCTCTGCTGGTGATAATACAACTGGTAGTAATCAAACGGTTCCGCCTAATAACGGTTTTAACCGTTACAACCAGGGCATAATAGACCCGTCTGGAGCCTCGTGGCGAGGTAATTATGGACAAGTAGCGCCTGGCTTTTTTCATAAAAGTGGGGCAGCATCTGCTGGAACTTCTAGTTCGTCTAATAATCCTGCTAACTCTGTAATACCACAAGGTGGTGACGGCAGTCAAGCAGCGGCACCCTATAATCCTAATCAAAATGGTGATAGCAGTAACGGACCAGCCTGGAAACCAAGGATATCGTCACCTGGTTGGAGCGCGCCCCAGCCACATACGGCCGATTCTGGATCAAACCAGGCTCAACAGAAGCAGTTTAGCGTTGCCAACGCTTTATTAAATGCATCATTGGTACCACGAACAAGTTATGCCGGTAATCTGTTCGCTGGTGGCGTTGGCGGTGTTTTAGGGGCTGGCCCATTGCCCTGGACGCTTAATAAAGTCGTCGATTTTACTGTAAACCACACTAAAGAAGGTGGCAAGGTAAATGACGCTGCTAGCTACGTGCAAGAAAAACTCAACCCCAAAGTATTTACCAAGGCTAAATTTACGACTGTTACGTCTAAGATAGCTGAACTTGATAAAACCATCAATAATATAAAGGCTGGTACCAATAATGAGATTTTAAATCTTAAACAGATTAGCCCCGATGAATTGACAGCTGAACAGGCTGCCAGGGTTGACTTGTTAGATACTAAGTTAACCTTGTTAAATGACATGAATTTTACCAACGCTGATAGTGCAGCTAAACAGCTTAAGTTGATCAATGATTCCAGTAAACTCGTACCTGATATGTTCACCAAAGATGAGTTGGCCGCCTTAAAGTCACGTGTTGACCTTAAAGTTGAAGCTGACAGTTTAGCTGGTGGCTTTAAAGACTCGACCAGCTTTTTGGGCGCTTCATCAATTAAGGGTCTGGCTGGTAATTTTATTAAAGGAGCGGCTTTTGCTGGCTTGGCTATGACAGCCGATGATTACATCGATAGACTCGTATTTCATAAAGACCATCAAGAGGCCAGTGCTCTTTATAATGGTCTGTTGCTCCCGGCTGCCTTTGCCGGACCAACCTGGGGCAGCCGTATTACTCTAGCTGGCGCTGGTATAGCTGGCAGTATTATAGCTGATAAACTGTTGCCAAAAAGTTCGCAACAGGAATTTTCTAAACTGCTTAGACCGACGACTTTAGACTCGGTTTTAATGGGAGCAGCCTTTTTAATCCCAACTGAAAGCAATATGGTTCGAGCCAGTTTGGTTGGTGGCGCTTGGGCGATAGGTCGCGTTTATAATCTAATTGAAGGTGATGGCCAAATCAGCCAGAAAAACGACGCCATCGCTAGTCTAAAAACCGATGCCGCTGATAGGACTTATTCGTCTATGCAAAATAGCATAAACGCTTTTAAGTCTTTAGGTGATACCAGTTTACCGGCTGTAAACCTTGAGGTCCAAGAATTAAACGCCAATCAGTCGAATGACCTTGATGTACTAAGACAACAAAGTATTGTCGACGCGGCTTACGGTGAATCTTTATTAAAGCACGGCAGTCTTGTTCCTGGTGCCAAAACACCGCAGTATCTACTGCCTGGCTATAACTTAGATTTTGGTGGCCGAGCCATGCGGTATTTAATGCTAGCGCAGAACAAATTACAGACAGCCCAAAAGGTGGCTAAACTTGAACTAGGTCAGACAGTCGACGGCAAGGTCGTAACACAATCTGAAATCAACGGCTTAGCTAAAGAAGAGAGCAACGTTACCGATATTATTAATAACAAAATAAATGGTAAACACGATGTCAACGCTATATTTAATAAATTAGAAAATTTGGCTTACCTCCATCCTGGCGAGGCCGCTAAATTAATTCAAAAAAATCAAAACTGGATCGCTAAATTAGGCCATGTAGAACCAGCCCTGTCGGCTAAGTTATTCAGAGATTTAGCTCTTGTTGAATTAGCTGCAGCAGCTAAAGATATTGGCTATAACGGTATAGGCAAAGCCTATAATGGGTCTGACGCTGAGGCCGCCTTAGCTATATATGGTAGCAACGAAGCACGCCAAACCGCTGACGCTAACGGCAACCCCAGAGGTTATTCTGGTGCTCTAGACTGCATTAAACTGGCTACCCAGCTAGACCCCAATAATCCTGATTTGCCAGCTATAATAGCCATTGCCAATGAATTAAAAGCTAAAGTTCCATCAGACGCTGTGGCTAATTTACACACGACTTTAAGCAATCCTTTTTAGTTCGTTCGTTCGTTCGTTTAGATTGGCGTTTATTTAATCGGCAGGGTAAAGTAAAATGTGCTGCCCAAACCTGGCTTGGACTCGGCCCAGATTTGACCGAAATGCGCCATAATTATTTTTTTGCAAATAGCCAGACCAACGCCTGTGCCAGGGAAGTCATTGGCGTTTGACCCGCGTTTAAAAATGTTAAAAATATCTTTATCAGCTTGTAAATCGATACCAATACCGTTATCTTGCACGTTGAATAACCAGTAATTGTTTTTTTGCGTAGCCATAATTTTAATTAAAGGTTTGGGTTTAGTATTAAATTTGATACCGTTAGCGATTAGGTTTAAAAATACCTGGGAAAGTAGACTTGGCTGTCCGTAGACTGATGGCAGTGGCTCGTATTCTATTTTGGCATGCTGGTTAATTACCAAGCTTTGCAAAGAATCAATGACCGAATTAACCAATGAGTCTAAGTCGATTTTTTCGAGATCGGTCAGTTGAAAATTAACTTTGCTATATTTATGCAAGTCGGTAATTAAATTGCGCATAAATCTGGCGTTGTCATTTATATATTGAAAAAATTCTTTCGCCTCGCTATCCATCGCCTGTAAATGCCTGGCTTGAATTAAGTCGGCATAACCGCTAATGGTAGCTAAAGGTACCTGTAAGTCGTGGGAAATAACGGTCGAAAACTGATTGAGTTCATTTAAAGATATTTCCAGTTCATGGGTCTGTGATGCAAGTTTACTTACAATTTCTTTTTGTTTTAACAGTTCTTTCTGTAGAAAATTATTTTTTAAAATTATTTTTTTTTGATTATAGATGGTCTTCAACAAAACGTTTATAATACTAAGAAGGACAATGAAAGTAATTGTAAATATTAAAATTTGTGGTAAATTGACGTATAAATGTTTAACCGATTGGTGTAAATTTAGGCATGTGGCCGTAACACTCGAATGAATACCGATTAACTTGAGTTTAATGAGTTCTAAAATTACTAATTTATTGCTTAGGACTAAACAGGCAAAAGTTGAAGCAAGTACGGCGCAGGCGATAAAATAGACTAGTTTCAGGAAAAACCTGATATAATTATAACTCTTACTTACTGATAAAAGCTTAATTTTATCGGCGTAGTCATATATGACTTGTATATTAAAATATTCGTTGGCTTTAATCAATATTCGGCACCAATTTTTCGAAAAAAATCACAGTAGTCATCGCGTGGTAAATTCGCCCAAACAGTTAAAATAAATTAATAATTTCAAAAAAACTTACTGCATACGTAAGATGTATAATTGGGGGTAATTGTTCCATTTAGAATAGCTTATGTTACGTAATGTTGTTGTTGGCTTGGCATTTTCTTTATGAGTCATAAACCTCAAGTGATAGCCATTTGTGGCGGGTCTGGTTCTGGTAAGTCTACATTGGCGCATAAATTTGTCGGTGGGGCCATTGTTTCTACGGATAGCTTCTATAAAGATATTGAAGATTTAACCGCTTTTACCGATGGTAAGCCCGATTTCGACCATCATTCAGCCGTCGATTTAGACGCTTGTGCCAAGGCTTGTCAGACTCTTGCCAAAGGAGTCGACGTAATGGTGCCAGTCTACGATATCAAAACGTGTAAACGGGTCGGCAGCCAGATTATACCAGCTAGTCCTAAAAATATCGTAGTGGTTGAGGGTATATTCGCTTTTCACAGCCCTATAAGTGAAATCGCCACTTTAAAAATATTTATTGATACGCCCATCGACCAAAGAATGGCTAGACGTCTTAGGCGTGACGTCGAGCGGGGGCGGTCGACTTTAGAAACGATCGCCTGGAGCTTAAACGTTGAGGCTAATTACGCCCGTTACATTGAGCCAATGAGGGATAAGGCTGATTTAATCCTCATGGGTGATGAGATTAAATTTTCTTAATTTTTTATGTTTAGCTTTTATTAAGATGCGCTATTTTTTTGAGTAATTTTAACCAATTATCTTTAAAATTAGAGTTAAATGAAATACTAGGAGATAGAAAGTTGGAAAATCGACCTAAAATTGTCGCCGGTAACTGGAAAATGCACGCCAATCTTAAAGATTCTCAGGCGTTGATAGAAGACGTTGGCCGCTTTGCTAAAGCTGATGCTAACTGTAAAGTAATAATTATACCGCCGTTTACCCATATATTTCCTTTAAGTTTGATAGTCGAAAAAAATCATTACCCTTTGGTTATGGGTGCCCAAAATATGTATTATGAGGATAAAGGCGCTTATACTGGTGAAATCTCACCGCTTATGCTGGTTGATTTAGACATAAAATACGTATTAATCGGCCACAGTGAAAGGCGTCAGCTATTTAACGAAAGCAATCAAATCGTAAATCGCAAACTTCAAAAAGCTTTGAGTCACAACCTTACTCCCATTTTGTGCGTAGGCGAAAGCCTGGATGAGCGCGAAGCTGGTTTAACCGATCAGGTCGTAAAAAGGCAAATTGTAGCTAGTCTGAGCACAATAGATAGAGAATCTTTGGCTAATAAATTTATAGTTGCCTACGAACCTGTCTGGGCCATAGGAACCGGACAGGTCTGTCAAGCTAACGAAGCTAACCGGGTTATTAACCTTATTAGGTTTACGCTGTCGCAGCATTTTAAAACTAAAGATAACGATACGTTATTTGGCGATTCGATACCGATATTGTACGGTGGTTCGGTTAAAGGTTCCAACGCTAAGGAATTAGCTGTGCAACCGGATATTGATGGAGCCTTGGTGGGTGGCAGCAGCCTTATTGCCCCAGATTTTTGTGAAATTATTAAGGCGTTTTCTTAAATTTTTGAATAATAGGTTTTAAATTATAAAAATTAAGGTAAACTATGTAGATAAATATTTAAGCAATTTTGTAAGGAGAGGTGTCGGAGTGGTCTAACGTGCAGTCCTGGAAAGACTGTCTGTGTTAAAAGCGCAGCGAGGGTTCGAATCCCTCCCTCTCCGAATTAAAATTTCTATATCGTCTACATAGTAATTGGTTTTAAATTTAAAAGTATTTATGGATAAATTTTACGAAAAACTCGTTGATATTGAAAAAAACTACCTTGAGCTTAATGACAAGCTTTCGGATCCGTCTATAATAAATGATATAGAAACTTACAAACGTTTGACTAAGACGCGTCGCCATTTGCAAGAAACCAATGATAAATTTCAAAGGTTTAAAGAGGTCAAAGAACAGTTAAAGCAAACGTCTGAAATTATTAAAAATGAAACCGACGCCGAACTTCTAGAAATGGCTAAAGTTGAATATGACAGTTTGAGTAACGAACACGATAAATTAGAACAGGCTTTAAAACTACTACTTTTACCGCGAGACCCTAATGATGACAAAGATATTATGGTAGAAATAAGGGCTGGTACGGGCGGTGATGAGGCTTCGATTTTTGCCGGTGATTTATTAAAAACTTATTTAAAATATTGTGATAAAATGAACTGGCAATCACAAATAGTCAGTTTTAGTGAAGGTTCGTCTGGTGGCTATAAAGAAGTTATCGTCAGTATTAAAGGTGATGGTGCCTACGCTAAGTTTAAGTACGAATCGGGTGTTCACAGGGTTCAGCGCGTACCATTGACAGAAGCTTCAGGACGGGTGCATACTTCGACTGCTACAGTAGCTGTTATGCCCGAGGTTGACGATGTAGAAGTTACTCTTGATGAAAAAGATTTAGAAATTTCCACTATGCGATCAGGTGGAGCTGGTGGACAGAATGTCAACAAGGTCGAAACGGCAGTTAGAATAGTGCATAAACCAACTGGTATCATGGTAGCTTGTTCGGAAGAGCGCTCTCAATTACAAAATAAAGAAAGGGCTAAGCAGATTTTGAGGGCTAAAATATATAAACTTGAACTAGAGGCCAGGCAAAAGGCTATAATAGATGATCGGCGACAACAAGTTGGTACCGGTGACCGTAGTGAAAAAATTAGAACTTATAATTACAAGGACAACAGGGTGACCGACCATCGACTCAATCAAAATTTTAGTCTAGAACAAGTGCTTGAGGGTGATCTCGATAAAATGATAGAATCTAGCGCCCTTGAAGAACAAAAACAGCTTTTAGCGCAGTCTATGGAAATTAGTTAGTCGTAATAATGGTATCAATAAATTACCATGATTTAAAAATCAAGATTAGAGATCAACTCAAGCCTCTTAAATTAGACGATTTGGAGTTTTTAGCCTGGTTTAATTTAATTGCCTATGATTTGTTTGGTTTAAGTAAGGTTGACCTAATCATGGCCGATTATCTTGAAATGACATTAAGGCGTCAAGATAGGCTTGACGAAATAGTAATCAAACTTTTAAATAATTATCCTATCCAGTACGTTTTAGGACATTGCTACTTTGGTAGTTTGAATTTGGTAATAGAGCCTGATGTATTTATCCCGCGCAGCGATACCCTTGAATTGGTAGATAGGACCGCGGATATTATAAATTTAAAAGAAGGTAAATTTACCCACGTCTTAGAAGTTGGTGTGGGCAGTGGCGCAATTTCAATAAGTCTACTTAAAAAATTCTGTAATTTAAAAATTACCGCTATCGATATTAATCCAAAAGCTTGCGCAATTACCCATAAAAATGCTCTGATTCATAATGTGGCCCATAGGCTAAAAATTTATAATTGTGACTTTGTAAATTTTTTGAAATTCTATAAAACCTGTGCTTTTAATGGAATAATAGCCAATCCACCGTATATTAATGATGAAGATTATAATAATTTACCCAAGCCCATTTTGCAATTTGAATCAAAATTGGCTCTAAATGGAATCGATAGTGATGGTTTGGGGTTTTATCGGATGCTTTCAGCTAATTTGCCGATACTAGCTTGTAATAGTTTTTTGGCCTTAGAAATAGGTGACAACCAGGGGGTACTTGTACAAGATGTTTTAAAATTAGGACAGTGGTGCGATATAAATTTGTACCGCGATACAAACGGCCTAAACCGTGTAATAACGGCCTGGAATTAACTCTTGGGACAATTTAGGTGGCTAGCTTTATTTAGAAAATTTGGCAAAAATATAAATTTGAGTTAAAATAAATTTACAAACTTTAAATTAGTTTAATTATAAAAATTCAATAGGGTAATTTACAGTGCAAGATCAGTTCCTTAAAGCTATGTCCAGCGATGGTAGTATACGTGTTGTAATTGCCACGACCACTAATCTTGTAGAAGAAGCCAGGTCTCGTCACAAGTTGTCTAATACAGCTGCCGCTGCTTTGGGGCGAGCTTTAACAGCTGGAGTCTTACTGACGCCATTGGTCTCTAGGCAAGGACAGATCGTTCTTCAGTTTAAGGGTAATGGACCTTTGGGAACCGTTTTTGTCGACGCCTACCCTAGTGGTATTGTGCGTGGCTACGTTGACCATCCGCAGGTTGAACTGCCGTTAAATTTTTTAGGTAATTATGATGTTGGTAGCGCCATTGGTCGCAATGGCATACTTCAAGTGACAATTGACCATGGTTTTGGTGTTGTGCAGACGTCTAGTTGTGAGTTGTTTTCGGGCGAAGTTGGCGAAGATATTAATCGTTATTTATGTAATTCTGAGCAGTTAGGGTCGATAGTAGTTGTCGGTACGCATCTAAATTCAAGCCACGTTGAGGCAGCTGGCGGGTTTATAATCCAGCTTTTGCCAGACCATACCGAAGACACTATATGCAAGCTGGAAAATAATATAGCTACGTTTGGAACATTTACCAATTTAATGCTCAAAGGCTTAAGTCTGGAAGAAATTTTGGGTAGAATTATAAATGGCTTTAAAATACTGCCATTTGAAGAAACTAAATTATTGTACTTTGCCTGTAAATGTTCAAAAGAAAGATTCAATCAGGCGATTGCCCTATTCGGTCGCGATGAAATTCTTGACATGGCTCAAATCGACGGCGGAGCCAGCGGGAAATGCCAATTTTGTAGTGAAGATTATTATTTGACCAAAGACGAACTAATAAACCTAGCCCAAAACATCCAGCCTTTGAGCTGAATATCGTCATTTGGGTATGTATAAAAAACTATAGAGCTTTTCTAATCTTAAAGGCTTTAATGCAGCTGGTACAAACTTTTAGATGCTTTACGGTTTTGTTGACCATAACTTTCTGTGTTTGTAAATTCGGAATCCATCTACGTTTAGCGTGTGGATTATAGTGTGAACGCAAAAACGTATATCCCATACCAGTTGTTGGGCCTTTTGAACAAACTTCACATCTTCTTGCCATAAGTTACTTCCCTAAATTTATTTGATTAATAGGTAAAGTATATATTATTAACCAAAAAAAGTCTAAACCCTGTACTTTAAAATATAAGTAAATGTTAAGCCAGCTTATTAAATACTAACATTAGCGGCGTTATTGCAAATCAAAAGCAATAGTCAAAGTTTAATAAAATTGTTTCAATTAAGTTTATTTACACTTTTGCTTTTACATAAAATTGCAATTCGACACGAAATTAAGCCAAATTATTTGGTCTAATAATTGAAATTTTGTAAGAATATTGTTTAACATTAACCAATTATGGTTTTATTATATGATAATTTAAAATATAGATAATGCAATGTTGTCAAGGAATCCCGTTATTTTAAAGATCATTTTAAAAAAATCAAGTATACTAATTAAGAACCTAAATTCAAAAAAATAAGGGCACAATAAAAAGAAATGGCACTGGTAAATTACGCTTTAAGGGAGATAACCTGTAAAATAGTTTATTACGGTACAGGTTTGGGTGGTAAAACCACCAACTTAAAATATATTTTTTCGCAGTTGGCGCCATCAACCCGTGGTGAATTGGTTAGCTTAAATACCGAAACTGAAAGGACTTTATTTTTTGACTTTTTACCTTTAGATTTAGGCAGTGTAGCTGGTTTTAAAACAAGGTTCTCGTTGTATACGGTACCTGGTCAAGTCGAATACAATTCAAGCCGTAAGTTAATTCTAAATGGTGTAGACGGGATTGTATTCGTGGCCGATTCTGATTCTATGAAAGCCCGTGAAAACGTCGAATCGCTCCAGAATATGATCGAAAACTTGGCTGAGTACAGCTTGACGCTTGACAATATACCCTGGGTGCTGCAGTATAACAAGCGTGATTTGGCCAACGCTATGGAATTAGAAAGGCTCGAGCGTGAGCTCAATACCAAGAGTATCCCTAGCTTTGAGGCTATTGCCAGCGAAGGTCTTGGTGTTTTTGCTACATTAAAGGCCGTTAGTAAATTAATCCTCAACCGTTTGCAATAAATGTCGGCAAGTAATGCCCGCTCCCACCCTGACTTAAGCAATGAGTTAAAAGCTTTAAAAAAGGCCATCGCTCTTGAACGAAAGGCTTATTACACCGATTTGCAGGGTAAAAAGACGATATTTTCACTATTTGTGCGCCGCACCAGTGCAAAGTTGTCGTCTACGTACCCTTGCGAAAATACTTGGCTTACTATCCGCGGCCTTATGCGCTATTACAGCCAGCTTGATGTTTCAAGTAGAATCAATACGTTGCGTCAGGTCGAAAAACTTTTGCTTGATATTGAAACTAAATTAAAGACGGATTCTGCCGAAAACTCAAGCCAAGCTAGACTTAATGATTTAAAAGTTGAAGCTGTCACCTATATTGAGACAAATATGTCAATTAAGCCTGGTCCCGAATTGGCTGGTAAATTGCCGCTTAATTTAAATATCAGTAATGATTTAACTGTCAACCCTAAACTGCTTACTGATAGCGAAAACAGTTTCGTGGCTGAATCAATGCCAAAAAAAACGAATGATTTAGAGTTGGTTATAGAAGGTCATAGCGAAAATTCAAGCTACCGCCAAAATCAAACTAAAAAAAATCTTGAAACAGCTTTAGAAACTGGCAAGGCGGCTTTAAGTAATTTGGCTGATAAAAATAAGGCCAGCCAATTAAATGGTATCAATAATTCTAATGAAAGTATTCTTAATCGTGAGGTTAAATTTATTAAAGGCGTTGGTCCAAAAAACAGCGAATTATTTAGTAATCTTGGTATAACTAATATTGGTCAGTTGATTAAACATTATCCCAGGCACCATATTGATTTTCAAGAACGTAAAAATATTAAGGATTTACAAGAAAAAGAATTTGCAACTATTATTGGTATTATAGCTTCAAGCACAGCCTTTACGTCTCCTAAAAGCAATATTTCTATTCTTACTGTCAATATCAAAGACTTGACTGGTACCATACCGTACGTTCGCTTTGTTGGCGGAAAAAGCAATAAATACCTGCTTGAGCGTATGAAAAGCCAATATCCTAAAGACGCTTTAATTATGATATCAGGTATGGTTGAACTGGATAAAATGAGGCATAAATTGTGTTTTAAAACTGCTCAAATAGAGATTTTAAGTAATCCTAGCGCCAGCAATTATGGTTTATTGTACGATTTAAACCTCGCTAATTTAATAACCGATAATATTCATGTGGGCAGAATAGTACCAGTATATTCATTGACCGAAGGTCTGAATTTGAAATATTTTCGTCAGGTTATGTTTAGCGCTCTGGAATTGGTCAATAAAACCTTGATTGACCCGATTCCCGACTTTATCCTTAAAGAATTAGACCTTGTCGATTACAATACAGCTATTGGTCAGATTCATTTTCCACCAAACCCGGAGTCTTTTGTGAAAGCAAGAGACAGGCTCGTTTTTGATGAATTATTTGGTTTGCAGCTAAAATTGTTTAAAAAACGCCAGGACCAAAAACACGTTACCAAAGACGTAAGTTTTAAGTATTATAAGCAGGGTCTAACTGATGAATTGATTAAAAGTTTGCCGTTTAAATTAACTAACGCTCAAATAAGGGTATTTAACGAAATAGCCTTAGATATGGCTAGCTCTAAGCCAATGTATAGGTTGATTCAAGGCGATGTTGGGTCGGGCAAAACGGTAGTTAGCCTTTTGGCTCAGCTGATAGCTATTGAAAGTGGCTATCAGACAGCACTTATGGCGCCAACAGAAATACTGGCCGAACAACATTACCGTCAGTTTCAGCAATTAGTTTTACCGCTTGGTCTTAAGGTGGCCCTATTAGTCGGTAAACTTACACCAAAGCAAAAGAACTTGATTAAACAGGATCTATTGAACGGCCTGATTCATATAGTTGTCGGAACCCAGGCTCTCTTAGAAGATGATATTGAATTTAATAATTTGGGCTTAATCGTTATCGATGAACAGCACCGTTTTGGTGTAAAACAAAGAGCTCGACTCAAAAGTAAGGCTAAGTACCCAGAGCTTTTAACTATGACAGCTACACCAATACCTAGAACATTAGCTTTAACTTTGCACGGAGATTTAGATATTTCGGAAATAGACGAATTGCCGCCCAACCGCAAACCGGTTGAAACAAGGATAGTAGCTTACAGTCAAAAAAAACAGATGTACGATTTTATCGGCAAGCAAATTATAGCTGGTCGTCAGGCCTATATAGTTTTTCCGCTTATCGAAGAATCTGAAACTATATCCGCCAAAGCTGCCACCAAAGAATACGAAATACTTAAAAGTAAAATATTCCCTAATTTTAAACTTGGTCTTATGCACGGCAAACTTTTACCGGCGGTCAAAGACGAGATTATGACGGCGTTTCGTCAAAAAGACATCGATATCCTCGTTTCTACGACGGTAATAGAGGTTGGTGTAGACGTACCTAACGCTAGTATTATGGTAATTGAAAACGCCAATCGATTTGGGCTAGCCCAATTGCACCAGTTAAGGGGGCGTGTCGGGCGAGGCAGTAACCAGTCGTATTGCTTTTTGATGGGCGATACTTCTAACGAAATTGCCCAAGCCAGGCTTGATATAATGACTACGTCCAACGACGGCTTTGTTATAGCCCAAAAAGACCTTGAAATAAGAGGACCTGGAGAATTTTTAGGTATAAGACAAAGCGGTCTACCCGACTTATTACTAACCGACCTGGTTCGTGATAGCGAAATATTGACTAAAGCTAGGTTAATAGCTGCCAGGCTGTTTAATGAAGACCCAAGTCTAAGTAAATATCCTAAGCTTGCTCATTTGCTTGACCAGGCGCAAAGCCTAGAAGAAGTTGATAATTTACAGTCAGGTTAAATTTATTTTTAAGTTAATCATTGATAATATTTTGCATATTGATGTATATGTAGATTGAATCGTTTTGATGCTTTTAATATTTGAAATGAATATCCAAGATCGAGATTTATGAAGCATAAATCATAAAGTAGCTGGTAGTTTAAATAGAATAAATAAATTAACTTATGCAATTTGCCAGAATTGGATATATAATTTACTTGTAATTACATGGGGTACTTAATTATGTCAATAATGGTAGATCACGAAATAAAACAGGTTATAGAAAATGGTGATTTAATTATCGAGCCGTATTTACCTAGCCTAGTTCAGCCAAATTCTTATGATGTTAGGTTGGCCGATAGATTTACCTGGCATGAGCCCGGTAATGAAATAATCGACCCTTATGACAGTGTTAGTGTACAGGCCAAAGTCCAAGAAACTATCCAGGATAGTATTGTAATCCAGCCACAGCAGTTTATTCTAGCGGCAACGTACGAGAAATTTAGCTTGCCAGCAGATATTGTGGGACAATTGACCGGTAAATCGAGTCTGGCTCGTTTGGGTTTAATGGTTCATGTGACAGCTGGGTTTATCGACGCTGGGTTTAGCGACCCACCAGCTCAGATTACGCTAGAAATAGTCAACGTTGGAAATCGCCCTGTGCGCTTAACCGCGCTTATGCCTATCGGCCAAATGGTCTTTACTAGGACCAGTCATTGCGAATTGCCGTATAACAAAAAAAATAACGCCAAGTATAACGGTCAGCAAGCGGCCTTTCATAGTTTGTATTACTTGAATAATAAACCTGTTTCGCCTGTCTGATTTGAAATAGCTAATATGACCCTATCGTTTACTAGAATCTTTTCATTTTTATACTATGCTTATTTTTTTGCGTCGTCGTTTTTTTTCGTAACTATAGCTGCCCTTATTTGTCTCGTAACGGCTCCATTTGATAAAAATCGCAGGTTTTTACACTATTTCGCATCAATATGGGGTAGTCATTATGCTCATGTTAGTCCTTGGTGGAAGCTAACCTATAATGGTTGCGATAAAATTGACCCGCATAAAACTTATATTTTTGTGGCTAACCACCAGTCATTAATCGATATTATGGTAATATATGGCATTTTCAAACCTTTCAAATGGGTTGCTAAGGCGTCGATTGCTAAAATTCCTTTCATTGGACAAAATATGTATCTTAATCAATACATTTTTTTAGAAAGAGGCGACCTGGCCAGTATTAAAAAAATGATGAAAGACTGCAAGAAATGGCTAAATCAAGGTGCTTCGTTAATGATTTTCCCCGAAGGAACCAGAAGCCCTGACGGGAAACTATTGCCCTTTCGAGACGGAGCTTTTAAGTTGGCGTGTCAACTAAAATTGCCTGTCGTACCAATTGTTCAGGCTGGAACCGGTTCTGTTTTACCTAAGGGTAGTTTTGATTTGAATTTTTCAGGTAGAATTATTGTTGAAGTACTTGATCCGATAGACCCAGCTGATTTTAATTATGAATTTCGTCCTTTAACCAATTATGTTTTTAAGCTGATGGAAGAAACCCTTGAGAACCTTGAAAGACAAAGAAAAGTTAAGAATTTAAAACAGAATATTGCAGCTAATGCTTCAAATGAACTTTAGGTGTAAAATTAATAGTTAGTTTAAGCCCTTGTGTCGGAACTGGTATACGAGACGCACTTAAAATGCGTTGCCCGTAAGGGATTGAGAGTTCGAATCTCTCCGAGGGCAGTTTAATATAATTGGTTAAATTTAATTTCTGTCTTTACATCCTGAGCATAGGTTTATGCTCAGGATGTAAAAATGTTGATAACTGTTTGCAAGTTTTAAAATATATTATTTTAGATATTATGTTTTGTCTTTAAAACGAGTCGTTTTATTTTTAGCTTGGCAAATTCAGGTGCTTATCGTCACCTACCCAAAGGGCAGATAATAACGCTGCTCTTTTTTAACTATTAAATTTATAAATTGTAGTTAGTTAAATAAATTATTTCTTTTATTTTAGAGCTGTTAATTTGGGTTGTATTATTTGCTGATAATTACCTTTATTACTTGTGCTTTGCATTATTACAACGCTTGTTTTTACTAGTTTATTGGCTAGATTTTTAGTATAGCGGTCTTGGCTTCTAAACATAGTTTTTAATGAATTTACAGAATTAATGACACTTGGTATCGAAAAATCAGAAATATAAGTTGCGTAACCATTAACAAAGCTAGTTTTTAAATCGCGATAACCAACACAAGGCAACTGGTTGACGTTGCCAAAATCAACTATTTTACTTGACGCCAAAATACTTACCTGACGACCCGGAGCTAGTTTTATTTGGCTACCGGCTAGATTTACTTTAACGCTACCGCAAGAGTTGTCGTGCAAGTTATAAATACTAGCAGTTTTACCCTGGCTTACAACTAGAACTACACTGCCGCGCTTAAGGTCTAGGCTGATTTTATTTAAATAACCCAAAGTGATTTTCATATCATTTTTAGCTACAATAACTGAATTGATACCATTGCTTGAACAAAAATTGTTACTGAAGCTTATCGGTATTATTAAATTGTCAGTTTGCTTATTGGTTGAATCGCTGTTGGATAAATTATTTACTTGACCAGTAAATGAATTTAGCTTGATGGCACTACTGTAAAGGTTTAAGTTGCCTGCTTCTTGGTTATCCAACAAATTCATTTGACTAAATACTTGCGAATACAGGGAAGTATTTAAAAGACTAGGCGAAGAATTATTTATTACTGACACCAAATTGGTATTGGATAAATTATTAACGCTACTGGTTGCTAAAACAGGTGGATCCGCTGTAATACTAACATTTCCGCCTAATGTAATAGAATTGGCGCTAAGGTTAGAAGTATTAAAGACAATACTTTGCCCTTTGGCATCAATTACGTTGCCAGGAGCCTGCGCCGTAATGCCATTGGTGCCAAAATAAACATTGGCGCCGCCAGACGTTTCAACCGTTATATAGTTTGGGTTAGGATTGCTAGTATTAGTTTGGTTATAACTGCCAACATTAACGACGATGTAACCAGGGACGCCAACAGCTGTATTGGTGTAAAACGTAGTGTTTGAGGCAATATTTATAGACCCAGACGTGGTATCGTTATTCTGTAATACAATCGGACCGTTATTGGTGTATAAACCAATTTTTGAACCGCTATAACCCATATTTAAGTTTCCGTTGGCTGATATATTAATAGCTCCACCGTTAGTGTTGGTTCCAGCCCCAGTAGCTATTGAGCCGGTTATGTTGACGTTACCGTTGGTGTTAAAAGTAAAGTAAGACCCACTTTGACCGCCCACAATACCTGAATTACTAGCTTCGTCGTATATATTGACAAAATTATTATACCCTTGGGTAGAGGCAGCTACATTTTGGCTATTTAAAAGCAGTCGTCCGCCAGCTCCGATGGCTCCACCACCACTAACTAAGGCAATATTAGGAGCCATCATCAAGGCTTGCGAACTGGGCTCGGCTATATAACCATTTCCCGAAGCTGTCAAAAAGATAAAATCGTTGGACTGGATATTAGCGTCGTTATATATGCCGTATCCACCAAATGTTTGAATCGCGATTATCTGCGAGCTTATGGTTCCGGCTGAAACTACCCCATTTTGGTATATTTGAGCGAAAATAGACAAAGGTCCAGCTGTATCGAGTTTGAATATATACCGAGCCTGGCTAGCCTGCAGTATAGTATTGCTACTATTCGTATCGTTGACGTATACGCTTGAGTTAGACCCATAACTTTCTAACCCCAGGTTATGGGCGTCGACTTGAATTATATTGTTGGCTGTTCCAATGCCTGTGCTGCCAGCAAACGAATAAAGACCGAGAACTGGGGCTGTAATAGAACCACTGGCCATTATATTTCCGTCTGATTCAATGTAGAGGTTAGCACCAGATTGGGATGTATTAACGTTTAAGTTGCCGCTACTATTCAGTATACCTACCGATAAACCGGCTGTAAAAGTTAAGTTATTGGCGTCGATATTTAACGGTGAAGCCCCGCCAACACCATAGCCAATTTCACCACCGGTACTATTTACATTAAGGTTATTGGCTGAAATTAGACCACTTGAGTTCGTCGTAATATAACCGGTTCCGGCTGCGTCCAGGGTTACGTTGCCAATTGCAAAACCCACATGGTACTGGTTAACTGTTTGGGTGGCTTGCGCTACGTCTATACCCATAGCCGTGTTAACGGCTATTCCGCCAGCGCCATTGGTCGATACGTTGATTTGGCCGGCCTGAAAACTGCTGCCATTGATGCTAATCGAACCACCGTTAGAAGTCACCTGAATACTACCGTCGTAAATATTACCGTTTACGTCGTTTGGTCCAGTTCCAGGAGCTGACCCGGCAGCCCCGTTGCTGCCATTGCCAGGCGGTGAGTTGGCCAAGCCACCGCTACCTGGGGCTGAATCTGAGCCGTTGCCGCCACTGCCACCCACACTTGGGCTACTAGACCCGCCACCACCGCCAGCGCCACCGCCGCCGCCGCCGCAAAAGCCAACCAATCCGCCACTACCGCCAACTGCGTTGCTGGCGCTACCATTTAGTCCGCCATCACCACCAGCGCCACCGGCTAAAGCTACCACATAACCAGAAAATGTAATATCTAGACTATTTGACGATGTCACGACGATTTTACCGGCATTACCCCCATTGCCACCAAGGGCTGGATTATAGCCACCGCCACCGCCACCGCCGCCGCCAGAACCGCCACTAGCCATTATATCATTAGATAGGGTTAAAGAAGTGCTATTGGTGCTTATGTTTATGTCGCCAGCGTTGCCACCGCTTCCACCGCCGCCGCCACCACTGCCCATTCCACCACCACCGCCGCCACCGTTACCACCATTAGTATTCAAGACTGCTGGTAACGAAATACTGCCGGTGTTAGTCGAAATGCTGATATTGTTACCGTTGCCGCCATTACCGCCAGCGCCACCGTAGCCACCGGTAGCTCCAGGGCTGCCGCCGTTGCCACCAGAAGCACTAATTCCACTGCCGGTGGAGATGTTACCGCTTGTAGTTGCGATCGTAATACTACCAGCTGATCCGCCGTTGCCAGCGTTGGCACCATAATTAGAAAATAAACCCGTGCCACTACCGCCATAGGACCACAAATCGGCAATACTTATATTGCCTGTACTAGTGTTTAGAGTTATGTTACCGCCGTCACCGCCATTACCACCAGCTCCGCCTTGAACGCCGCTACCAGCTCCGCCGGGAGCTCCGCCTAAGCCGCCGTTGTTACCGTAGGCATAGATACTACCGGTTACACTTAGACTGCCACTTGAGCTTGTAATATTTACGTTGCCACCATGGCCACCGGTGCCGCCAGTTCCTCCAGCTGTGCCACTACTGGCAGCTCCGCCATTGCCACCAATACCACCGTAAGCTTCAACACTGCCGGATATATTCACATTGCCGGATGAGCTTGAAACACTTAGACTACCACCATTACCACCAGCTCCACCGCTACCGCTAGCCCCACCATTACCGCCAACGCCACCGATACTGGTTACGTTAGCAACACTAATACTACCGCCAGCTTGAATATTTATGTTTCCGGCATTACCGCCATTTTCACCAGCGGCATTTTGAACATTAGTGCTTGATCCATTATTTCCAGAAGTTGTTATCTGGCCAACACTAATACCAGCATTGGCTATATTAGAGCCGTTATTGGTTATATACCCAGTAGTAATACTGCCAGCGTTGGATAAAACCACCGAATTGCTTACGGCATTTTGGGTATAGATATTTACTGACCCAGCTGACGCGGTGGTTCCAACCCCGCCATTGGTTTCAATATTGCCTAGCACAATCGTATTTGTCGCAGTACTGGGACTAGCGTCAGCTAGAATTAAAATAGTGCCACCACTTATTCCTGTAGCTGCATCAGTTGAAGTCGCGTTAATAGAATAACTCGTTGACGAATTACTGGTTAAAATTTCGCCTCCAGTACTGCCACTGGCTATAGCCAATAAGGTTACATTGCCGCCATTGCCGGTAGTATTCGACGTGTTTATTACAGCTGACCCAGAGGCTAACGTATTATTAGTAACCAGGTCAATATTGCCACCACTGTTACCTGAGCTAGCTCCTAGCGTTACCGTTACACTATTTATAGCAGCTGTAGCTCCATTAGGAATAGTCGATGAATTGGTGTTGCCGGTCGAAGATATATTACTGCCTAGCCCAGCTATCATCGTCAAGTTACCGCCACCGGTTGTTATCGAGCCACTGCTGCCAACGTTTACGATAATGCTGTTGCTAGCAATAATTGCTAGATTGGCTCCCGAGGTTGAAACGGCTCCGTTTAAGCTTATACTGCCACCTGTATTAACGTATGTTGGGTCACCTTTAACAACATCGTTACCCAATAGCATATCGCTAGAAGCTGTGGCTAAATGGGCCAAGTTGGCGTTTATATTAATTATACCGCTTACGTTATCGGTGGCTCCTTGAACGTAGCCATTAGGTGTATTTAGGTTCAATTCCTGGCTCAAATAATTCTGGTAGGCTAAATTAATTCCTTGATTTATCGCTTCTGACGTTTCGTTGATATTGATACTTCCGTTAACAGCCTCTAAAATACTATTAGAAGTGCCGGTTATATCGATCGAGCCAGTATTGAATATGTTGACGTTACCATTGGCTGATTCTATTGTTTGCGAGTTAAATATGATAGGCGCGTTTATGTTTATGTTTTGAACAGCATAAATTCCGCCGTTATTTATTAAAACACCAGTATCCAGTCCTAAATTGCTAGGTGCGCTAATTAATCCATCGTTTAAAATCATGTTGGCTTGGATATTGCCTGTGCCAGCGAATATAATATCGCCATAATTGGCCAAGTTACCATTTAAAACCAATTTATCGCTGTTGTCAATAAGCGTCACTCCAGATGGCAATAAAAGACTAACGGTCGAATTGGGCAGTGAATTTGCGTTTAAACTGCCACCTATAGCCTGGCCAAAATTATTGAGTACCAAAGACTGGTGCTGTAAGCTTAAGACTTGGTTTACGGCAATGGCTTCAGCCTGGGTAAGCGTCTGGTTGCTAGTAACAGCCAGTTCGTGGCTGGCTAGCTGAATGTCGATAGCGTGGCTTAAGTGTCCAATATCAACGACGTGAGCTAAGCTATTTAAATTCTCATTTATATACGGATTGATGACGCTAGATAAAATTTGGTTAATGTATTGGCCTGGATTGGCAACTTCGGGGTGTATAGAGGCTAGTAATGATTGGCTGGTATCGCTAAAGGAAATCCCTTCGTTATGACCTGGTGTGGTCATTCTGCTAGAGCCACTGGCTAAATCATTGGCTAGTACGTTGGCCGACAGCGTTAACGTAAGCATAAAAGCTAACATAGAGCAGCTAAATTTTTTAGCCATTGACTTACTCTGTGATGTTAGACATATGAAATTATTGGAGTGTGTGGATTTTATTTTAAAAGCCGAATTGCCAAATTCTGTTTTGACACTAGTACTATTGTTTAAAGATAATAACCTGGTTATAAATCCGATTCTTGCTAGCATGAGTTAAATTCCCCTAAAAATTTACTGTAAAATTAGGATTCCTTGAATATATTTATTTGCCCATTATAGTATATTGTTTTCGATCTGAAAATAAAAAAAATTTTAGATTAAGTACTTGAAGAACGGGTTAAGCTAAAAAATAATAACGAACTAAAACTTATAGTGGTGACTATAAAATTCATCGAAGTTATTTATAGCGGGGAATTTAATTTGGTAAATTTTAACTTTTTCGTTCTGGTATTTGTCAATAAAAACTTAATCTTCAAACCGCCTATCGCGGTTTTTTTCTCGCTGTCTATCCTTTTCTCGACCAGCCATTCTTTTACTAGAGCGGTCTTCTTTACCTGAAAAATCACGGTCAAATTGGTCTGGCGTTATAGTAGTAGTTTGACCGGTGGTTGCTTTGATTTTGTCAATAGGTGAAATTTTTGTATCACTAGTTAACGCTTTTCCACTTTGATTAGACGGTAGTTTTGTTTTAGGTAGAGTATTCCCATCCTTACTTACAACCGTTTGGTTATCTTTCTTGGTTTTTGAATCGGCGCTTTCGGGTATAGAACTATTTTCTGTATCATTATCGACGCCTTTGGCGGCTGCGTTATTTTTACCAGCTCCGTAGCGGCTATCTATTCTTGGTGGTTTTGCGTAATTGCTGTTGGGCTTAAAGAATCTAGGTGGTGGAGATATAATGTTGTGAATAGCTAATTCGCCATCGGCAATTTGACTTTCGGACATATTGGTATCACTAGCTAGTTTGTGAAATACTATTGTAGCAATATGTTCGTTATGACTTTTATAATTAACATTGTTTCTTTCGTTAGGGTTGTAGTCTGACAAAGCTTTGGTAAATAGCCTGAAAGACTGTGGGTCAATCGGTTGTTCGGTTATCGATTTGATGAGGTCGAAATAATTCTGACCCGTTTTAGGATTACCTAGTTTAAAGAACATTTCATCGACAGCTTTGCCATCAATGTTATCTAGCGATAATATTGAATTGATAGTCTGATTATTTCCCTTAAATGAATCAAGAATATTAGCCAGTTTGGCTAATTTGTCTGGTAGTATGGCTGATATATTATTAGATTCGCTATTTGTTTTGGTATCATTGTTTTCCATAATTTGTCTAAACCAATTGGGTAAATTAGAATCTTGCTTGCTGTTATCAAAATATTCAGTTATCTCGGGTGATTTAATTTTGGTATTGATTATTTTATGGCCACTTAAATACGCTTGTATTAGGCTTGGATCAATTGTTTTGCCAGGATCTTGGTCGTTTATAGCTTCGTTTATTTCTGGTCTTACTAAAACGCTCCCCATCGGTAAATTCATCTGTAGAAGGTTTTTAGTGGTGGCATTATACCAGTCTTTAAATTGATTGACGTCCATGCCGCCAATGAATTGCGTTAAAAACCGAGCTGACTTGATTTGGGTGGCTTTATCGCTAGATGTTAGATCGCTGCTTCTTTTGGCTATTTCTGATTTGACTTGGTCCAATTCATGGCTGTGTAATTGCGATAAGTCTAAAACATGGCTAGACCCAGATATGGCTTGGTCTGCCTTTATGTTGCCGGCTATTAGTATAGATTGCCCAGCTAGAGCCGCCTTGATTTTTTCAAACACTGGTGAACTTGGTTTTAAAGTTGAATGATAGTCATTGGCTAAGCTTACATGGTCTTGATTGTCTTTAAAATAATCGTCAACGGAAAAAGCTAGTGTTGATGAGCGTTTTTGACTGGCAAAAGATTTTACGGTATCGTGAAGGTTAGGGTTTTGGTCTAAAAATTGTTTTAGTTCATTTAAAATGTCTGGCCTTTCATTGCTTGAGGCTAGCGTTAACCTGTCGGCAATACTTTGAAAATCGTTAAAACTATTAGTGAGTTTTGTCGACTCTTGGGCAAAGGCTATGGCATTGCCAGCTTTTAATTCGGGCAGCGGTAATTGAATCTTTATTTGGCTTGGTTTGTCACTATAGCCATCCAACACTAAATTGGTCGCGTAACTGCCCAGATTTTTGGCTACCGGTATTAAGTTTAGTTTAACCGATTGGCCTTCCGGCGATAGGGCAAAATTTATAAAATCGTTACGGGCTTGTAAGCGTGTGCTTAAATCGGGTGACTGCAAAGATTGTACGGCTTTGCCTAGCTTAGTAATACCAGTCTTAAAGGCTTCGTAATTGCTTGGGTCTAAGTCTATCCTTATGGCCGTGCCGTCATTTGGCAAACCGCCCAAATCGGCAGCTATTTTCGATTCGGCAAGATTATCAGCTGGTTTGAAATCGACACCAACCCTATTGTTAGCTTCTGGGCTAGGTTGGCTTGGGTCAGGCCTAATTGCTTCTATTTTCGTTTCACTTATATTGGCCAGCTTGGGATTGATAATATGAATCGATTGAATGTTATCGGTTAACTGCGATTTTGCCCCGAATACACCGCCTATTAAGGCCATGCCAGCTAGCGACTGTTCAATTTCTTGCTTAGACGCCAGTTTGCCATTATTAACCAATGAATTAAATTCGGCCGCTACAAAACCAGCCGGAAGTCCAGCCGTTGCACCTGTAAAGATTTTATTGGTTAAAAGTGATTTGGCTCCTAAGTTGTCAACTAGGCCAGATTCTCCTAACGAAGCTACACCTATTGACCCAGCTGTAAGCGTACCAAAAGTCAAGGCATTACTTAGACTGTTTTCTATTTTGCCGGTCAAAAAATCGTGTTGTTTTAAATCTACAGGGGTAAATAAAGCTCCGTAGGTGGCTCCAGCCAAAGCTGAATTGCGGATGTCTAAGCTTAGGGCACTTTTAGTTAAAAGGCTTTGGCTGGCTTCGCTAACACCCAGTCTATCAAGGCTCATAGAAACGCCGCCTTGGGCTAGCATAAACGGGGCTATGATTCCTACTGCTGACCCTACGTTTTGCGCCGCCCAGTCTAGACTGCCAAACTTGGCTGGTTTTGGAGCGTCCATAAATTTTAAGTCTTTGTGCCATTTATCCTTGCTGAAACTATTATGAAGCGCGTCGGTTATTTGCGCTAAACTGCTTACAGGTTCTTGAATGGCTGTGTATTCAGCACTTTTTACAAACTCACTGATTAATCCATTGCTTTTAGATTGCTTTGGGGCAATTGGAGTTTTAGCGATTTTATCTGTGGCTAGTTCGGGTTTCATGAGAAGGCTTACCAAAGCTGGACGTTAACCAATATATACACAATTTGGCAAGACTTTTACAGTGTTGGAACTACGAAGATTAAATTAAATTAATTATTTATAAGCGTCTTCTAAAGCGCTATTGCCGCTTAGAATTACATTGTATTCGTTGGTAACTAATTTATACCCCGGTGGAACTTTAAATTCCTTGTCGCCGGGGATTTTACCCAATTTATAAGTTTTCGTTTCCCAATTTATAAGTTTGTTAACATCCTTGACGTTACCGTCGTGGTCTTTGGTTACGAGTTTTGTCTCAATTCTTAAGGGAAAACCCACCTTTTTGCCAAATTCCTGTGTCAAAGGAAAGATTAAGTCGATATTTGGGGGTAATTTGACGTTTTTGGCATAATTTACCCTAATTACTAGAAACTCAAATTCCGAATCGTTTTTAGGTTTTTGGGCTCTTAACTCATACACGTCTGTATCGATACCGAACATTTTTTCATTTTTAACTTTTTTCCAGCTTAATATCTTAAAATTATTATCGTGAGACCATTCGGCCGGTTTTATCCGTCTTAATTTGGCTAGCAGTAATTTTTGCCTGGCCTTACAATAAACTTTGTTTTGACTGTTATATACAAAGGCATTTTTAGCTTTAGATTCAAAAACGATACTACCGTAAGAAGTATCGAGTCTTATACCGTTTGCGTTGATGATGGTAAATATGGCTCCTAATTCGCCGCCACGCTGTTGCATAAAAGTGGCCTCTTCCATGGCTTGTAGCGTATTGGTGGGTATTAGCATGATAACTAAAATGGTTAAAATTTTTAGACGTCGAATCACTTATACAGGCACTCCAGCGTACTAACTGTTCACTAACAATATATTACCACTAGATATATGAAGTTCAATAAGTTTGGCTTAATAAAAAAATTAAATTTTCCAATTATAATTAATTTTGACTTTTAGTCTAAATAATTTAAGCGAGATTTTTTATTATGTGTGGAATATTTGGTTATTTTAGTACGTCTAAACACGATTTAGGTTCTAATTTAGATTTGTTAAAAGCCATGGGAGACGCTATTTACCATCGCGGACCCGACGACAGTGGCTATTATTTAAATGGTTCAATGGCTATGGGTATGCGCAGGTTAGCTATTATCGATTTGAAAAATGGTCAGCAACCAATTTCTAACGAAGACGACACGCTTTTTATCGTTTTTAATGGTGAAATATATAATTTTAAGTCTTTGTACGAAAAACTTATTAAATTAGGGCATAAATTTAAAACACAAAGCGACACCGAAGTCATAATCCATCTTTATGAAGAATATGGGTACGATTGTCTAAATTACTTGGAAGGAATGTTTGCCTTTGCCATTTGGGACAAAAGCAAAAACGAATTGTTTATAGCTCGCGACCGTATGGGTGAAAAACCTCTGCATTACTCATTATTTGGCGATACTTTAGTATTCGGGTCGGAAATCAAGTCTATTTTAAAGCACCCGAAGGCTTATTGTGACTTGAATAAAGAAGCTTTAACCCAGTATTTGACGCTTGAATACGTACCTAGCCCTAACACTTTGTTTGCTAACATTTATAAATTGCTGCCCGGTCATTTTTTGACGGTTAAGCCAGATTCTAGCTTAAATATTCAACCTTATTGGTTCCCTGATACCAAAATCAATGACGGTATTAACCTAGACGAGGCTAAAGCCGATTTTAAGCAACTAGCTAAAGAATCTATCGAAAAGTGCCTGATTAGCGAGGTTCCGTTGGGCGTATTTTTGTCAGGTGGACTTGATTCGTCTATCATAGCGCTTGAAGCGAGCCAATTAATCGCTCAAAAACCTTTGCAAAGTTTTTCTATTGGATTTACCGATAAATCTTTCGATGAATCCAACCATGCTCATCTTATGGCTAAATATTTAAAACTGGACCACCATAATTTCGTTTTTTATCCCCAAACGGCTAAAGAATCTTTTGACAGCCTCTGGCAGGTTTTGGACGAACCGATTGGTGACGCATCTATAATCCCGACGCATTATTTGGCCAAAATGACGAGGCAAAAGGTAACCGTAGCCCTAGCTGGTGAAGGTGGTGACGAGCTTATGGGAGGGTATCCTACTTATTTAGCACATAATTATGCCAAATACCTAAGTCAAATTCCTATTTTAAGAAACGGCCGATTAATGGAAAAGGTTTTAAAAAGTCTGCCCGTTTCGTACAACAATTTAAGCCTTGACTATAAAGCCAAACGGTTTTTTAAGCATTTACAACATAATTATTTGAATCGGCATTTGCGTTGGATGGGTTCTTTTAATTTAAACGAGCAAAATCAGTTATTAAAGTCGCAGACTCTAATTAAAAATGAAATCGATTTATTAGAGAATTCTTCCAAAATACTTTTACCTAGATTGAACGGTCAAAACTTGGATTTAAATAAAATTATGCAATTAGACTTAAGTGCCTATCTGCCCGATGATTTGCTGGTGAAGTCAGATAGAGCCAGTATGGCTAATTCACTTGAAGTAAGGCTGCCATTTTTAAACCATAAAATTGTCGAATGGGCTTTGAAATTACCTTCTAACTTAAAGATTAAAGGTTCTGTCACCAAGTATATGTTGCGTAAAGCTTATCAGGAAGATTTGCCAGCCAGCATTCTTAACAGACCCAAAAAAGGTTTTGGTATTCCGGTAGCCAAGTGGATCAATGAAGATTTAGCAGATTTGACCGATAAATTCTTTAGTCCTAAATTTGTCAGTAGCCAGGGTTTGTTCGATCAGGCGTTTCTTGACAACTTGATTAGACTGCACAAGTCTTACAAAGTTGACTATCGCAAAGAAATTTGGACTTTAATCATGTTTCAGGCGTGGTATGATAAATTTTTTAATTAAGTTTAACTTATTTATTGATTTATGATTTATTTAAGGAAAATTTAGCTGATATAGCTTAAAATGAGATATCGGTAATTTTTTTTAATTTTTTATTAAAGCATATGGTAATCGACAATATTGAAATTAATGATTCGGTAATTTTCTTAATCCACAAAGACCGTGTATTAAGAAGGAAGTACAGTAAATTATTAACGACGTTTGCTAAATTACACGAGTTTGACAGTATATCCAAGTTTATAGAGGAGTTGGATAGAAGTCAGCCCAACCTGATTATTTTTGACCAGGAATCGTTTGAGTATAATCAGCTTGAAATTGTCCAAAGTGTTAAAAAAAACGATAAGCTTAAAGATATACCCATGTTTTTAAGTTTAAAGTCGGATAACGCTAAAGCTAAATTAGCTTATCGAGATAGCGTTAGTTTTATAAATGAAGACCATTTAGACACGCAGTTGATAACCCAGATTCAAAATACGTTAAATTCAGAACGCCTGGCCAATTTAGCCAGAGAACAGACTAAATTTACCCAAAAACTCGAAAATGATTATGAGGCAGAATATAAAAAAATAAAGCAAGAATTAAGCCAAACCAAACAAGAAATTGAAATGGCTCACTCACAGATAGACGTCTTGCGTGTCCAGGATAAAACTTTACACCGAATTGGTAAAACGATTCGAAAGTCGTTTGATATGAAGTCTAATTTAAGACAAGTTGTCGATGATTTGTCGGGTATTTATAATCTCGACTGCTGTTTCATTACATTACCTGGAGAAATTGATATCGAAGATACTATTAGGTGTGAAAGTTATTCCAATGAAGCCTATAGTATC
Source organism: bacterium (assembly GCA_021785395.1). Taxonomy (GTDB): domain Bacteria; phylum Cyanobacteriota; class Vampirovibrionia; order Obscuribacterales; family JAKAZS01; genus JAKAZS01. The sequence goes on along the minus strand of JAJYFO010000006.1, from coordinate 4,125 downwards.
GTTGAAAATGACCTTGACCTCAAAATACTGGAAATTTTTAGGCAAAACTTTAATTGCGAAGAACCTTTGGTAATATCTGATACTACTATCGACCCGCGCTATAAAGTATTTGGTAAAAGCTTGCTCAGCAATATAGCCATTAATTCGCTGTTTTATTTTCCTGTTTCTCATGAAAATAAATTACTTGGTATATTAGGTGGTATTAAAGTCGAATCGGCTGGTAAGTGGAGTACTGATAATGAGAATTTTTTACTTAATGTCGCTAATGACATATCTAATGGTGTTATAAATTCAAGGCTTTACGCTGCTGTCCAAAGGCAGGCGACTATAGATGGTTTGACTGGTTTGTTAAACCATAGAACCGGACAGGAAAAATTATCTGAGCAGTTAAAAATAGCTGAGCGTTATCAGCGCAACCTTTCTGTTATGATGATAGACGTTGACTTCTTTAAATCCATAAACGATACCCATGGTCATCCGGCTGGTGATACAGTGTTAAGAGCCGTAGCCAGGCTAATCAAAAATAATTGTCGTGACGTTGATATTGCCGTAAGATATGGTGGTGAAGAATTTATGCTTATTTTACCCGAAATTCCTCAAGAAGCTGCGATTGTTGTGGCTGAAAGAATTCGGAAAAACCTAAGTAGCGAATTAATCATGCATGATAAAATTGAGATTAAAATTACGGCCAGCATTGGTATATCGTCTTACCCAGAAGATGCTAAAAATCAGACCAAGCTTTTGTCTTTGGCAGATAGGGCTCTTTATTTATCGAAGCGACTCGGTCGCAATCAGGTTCATTCGGCGCCCGATTTATTGTATGAAGAAATTATGGGCAATGACCCACCGCAAGCACCTATAAATAAAAATCCGTTTATAAAAAGTGTAGAACTGCCATCAATATCACAAAACGCCAAAGAGCAAGAAGAACTGGTACCAGAAGTTATTGAAATGGTCAAAGCTTTGGCTGGGTCGCTCTATTCGCGCAGTGACTATAATAAGGCGCATCATATTGAAACCGCTAAACTGGCTGAAACATTAGCTAAGTTTATGGGGCTGCCAAAACGTGACATTGAACAAATTAGGGTCGCTGGCTTGCTCCATGACGTAGGCACTTTAGCAATACCATCCGATTTATTAGAAAAAACTGGCCAGATGAATAGGCTTGAAAAAGAGGCTTTAAAAGAACACGTCGTAATTGGTGTGGAAATGTTAAAGCCTATTAGAGCGCTTAAAGATATTTGCGAAATTTTGGAAAATCATCACGAACGATTTGACGGCACTGGCTACCCCAAAGGGCTCAAAGGCGAAGAAATACCACTGGCGGCTAGAATTGTGTCTATTGTCGATTCTTTTCACGCTATGATTTCTAATAGGCCTTATCGTAAGGCTATGTCCGTCGAAGACGCTATTTTGGTCTTACGTCAAGAGTCAGGTAAACAGTTTGACCCTTTGATTGTTGATATATTTATTACTATAATCAAGGATATATATAATAAAAAATAGCTATGCCAAGCCAAAATATCATTAGTTATGGTCAAATAGATAAAATTGCTCTGCCTGACGCATGGGTCAAAGTAGATGCTTCTGCACCTATGTCGAGTTTTTCTTGTGAGTATTATCACCCACACAATTATAAGGACACAAGACTTTATCTTATGGGACACAATCCACCTTTGGATGATATTACAGGAAACGGGCTTTTGAAATTAATTAAAATGGCTGCGCATGATATTACATTTAGCGATTTTGAGGCTATATCGCTTATTTTGCGCGGAGCTGAAAAAACGGAAAATTTTTTATTAAAGTCGGTTATGCCAAAAAATCATAACGGCAAAGACGTGCTTATAATCGAAGGTTTGTGGAAAGAACGTAAATACGATACTTTTTGGGTCTTAATACCGGTTATAGATAATGAGCATAATAGCGTTTTTTTACAAGAATTTATTTATTCCAGCCCAAGTAATTTGTATCAAGAATTTTTTTATAATGCAATACAAAGCTTTGATTCAATTAAATGGCGCTAAATTTATTGTTGAAAAATAAAAGTTATAAATCGCAAAGTTTGGTATAAGTATCGCGAAAATGCTTTATTCCGTTGTCGCTAACGTATAATTTTTCACTGGTTGCCATGATTGAATTTAGTGGTTCTTGGCTTATTACGATGCCTTTATCCTGATTTAAAATTATCTTGCTTTGTATATTTAAAACAAAATTAACAAATGGTATTATAAATGGTATCGTAATAAAATTATGGTAAGTTCTTACGTATAATTTGGTATTGTTTTCATCGATTGGAACAAAAGCTAAGAATTGAAGAAATTTCCCGCTTAATATATTTAACAGCCAAATATTACCAAATTTAAAGTTAAAATAACTACTATCTTTATTTTGAGGATTGGTATACATTTTAATGGAAGCGTCGGTCAGTTCAAATTTAACGTTATTTGATACCTTAACGTTGCGGCCAATCGTGGTTTTGTGTACAAAAGGTAAATGTGCGTAATCAAGCTGATTTTCGATACACCTGGTTATATGGCAAGGCCAAGTAACGCTGTAATGGCTATAGTGTTTAAATTGGGCTAATTCATCAAACCAAGGTATGTTTTGGTAATCAGTCGTATGTGGGTTTAGGTTGATGTAAACAAAATTGTTTTGTTCGACTGCTATAAATTTATTCAAGCAAAGGTTGGTGTTGCCATGGTTAATTTCAGGTATAAAGTCACATTGACCAAATTGGTCAAATTGAAAGCCATGGAACGGACATTCGATATTGCCGTTTTTTAGTTGACCCAAGCTTAACTTACTGCTTCTATGCGGACATTTATCTTCAAACGCCATGATTTGGTCATTATGGCGCCACAATACTAAATTGAGGTTAAATCGCTTTAAAGCTGTGGGTTTTTCATTATAAATTTCACTCGATTCGGCTACTACAAACCAGGTTTTAGGTAAATTTAGCATCGTTTTGTACTCCGTTTTATAGTAGTATATAGCCTGTAAATGACTTATAGCTGATTTTTTCAGGCTTTACGTATGATAGCGTCGCTTTGGTCATTGCTATTATTTTGTTTGGCGCTGACTTTAGATAATAGTATCAATAAATCTGTCTTTTGGTCTATATGTAATTTAACCATGGGCATTATTTAAGCTAATAGGCGCAGGCCATAAATTAAATTTAGTAACAATTGGCCAATAGTTGCAAAAACTCGTTTGTGCTGCCAAAAATTGGCTTAAACTTTATTTAAGGTTTATTAAATGGCTGAATTAGCCCTATGTCCTCAATGGTATGGGCAAACTGTTAAAGAGAATTAACTTGTTTACCGGTTTTAATTCCGTCAAAATAGTACTTAACTTGGTCTGATATGGACAGTGATTTTTAGCTTAGGTGAATCTAGAAAAATGAATAATTACTCCTCATATATAAATCGTCGTCAATTTATGCAGATGTCCGCTTTTTGGGTGGTGGCTGGTTTTTATGAGTCTAATAATCTTATGGCTAAGTCTGCGCCAACAATTAGTTTACCTTTTACCAAAGGAACGCGTCAAATTGTGTCAGCTGGGACGTTTCCGCAAAAAGGTGAGCTGATTCTACAGCGTATGCGTCCGCCTCTATTAGAAACACCTTGGTCGGTTTTTGAAAATAATATATTTACTCCCAACGACATGTTTTATGTGCGCTGGCATATGCCTGATTTTCCACTTACTGTGGATGTGACATCATACCGGATCAAGGTTTTTGGTGAAGTGGATAAGCCGATAGAGATATCCCTTAACGAGCTGATGCATAATTTTAAGCCAGCTGAAATTGCAGCGGTTAATCAGTGTGCCGGTAACAGCCGTGGTTTCGTCGAACCAAGGGTGCCAGGGGCTCAGTGGGCTCACGGAGCTATGGGTAATGCAATTTGGACAGGGGTTACCCTTAAAGATTTACTGGCCAAGGCTAATGTAAAGACTGGAGCTACACATGTAGCTTTTCGTAGTTTAGAAAATGGCATGGAACCATTTCCGCCTAGAACTCGTTTTGAAAAAGTGTTGACGCTAGACCACGCCCTTGATGGTGAAGTTATGTTGGCTTATGCCATGAATCACGAAGCTTTGCCCGTTCTTAACGGTTTTCCGGTG
>JAJYFO010000095.1 GCA_021785395.1 bacterium | reverse complement strand
AGTTTTATTTTTAGTTTGAGATATTTCTTTAAAATAGTAATGCCGGATAATTTAGCCAAGATTTTTACTATTGGGACTTACTTAATTGGTATGTTGGGCACTTTTTTAGTTTTTGCTAGAACGAATTTAAACAATAAACGAGCAGTGTATTGGTCGATTAGTATTGTTGTATTGATATTTCTGTTAACTTCGCTACATACTTTAATGCAAGACCTGGTTTTGTTGGCAATTCCTGGTTTGCTGACGATAAAATCGCTAGATTTATTTAAAATTTTAAAATACGATCTGAGTTTTAAACTTTGGTCGATGATTTTTTATTTTTACCCATTAATCTCCTGGGGAAGTTTTTTACTTTTTTATAGAGAAGACTTATTGGTGTACCGTCAATACACGATTGTGTCAGTTAATATTATGCTTTTATGTTTAGCCATAATTGAATATAAAAAGGCCTTAAAAATGAGCTAATCTGCTGTCTTGATAGGTATTGCAACTGATTTAATTATATTTAATTTTAAATTGGTTAAATCTAATGGCACTTTAGGGTTGTTTTGGGCGATAAGTTTTTTAGTCGTAATTTCTTGGCGGACATTAATATAGTGGTTATGGTTAAAGTCAAAATAAGGCATTATTTTATTCCTTTTATAGCGTTATAAAGTTCTGTTAAATTCGCCATTTGATTGAATTTATTATTTCTGGTAAAAGGTCTTTATACTTGACCCATTCTTCCTTAGTGATTTTGGCATACGGAGCCTTAATAGATACTATTTCATTACAAGACGCATTACCAGAACCATTGTTAAAAATAAGCTTGCCGTCTTTGGCTTTAACCTGAATTGGAATAATTATTTCTGCCACGTATTTATCAGGTTCATAGCCATCGTTTATATCCCTGTTTGGAACTGCCCCTAGTCTATTATAGATAATACCTTCCGAGTATAATACCCTTTTATTATTTACTTCAATTATCTCTAACTTATGAATTTCATAGGCGATAAAAATAGTCGCTCCATGGCCTCGTTTAGTATATTTATTAAACGACATCTTCTCGTCATCCAATGCAGAATCCACACCGACACTATTTACTTGGCAGGCGGTTAACGGTTGGGGTAATTTATCTACTGGTGAATTTAGTACATTGTAGAAATCTTGGGCAATAAATTCAAAAAACCTACAGCCAGGCCGACCTATTACTAGCTTTACGTTGGAATTAGCCTTTAAGTCGTAATTTAACAAATACCAATGATTACAACCGATACTATAATTTATACCTTCTTTTACCTCAGTTAACTGCCATATATCAGGTATGGTAATAGATTTAATTATATCTAATTTTAAATTGGCTAAATCTAATGGCTCTTTAGGGTTGTTTTGGGCAATAAGCTTTTTAGCCGTAATTTCTTGGCGGACATTAATATAGTGGTTATGGTTGAAATCAAAATAAGGCATTATTTTATTCCTTTTATAGCGTTGTAAAGTTCTACTAGAGTAAAATCATGGTCAGATATAATCCCCCATTGGTTTGATACTGTAACGGTTTTATGGTCATTATTCAATCTGACAGCCGTCATTACGTGACCGTCGTTACTTAGGTTTAAAGAATCGTCGTTTTCTTTTTCTTTTAGGTAGCTTGAATGTAGAAAAATTAATAAACCGGGATTGGCTTCGATAGCTTTTGGCAAGTCATTAGGGTTATTTACGGTTATTAGATTGCCATACGTATTATTAACCGAACCGTACATTAAGACTTTTGTGCTATTGCCATTTAGCTCATGGGCTAGCAGGCTTAGTTCACATGTATTTGGTAAAATTGAATTATCTTTATTTTTGTTATTACCTTGAATATAGTTTTCAAATGGTGTGTCTTTAGTAAAATCTTTACTTTCAACGTATCTTAATTGAGGGTCTCGGTTTTGCATAATAACGTTCATTAATACATTATCACTAACCTGGCCTAAATAATCCCTTTTACCCATAATTTTAGAATTGAGGTTCCAGTTGTAGCTACAATGGTTAGCGTCGTCGTCTGGTATTAAAGTCTTTAAATTAATTTTTATATGGTTACTAGCCACATCGATATTACCGTCGCTCAAAAATGCGTCTGTTACAATTTTGGCTAATTTATCCGGTTGATTAATTAACATGTTTTCACGCAAAGCTGTTACAGTACAGGTCGGGAATATACTTTGATTGATATCGTGGCTGTTTTTAATATCGTTTAATAGGCATTTGGCTAAGGTTTCTCCGTCAGCTATGTTTAATGGCTGGTTTGGTTTTATAGTTATTAATTTAGCAATATTTTCATAAACATCGGCGTATTTTGAATATACGCCATCTTTTTTAGCTATTTTATTTATATCATCGATATCAGACTTAAATAATTCTTTGGTTTCTTTATCAATATTAGATTTATTAATTACAGTTTTTAATTCGTTGGATGTTTTGATTAGTTCAGCATAAGTATCTAATTTGGGTATCAACGCTCCTTTAATATTAGGGTTTTCTTTAACTAAAGATGAGTCCAGGACTGTTGTATTTTTTTGATTAAATGGTGTATTTTCTTTTTGGATAACACTGTTAGAGGCCGAATTATCGCCGCCACTAACATTTAGATAAAAAGTTTTATTGGGCTTAGCCGAGCTATCTTTAATATTAACGGTATTCTGTGACTGACCGGCCGCAGCCAATAAAGAAAACCCGTTGATTTTTTTTGGCGCTGGCTTTTTAACCTGGTCAGTAGTTTCATGATTAATAATTTTATCTGATGATTTCATAAAATTTAAAAGGATAACTTGTAATTAGCTTTTAGTATATATAATTCACAAAATACTTCATATAACGCATATACCCAAAAATTAAAAAAAATATCATTTTGTGTCGAATATACATTGCCTGATAGCTTTTTGGACGGTCTTGGAGGCTAAAATATTCGAGCTAATCTGCTGCCGGATTTTAGGCAGGGCTATAATTACCCAGTTATTTTAAGGCCAAATTTTTTAGCCGCGTCAATTTCAGCGCATCTGGTACCATAGCTGGCGGCAGCTTTGTCAGGTGGCTGTTTGGCAATTGTGTCGACGGTCGTTTTTAGCCATTGACTTATGGGACTGGGCTGAAAATCTAAATCACTAATAGCCTTATGAATATCGAGTACATGGCGATAGCCTAGAAAAACTGGTTCGTATTTAGCTAATTCACTTTGTTCGGCTATCACTTTGGCTGAGGCTAAATATAAATTAAGCGTCAGATTAAGAGCTTTAGCTATTAAAAACAGAAATTCTTCAAGCGTTATAATATCGCCAATTATACGTTCTGTGGTGTGGGCAAATTCGACTATTGCCTCTAGTAAAAATAGTAACGTTATGACCAGCGGCCAATAACTTTTCGACTAAAATCTTACCAAAAAATGAACTACCGCCAATGACTAGAACGTTCATTTAACTATAAGTAGGTGACATTGCTGTTGGTATTTCCGCCTGGCAGTATTTTTAAACGCCGCATCGGTTCATCACCGATACTGCGTGAGCTTAATTTATACTGTTCTACCAACTGATGCTGCAGCCTTCTTATATAGGCTCGGCGTGGGGTCAATTCCATGGGCTCTTGTTTGTCCATGACTTTATTTATTATTTGCCTGGTTTCTTCAAGGGCTATTTCGGTTTCGTCGATATCACCTTCTAAATCGATGGCGCTAATAGTGTCATCGTCAAGTTTTAGAGCCATGCGTAATACTTTTTGAATTTGCGGTAGGCTGTTGCTTTTAACTATGTAAATAGGTATTTCGTTGGCTTCGGCCAGCGAATAAATTTTAGCCCCGGACCTGGCGTAGCTTTTAAGGGCAATTATGGCGTCCGCTTCATCGATTGTTTTAACTACAATGGCTGGCAGGCCTAGCGATTTAATCACCCTTTCTAAGAGCCCTTTGCTTACAGCGTATGGGTATATTTTAAGCTCGCTTTCGCCAGGAACCTGGCTTATAGCGACTGTATCGGTCGAACTGACACTTTGGTCGAAAGCTGCTGGTTGGATAGCGTTTACTTTGGGCTGAACTACACTTACTTTACCAGTGCTGTCGTCGCGACGACGAACTTCTGGGTGAATTTTCCAGCCGCGCAATAATTGGTCAACGGCTTCACCAACATTGGGGTGGACGGCTATGGTTAAGCGGTCGATAATTTCGACGCAAATGTCAAAAGTCGGTTTGTTAGACCGCTCTAACACCGTTTTTTGCGTCCCACGGCGTCTGGCTTCGTCGTCGCCTAGCGTTACGGCCTGGATTCCGCCGACCAAATCAACCAGGGTTGGGTTTTTGATCAAGTTTTCGAGCGCATTGCCGTGCGCTGTACCGATTAGCATAACACCTCGCTCGGCTATGGTTCTGGCTGCACTAGCTTCTTCCATTGTGCCTATTTCGTCTATAACTATGACTTCAGGCGTATGGTTTTCTACCGCTTCGATCATGACGTTGTGTTGTAAAGCCGGACACGATACCTGCATGCGCCTAGCTCTGCCTATGGCTGGGTGCGGCACGTCGCCGTCGCCAGCTATTTCGTTGGAAGTATCTATGACGATAACGCGTTTGCCAATTTCATCGGCTAAAACACGGGTAATTTCCCGCAATTTGGTCGTTTTACCAACGCCAGGCGGTCCTAAAAATAATATTGATTTATTTAGCTGTAAAAGGTCAGATATGATTTCAATCGTGCCATTAATGGCTCGACCGACCCTACAGGTTAATCCGATAATTTTGCCTTGCCGGTTGCGAATGGCTGAAATACGGTGCAGAGTACTTTCTATACCAGCACGGTTATCGCCAGAAAACTCGCCAAGTTTGCTAACGGCATAATCAAGGTCGCTGAATGTAATGCCTTTATCAGCCAAAAACACATTGGTCTTGTCAAGGTATCTGGCTTCGGGTTTTCGACCTAAATCCATAACAACTTCATACAGTCCATTGGTATTTTTTTCGAGAGCCTTTTTAATTGGTTCGGGGAAAATTGCTAAAAATGAATTCAAATCATCTGGTGGTGGTATTACTTCCATTAATTATCTCCAAAGGTTTTAATTAGATTATACATCAACAACTTTAACAAATAAATCGTCAATACTTTCTATAATTTCGCTGGTAATTTTAACACCCGGAACTAAAATAGGAATTCCCGGTGGGCACTTTGAAATGGTCTGGGCGCTAATTAGATTTAAACTGTCCTCGGTTTTGACTAGCCTCGATGGTTTTGTATAAGCTTGGCTTGGGCTCATAACTTGGTCGAAATTTAAGTGTGAATTTTGTTTAGGTCTTTTTTTGTTAAAATTATTTTTATATTTAAATGTTTTGGGTAAAACATTTAATATAAATTCGACATCTTTTGTACTGGTACCGATACCTGGCATCAGTAATAAGCCATCACCAATTATACCTTCGGGATAAATATTGTGGTCGATTAATATATTCATTAAATCACTTGCGGCAAGGTTTTTGTCTTTGATTAATATGTGAAATATATCCTGGTTGGTGGCTGGGTTGAATATATCTATATGGTCGATGAGTTTTAATTTGCTTAAAAATTTTTCCATCAGTAAAATTTTTTTACTGATAAAATCGTCGTTTATATATTTTAAGCTATCTTCGATAGATAGCATGATTAAGTAACTAGGGCTAGTAGTTGATATAAGTTTTAGGTTTTGCTTTAAATCGATCGCATTTAAGCCAGACCGTTCACTTAAATGTAAGCAGGCTGCCTGGGATAGAGCACTTAGTGTTTTATGGAGGCTGTGGATTACGATGTCGGCTTTATGTTTAAGACCACTATAATTGCTTTGGTGTGAAAAGGGTAAATGAGCTCCGTGCGCTTCGTCTACAATTAACTTTAAATTATATTTGGCGCATAGGCTGGCGATATTTTCTACGTCGTTCAAATAGCCAGCGTAAGACGGTTGAGTTATTAAAAGAGCACCAATATTATAATTTATGTTTTTTAGAATTAGGTTTTCTAGTGTTTTTAAATTGATTTTCGTAAAGGTTTTAAAGTCATCGCAATAATCAAGTTCTAGCCATATTGGGGTTAGACTAGTTAGTATCAGACCGTTAATTACGCTTACATGGCAGTTTCGGGGTATAATGATGTGACTTGCGCTTTTGCCCAATTCAATAAGGCTTGCAATTATAAGCGAACTTGCCCCGTTAGTCGAAATTATGGTTTCATTTGAACCATAAATTTGGCTCAAGTTTTTTTCAATGTCTTTAATATGCGATTTAGGGTCGTATAAGTCGTCTAGTCCAGGTAATTCAGTTAAATCGAGTTGTTCGGCTTGTTTTAAAAATTGGTTGAACTGCTTATTACCCTTGTGCCCGGGTATGTGAAAGGAAATATGGTTATTTAGCTGATTGCAGGCTGATTTTAAGCTATCTAAAGAAAAACTGGTTGTATTGCAATTAATTGTTGGCAAGTAGAGTATTCCTCTTAATTTTATGAGGATAATAGTAATATATTTTTAAATAATTTACATTAAATTTTAGGCTTTGTCTTCAGCTATATTGACAATAGGGAATTATTTTTTCTTAGGAAAATCTTAATTTGATTTTTGATCACATATCTAATACAATCACTGCATATATGTTTTAGTCGCTTTTATAAAGTTAATGTTAAAAAACTATATATTTTTATACGTAGTCATTTTCCTGTTTTCGCTGGCGCCGGTTAGCGCGCAGAATAGTTCGTATTCAAATGGATACGGTGGATACGGCGGTTATCCTTATCAAAATAATCAAAGCTACTATGGAAACAATTCAGGTACCGGTTATAACCCAAATTTTAATTCGCATGGACCTAATGCGTACCGAAATTCGATTTTTTCGATGTTCTATAAAACGCCGAACCAGACCACCGAACAGGCTATAGCTGTGTCGCCAAAAGATTATCAGATATTGAAGAAATTGTCCGATAGCTTAAACCAAAGAAAGGACTTTAATTTGTCTTTTGATATGGGTAAGTGCGTTTATTATCGAGACAATAATAATACAATTGCTCTGGCCAGCGTTTATAATGAACTCTTGGATGATTATTACGCAATGACTCCTATATTGGGTAATGATATTTTGCCGGTATTATTAAAAGGCATGTTGCGCGATAATTTTAAATATTATGGTGATTATTCTTATGTACCAATTTATTTTCACTTAGGTGAAATTTATAAGTATTTAGCTTCTGTAGAGCCTAAAAGCCCTGTTTGGGTTTATGCTCAGGCTTTATTGAGCCTCAAGAATATGGATTATATAAAGGCTCAAGGTCAATTTGTTCAGGCGATTGCATTATTTCCACCTAATTCGCCCTACATTAATAAAGCCAGAAGTTACATAGCTTTAGCCAAGGTGAAGGAAGCTGAACATGAAAGACAATTAGCTATTGACGCCGAAAAGCAAAGACAAGACGCTATTGCGGCTAATAAGTTTTTACAAGCGCGCGGAATTTATCCTGGCAACAGTTGGCAGCCTAATGTGGGTGCTGGGGTAAATGCGCAACAGCGGCAAAGGTATCAAATGGGCCTTCCACCATAATGATTTTAAGCTTAAATTTTTAGGTAATTTAAAGAGAATTGTTTAATGTATATTTTTAAAAATTTAAGACAGATAATGATTTTTCTACTAAGGAGAAAGATTGGTGAAACTAAGGGTGCGGAAATTGTTTTATTTAGCGATGATTTTGATTCTTGTTAGTCATTATCCGGTGGTAATGGCTCAGTACCCCAGTAATGAGGTATTAAGCGAACAAGAAAACCAGGCACTAACCAAAACACTCGATTTTATTGAAGGGTTAAATTTACCGTTTAGTATCTGGGTAAAGTATAAACAGGCTTTGTCACAAAATATTTCGAATACACAGGTTAACCTGATAATGTCGTCGATGAAGTCCAATATTGGTATGGCTATGCCTAATCCGTCGATGGCTTGCCAGATGGCCTTAAAACTTGTACCAGATTTAGGCAGTAGATTATCCTCGCACTATAACGTTGAATTTAATCAGGCTGACGTTAATACTTGGTTGATATTTTATTACACGCAAGAAACGCAAATAAAATTATTCGGACAGTATGCAGTTACCGTGCTACCCGGTTGCTTACCCTTAGCCAGTGTTATAATGAAAGATACTCCGGTGCAAAAACTCGTCGCTAGTAAGAGGCCTTTACAAGTATCTGCCACTGGTAATTCGACCAATTATGGTGATACATCCCCAGCAGAGATTCGGGCTAAATTGGCCAAAAAATATCACCACAATATCTGGAAGTTTTTTAACGTTGGTTGTGATGAATTGAGATATGTCCCAGATTTGCTTAATAATTCTGAGGTTACTATACCACCCTATTTTGATATTAACCCAGTTGTGGTTTATGGTGCCGATCCTAATAACTCTCAAGTCGTTTTAGACCAGTGTCGGCCAAGGCTTAAATATACACTGCCGGCTTTGCGCAGTTTTGCTGGCGAAATGTACCCTAGTTTGCCTGATAGCAATAGCACCGATAGTATTCGTGATTACATACCACCTTATTTACTTGACCAGAAATGAGTTTAAACTTAGTGACTAATTAGACGTATAATGTTTCGGTCGTTTAAAATCAAATATTCCCAGCCGTTGAGCAAAGACTGCCCAAACGCAGGTAAATCGCCCATTTTTGGGCGTACGACTACTTGAACGTTGCTAGCTTGGATAGGTCCAAGTTTGACGAAGTCTAGGTAGCCAATTGATCCTTCCCCGTAACCAGATAAACCGTTAGTTTTTTGAAACCTATTGGTTCTGGGAATAAAGACCCTGGCTTGGCGAGCTTGTTCCATCGTAAACGATAGACCAGGGCTCATTGGGTCTAGCTGCATAGGCGTTGAAACCATATTTAGGTCAACGTTTATGACAATTTTATTTTTAACGTATTGAAAAGGAATGTCAAAACCTTCGGGAATTCTAGTCCCTTTTTTAAAAAATTTAATTTGCGATTGACTGTTATCGACGCTTAAATAATAATTTTTACTAAATACGTCGCCTATAATAGGGTAATCATAAGGTGTTTTTTCAACTATATAAGCCTCAATATTATTCATTTCTAGTTGACCCAGATTTAGGCTGACGTAAGTCACCTGAGCTCTTTGTTTGTCCTGGCTACCGATAGAATCAATTTCCGTGTATTTTTTAGCTGGTTTAACGGTCAGGCCAAGATTATCTAGTTGTGACTGGCTCAATATAACCCCTTTTATGCCAGGGTTTATTATGCATGGGGCAGTGACGCCATTAATTAAGGCTTCAACCATGTTCTGTTTATTTAGGCTGTTATAGTTAAAGCTAACGACTAAATAGTCAGGTAATTTGTCGTCTTCTTTGGCTTTGCTTTTATTTGGCATTTTGCTTGTAGGGATGTTTGGACTGTAGTTGACGACTTGTTTTTGGCTAAGTTTCAAGTCTAATTGTTTTATGGCTAGCTTGGCTAGTTTGCTGGCTTGGGTGTTGGGTGCCAATTCTATGACTTTGTTATAGTTAAAAGCTGCCAAATCGTAGCGTTTTAAAGCTTGGTAGCATAACCCAAGGTAGTAAATGGCTGAAGAATTATTAGGGTTAGTTTTAACTTCTGTATTAAAAGAATTAACGGCACCAGCATAATCTTTATTGTTGTAATAAAGTATGCCTTGATTAAAACTGTCGCTGCATACCGATTTAGATGAGGAATCCGGATTCGTACTTTTAGCCAAAACCGGGTTGGCCATTACTATAGTTTGATAAATACAAAGGAGGGTTAAAAACTTGTTCATTTAATTTCCTGACTTAATTTTATTATTATGTTCTCTAATTAATTTATTGGCTAATTCTCCTTCCCACGGGTCGCATTCGAAGTGCATTTGGTGGCAACGGTTAATATTAGCTTGAGCCAAAGAAAAATTATTTTGAAGTAAATAAATAACACCTGAGTGAAAATAAACGCTGGCTAAATTGGGGTCTAAATTAAGAGCCCGTTTGAAATTGCTGAATGCCTGGTTATAATTTCCCGTCAACCCATAAATAAAACCACGCGTGTCATAAAAGCTTGCGTTGTCTGGCTGTAATTCGATAGCCTTATTTATAGTTATAAGGGCATTTAGATAATTTTGGGTTTCAAGGTAAGATAAAGACAGCAAATGTAAAATACTACTATTGCCTGGGTCCAGTTTTATAACCTGGTTTAAGTCTTGGATATTTTCTTTAAGCAGGCCTAAGTGGTAATAGTCAAAGGCTCTTAATTTGTAAGCTTGGGCTGATTTGGGGTCAATTTTTAAGGCCTTGTTGCAATCTGGTAAAGACTCTTTATATT
>JAJYFO010000005.1 GCA_021785395.1 bacterium | reverse complement strand
TTTCGCATTTGGCGTAAATTTGAGGTTTAAGTCCACTATTTAGTCTATTAATTTTAATAAGCGGGGTATTACCTATAGTTTCCAGGATATTATTAGTAATTTTCATCAATCCTCCGTCTAACTAGAATTAAAATCTAGATTTCCTTAATAATTTTACAAGGCTTAAGTGATAAAATAAAAACAGTTAAAAAAATAAATTAGATTTAATTTTTATCCTTAGCAAGCCCCTACTTCAAATAATTTTACCATAAGTACCGATGACCGATCTATCTGACAGCTTTTCCACCAAAGACAATAGTTTACCGGGCGAATTTCCCTATACAAGAGGAATTCATCCATCTATGTACCGTTCAAGACCCTGGACAATGCGCCAGTATTCAGGTTTTGGTGATGCCAAAGCTACCAACGAACGTTTTAAATATCTGCTTGCCAACGGTCAAACGGGGCTGTCGGTAGCTTTTGATTTACCAACGCAAATGGGGCTCGATAGCGATAACGTTAAGGCCAAAGGCGAAGTTGGCAAAACCGGTGTCGCCATTGACAGCCTTTACGACATGGAAGTTTTATTCAAGGGTATTGACTTGGGCAAAGTTTCTACGTCTATGACGATCAACGCAACAGCCAGTATTCTATTATGCATGTACCAGGCCATCGCCGAAAAAGGCAATGTATCCAAGTCTGACCTGCGCGGGACGATCCAGAACGATATTTTAAAAGAATACGAAGCGCGCAATACATACATTTACCCGCCTAAAGCGTCTATGCGAATCGTCTGCGATATTTTTAAATACTGCGCCAATGAATTGACTAATTTTAATACGATCTCTATAAGCGGCTACCATATTCGTGAAGCTGGGGCTACAGCTGTCCAGGAATTAGCCTTCACATTCGCTAACGCCATCGAATACGTTCAAGCGGCTCTCAAAAGTGGTTTAGCCATTGACGATTTCGCCCCACGTTTAAGCTTTTTCTTTGTAGCTCAAATCAATTTCTTAGAAGAAATTGCCAAGTTTAGAGCAGCCAGGCGAATATGGGCCAAAATAATGCAATCCAAGTTTAAAGCTAAAGACCCCAAATCGCTGACTTTACGCTTTCACGTCCAAACAGCTGGGTCTAGCCTAACTCCCATGCAAATAGACAATAATATTACGCGCACAACACTTGAGGCTATGGCCAGCGTGTTGGGCGGATGCCAGTCATTGCACACCAATAGCAAAGACGAAGCATTGTCGCTGCCAACGGAAAGTTCGGCTCTACTAGCTCTGCGGACCCAGCAACTAATTTTACACGAAACAGGAATAGCAAGTACTTGTGACCCTTTTGGTGGATCTTACTATATTGAGAATTTAACCGACGAGATAGAAGCTGACGTTTTTGAGCTTATGGAAGAAATCGACAAGCGCGGCGGAGCCATAGCCAGCATTGAAGATGGCTTTATCCAAAGACAAATTCAGGATTCAGCCTATAAAGACCATCTAAACTTATCCAACAACGAAAAAATCATCGTCGGATACAATAAATTTACCGATAGCGTCGACGCCGGCGATAGACAAACCTTACTCAAGGTCAATAACGACATAGAAATCAGGCAGATTAAAGCCTTGAAACAGCTAAGGTTGAACCGAGATAATCAGACAGTTAAAAATACTTTGAAAGCCTTGAAAGAAATAAGCACGACCAACGAGAATCTTTTGCCCTATATCCTAGATGCAGTCAAGGCTTACGCTACCGTTGGCGAAATAAGTGACGCGCTGGCTCAATCTTTTGGTCGCTATCAAGCCTACCAGTCGTTTTAAAGGCAGTATAAATGCCCAAACTCACGATTCTGATTGTCAACTGGAAAACTCCAGATTTATTGGTCAAATGCCTAGAGTCTCTTAAAACAGACCGCAATTTTACCAATTTCATAGTATACGTCGTTGATAATAATTCGCAAGACGAATCGGTTGCACTTGTAGAAGACCAGTTCAAAACCGTAAAAATAATTAAGAATCAGGAAAACCTGGGGTTTTCGGTCGCCTGCAACCAAGTTTTAAAGATTTTTACGACCGAATACATTTTTTTGCTAAACCCAGATACCACGATTGCCCAGGACGCCGTAAGTATTTTGCTCGATTACATGGAAAATAACCCAAATATCGGTATTTGCGGACCCAAAGTCCTAAATTGCGACGGTAGTCTGCAATTAGCTTGCCGAAGGTCTTTCCCTAGCCCAATGGCGTCATTTTACCGACTGACCTACTTAAGCTATCTATTTCCCAAACATAAGGCCATGGCCAATTACAACCTTACTTTTATCGACGAAAACCAAATTTGTGAAGTCGACAGCGTCTCGGGAGCCGCCATGCTTATAAGGAAGTCTGTTATAGACAAAATTGGCGTATTTGATGAAAATATTTTCATGTTTGGTGAAGATTTAGACTTATGCTGGCGAGCCAAAACAGCTGGGTACAAAGTTATGTACAACCCTAATTCAATCGTAATCCACGAACACGGAGCTAGTAGCAAAAAGCGACCAATTGGCGCCACTGTCAACTTGCATATGGGCATGTACGTATTTTATAAAAAGCACTTAAGTTCTAAATACCCAGTTGTATTTAACCTAATAGTTTACTTGGGGATATTTTTAAGGCTAGTCTTATTTATAATTATTAATTTTCTAAGGTCATTATTAACTTTTGAACCAAAAAAATTAGCCAGGCTTTAAAATATAATAATCTAACAAAATGCTTGTAAGGAGAAAGGTCAAAATCAATGTCAATGGGAAGCCGTATTTTAGTAACAGGTGCTAATGGCACGATAGGCAGGGCCTTTCTATCAATTTTGAGCCAGTCTAAAAGTCACAAGGTCAAAGCCCAAGTTCGCAACAAACGACAAACCAGAGCCAGTATCGGAGATGTTATTGATTTGACTAAAATCGAACTTTTAGAAGCCGACTTTACAATGTGCCTGGACCAAGACTATGACAAATTAGTCAAAGACACCGATACGGTTATCCACGCCGGTGGCCTGGTTCACAATCCCAACGCCAGTTACCAAGAATTTGACGTAGTCAATACTAGAGCTACGTTGGCACTGGCTCAAGCCTGCGACCGCGCCAACGTAGCTAATTTTATTTTTTTAAGTACGGCTGGCGTTTATGGCAACGGCCCGTTTATAAATTGCGATGAGAATTTTCCATTAAACCCTATAACCCCCTATGCTTCGTCAAAGGCTGCCTGCGAAAGGGTTTTAGCCGACTTTGCCGATAAGTTTAGCAAACTTCTAGTCTTTCGCTTAGGACTGGTTTATGGGCCAGGCGACAGAGGAAACGTTCTAGCTCTTATCAAAGAAGTTAAAAACAATAGATATTTACATATTGGCAAGGGAGACACGCAAAAGAGCATGATTTACTCCGAAGACGCCGCCAAGATTTTGCTAGATTCATTAAAAGTCAGCGTTTCTGGTTTCAATATCTTCAACCTAGCCAATCCCAATCCTGTAAGTATTAAAGAGTTAACCGAAGAAATTGCCTCTATATTAAAAACCAATAAAAAAATCCAATCGCTGCCCGAACCGCTCATTTCGCTTGGAGTTAAAGCCGCTCAAGCCCTATTAAAGGAAAAATCGCCGGTATCTTTAGACCAATTAAAAAAATTGACGACAACGACGACTTTGTCTTGTGAAAAACTCTTAAAACTTTCACCCTTTACACCTGAAACGACATTACTTGAAGGGTTGACGAAAGAAATCGATTGGGCTAAAGAACAAAATTTGCTTTAACATTTTGTTAAATTCTTTTAATAATTTTAATCTAAAGTAATTTTTAGATTAAAATTATCTATAGAATTTGTTTAATGTAGAATGAATAGATGTTACGAATATATTTGTTTCTAATATGCCAAATATCTGTCAATAAACTAAAATTATGTGTGTTAAAACTGTGAGGTTAAACTCTTGAAAATCCTTATAATCGAAGATGATGTTAATATTGCTCGGCTTATTGAATTGGAACTAGGCTATGAAGGTTATCAGGTTTCTGTTGCACATGAAGGCAACCAGGGGCTTGAATTATTTAAGGCTGACCAACCAGACTTAGTCTTGCTTGACGTCATGCTACCAGGCCTGGATGGAGTCGAGGTATGCAAACGGCTAAGACAAATGTCAAAAGTTCCGGTAATCATGTTAACCGCTAAAGATGGAGTCGGCGATAGGGTAGTAGGTCTGGATTCAGGGGCTGACGATTATTTAACCAAGCCGTTTGCCACCGAAGAGCTTTTGGCTCGTATAAGAGCTGTATTGCGTCGCAAACCTCAAGAAGGAATATTAGCCTATTCTGACTTATGGATGGACCAGTTAAACCGATTCGTTAAAAGAGCCGACAAGCCTCTTGACTTGAGGGCTAAAGAATTTGATTTGCTTCGCTTATTCATGCAACACCCCGAACAAGTACTTTCGCGCGAATTTATTTTTGACAAGGTCTGGGGCTATGATTTCATCGGTGAATCTAACGTAATTGAAGTTTATATAAGATACTTGCGGTCCAAATTGGACGAGCACACGTCCAATAAACGCCTCATCCAGACCGTTCGTGGTGAAGGCTACGTTCTAAAAGAAGAAGACTTAAGTTCTTCACGCTGATTTTTAAGTACCCAAAAATTCTCCAGTGTCTGTTTATTAAAACACACACTGGAGAATTTAGCTTAATAAATATAATTGGCGCTGTTGTCAGCTTGGCGCAAGCCAAGCCGACAACCACTCTATAAAAGTGTTGCGCGCTAAATGGTCACTACGACCTAAATGTTTTACTTGGTCTAGACATGATAAACCCCATTCTAATCTGGCTTCCAAACGACCAAGTCAAAATTGTCGGCAAGCACACACAAGTCTAAATACTCACACTAGCTACTCGCCCAAGCTAGGGTTTGGCGAAATCTCATTGTGTCTTGGAACCCAGTTTTCTTCAAGTAACATCTTTAAACGCTCCTGGATTTCCAAAGGAAAAATCTGGAGGGTTTTTAATGCTCTACAGCGCACGTAAGCGTTTTCATCATGGGCTAGTTTTAACAAGATTTTTTCTGGCATATGCGGGTTTTCAGCCACACCAAAACGCACATCAACGTCTTCATCGTCTGACAATAACGACAGAGTCACTGGCGGTGTATTAGGGTTCTCAGCCACTGCCAGCCGAACATCTTTATCGATATCAAAAGCTAGTTTTTGTAAAAGGTCACTATCGGTTTTCGGATTAGAAGCAATTCCGTGCCTTACATTGCTATCACTATCCTCAATAAGTTTGGCCAAGACTTGTTTAGGTGTATTAGGATTACGCGCAACTACCTTGCGGACGTGCAAAGTGTCGATATTCCCTTGAGAACCTTTGATGTTGGTATTACCACCAACTTGAACCGGTTTTTCTTGTGTCATATTAATCCCCCTCAAAATTAATTCGAGTTTAGTCTCACCTATAATTTAGCAAGCTAACTCTAATCCATACATACCCAGAAAAATGCGAAAAATAACAGGTTTAAAAAAAATTTAACAATTTATATAGAATTAGGGCGATTTTTCTAATGAGAAAATACTAGACAAGAATTATTAAATAGTGTAAAGTATACAGGTAATTGTTAAGTTATGTTATTCGCTTTACTTATAGTCATCATACACAATATGGAATCCGCAAAAACATTAAATCAAGTAAAATCAGCCATCAATGAGCTTAATCTAGCTATCCCGACGGAATTAGAGCAACACGAATTAGAACTAGAATTGCTAATTTACAAAGTTTTCCCCAATGGTCTGACTAACAACGAGAACCTAAATTTAGCCAAACAGCTAGCTTTGAACTGGTGTGCTTCGATGTGTCGAAAACTGGGTCTTAACTGTAAAGCCCAAATCTAGCTTTATTGGTCAAAGTCATTGAGAAAATGCCGATGACTAAGTGTTATTCGCAGCTAAGACTTAGACCTAGTTAGGTTGAAAGGCATTGTCGAGGCTGGTCTTGAAAACGGGTGTTTTCATTTCAAAGTATTTCATTAAGCCTAAAACATAAAGATTATTAATAGGCTTTGTCGGTAAATACGGATCCTCACTTAGTGTTTTGACCCTAGCTATAAAGCTTTTAATAGACTCATCAGGAATTGCTAGCTTAGCTTTTAGTACCTTAAAACCAGATTCATTGTCATAATTTTTGACAAAATTAGTCAAACTGTTTTTAAAATCGTCAGAAATAGGCGTCTTGGTCAGTTTACTGGCTAATGAATCGGACGTCAAACTAACCCTGCTTAAGGTTTTGCCGTACGTTAAAGTTTGACGGTTAGCTGGATAACTATTTTCCAGGTCAATATTATAAATTTGCTTACCACCAGGATTTACAACATAGTTGTGCAAATGGTTGTCCCATTCGCTATAAAGCATTCTTTGAGCCATGGCGTCGGTCAAGTTTTGTTTGAGTGTACTATCGTTTAAAACCGCGGTCACTATATCGTTTTTGGCCAAAACTTTAGAATCGCTTTTAGACCTTAAATAATCTTCGAGAGAAACACCTTTGACCTCTTGCAAATAGCCTGTTTCATATACACCATTATCGACAACCTGCGTGCTATAAGGAACCGTCAGCGGAAAATTAGCCGATAAATCCATTAACTTACCAAGTGTGTAACTAGCCACCTCATTATTTATGCGACGCTGAAAAACTTTATCCGATAAGTCTTGCGGCTTAATACGAAAAACGAATTTTGTACCGCCAAATTGTGGGTCATCAACGGTTCCGATAAATTTATCGCTACCAATTTTATAAAGTGGTGAAAACTTTGCGTTAGAAAGAGCCAATTGCTCAGGCTCTAAGTTAGTGGCCGAAATTTTAGGGGTATCGCTAGATTTAATAAAATCGAAATTAGAATTAGCTAGACTGCCAAAACCAGCGCCAAATGCGCCAATGATGCCGTTGGCAATACCCATTTGCAAGGTATTTTGCCAGGACCCGTGATAATTACCCGTTAAAACCTGACTGCCAGTACCAATCAAGCCAAAAGTACCACCTGCTAAGGCGTTATTCAAAATTTTAGAGTCGAGAAATAAACCCTTGGACTTATAGGTTAAAGCGCCCAGAGCCGTTTCACTGGCCATAAAGGTTAAACCGTCCAAGGCCAAATGCCGCAGATTTAATGAATTAACCAACGAATATTTAAGCCCACGCCATAAACTAAAATTTTTATCTGTGTCGCTGTAACTATTTGGGTCCAAACTTAAATTCAAAAAATTATTACTAAAACCCAACGCGACACCTTTGTAGCTAGCTGACAAAGCCATGTCTGAAGCAGCACTTAAACTACCTTTTAACAAAATTCCTTTTAAAGCACCCAAGCTAAAATTGCGACCTAAATTTTTATCTAAACGAGTATTGTCTAAACCATTTAACAAACCACTTAAAACATAACCAGGCGCACCTTCGACAAATAGAGGGGCGATCGTAAGAATAGCCGAAGTATCACGAGCCAAGTTTTGACTTATTTTGGAAGATTCTTGCGAATCGTTACAAATTCTGTCTAAGGGCAAACTATAAACTTTCGTCAAAGCCTTGGTTAAAATTGAATCTTGTTTAGGGCTTAGCGGTATCTTGTCAAACATGAAGCGACCACAATTAAAATAATTAATGCTAGATATTATTTTAATTGAGTCTCATTTAATTATCATTGGGGTAATTACGAAATTTCTCTTTTTTGGCTATTTTAAATTCCGAATGAGTAATATCAAGTCGATTACTGACCGAATTACAGACCAATTCACAAATTTTAGCGACACTGTCATCCTCAATGCGATAGTACGCGAATAAGCCGTCTTTACGTTTGGCTACAAGTCCCTGGTCGAGCAATACACCCAAATGCTTGCTTATATTGGCCTGATTCATGTTAGTCAATTTAAAAATTTCGCCAACGGTCTTTTCACCATTTAACAAATGCTGTAATATAGACAGCCTGGTTGGGTCGCTTAAAGCCTTAAAGCGTAAAGCCACGATTTCTAAAGCATTCCTTGACAATGGACCAAATATTTGATGTGAATTTTCAGACATTGAATATTTTGATGAAGAAGAATTACTTGATATTGTACTTTATGTGAACTTAAAGTACAATAAAGACATACTGATAAATAAGTTTTTTTTTTGTAAAAAATTAATATCACTGGTAAGTAATTTAAGAATTTAAAATTATGAATGACACCCTTGTTTTTATTGGCTTTTTAATATTCTGGATCGTACTGCAAGTTTGGCTTTTGCCAAAACTTGGCATATCAACTTGAGCCAGCCGAAGCAAATGTGGCTCGGTCGAGACTAAAACAAATATGGATAGCACCATAAATAATCATGATAATAAGTAATGACGTTCAAGCCATCTTTAAAGCTGAAACACGCAGTTTACGTGAATTGCTCAAATTAATTCAAGACTGCGATAACGGGCTTGCGAATTCTAATATTAAAATCACTGAAATAAAAAATTTTTGTAAAAATAATTTAACTACTTTAAGCAATGAAAATATCGTCAAAGAATCTTCTTTAATCCCGGCCAAAGATCTAGATACAGCGATAAAACAAAGGATTAAACTGGCCAGTTTAATCGAAAAATTAATAAAAAATCCAAGTCCAAACTGCGTAATTAAAATTTTAAAAGTTAATGATTTACCTAAGTATTTACATATGACTGATAACTTTTAAACATTTACTAAAAACATAGTTATTATTCCACCCAAAGCAATAGCTGGTCCAAACGGAAAAGGCTTGCTTATTGAACTAGCTGAAAATAAAAAGCCCAATAAAGCTCCGGCTATGACAAAAAAAGTTATAGCCGGAATAAAATTGATAATACTAACACTAAAAGCAAAACTCAAACCTGTAAATATTAAAAGAGCTATAGAACCAATGGCACAAGCTGCGATTAAAACTGGTTTAATCGCAGTATTTAGAATTTTAAGCTTATACATTTCCACGAATAAATATACAGCACCAAGTACTGCTCCAGCTAAAAATGCGATCATTAAAGCCACAACTAAAAAGTTCAACCCCAAAAAGCTAGCTATTACCGCCGATAATACAGCATCGGCTCCACCCATAACTTCAATTTCAGAAACTTCTGATACATCATTCTGGGCAAGTATTTGTTCAATTTCTTTTTTATGCATAAATATATAGAGTTTATGTCCATAAAAAGCGATAAAGTCAAATAGAATATAACTAACGCCAATACCAGCCAAACACGACATAATGTCATTTTTGACCCAGTAACTGTAAATGATACCAATAATAATGGCCGGATAAGTTATATCATGCGGTATCAATTTAGTCCAAAAATCTGTTATAGAAGCTGCCAACAAAAAATAACTTAAAGCCAGAAACGGTATAAACGAGTTAGAACGCCCAAATTTATAGTAGACCAGACATATAATTAAAGCGCTTATAATATCGACAAATATAGCCTTGGGTAATATAGACTTATGGCAATGACCACACTTAAAACTAGTAAACGGCAATATAATTTTAGCCGTGCAAGAAGCCTGGCAGTCACTGCACTGATTCTTGAAAGACCATAATTTTTCTTCAAATAATATTCTTTTAGACAGCACAAAAACGAGCCTGCCTAAAACAAGGCCTATTAAAATCAAGTACAAATAATTGGTCAAATTAGTATAACTTTGGACTGTTATGGTTAATTATTAGTTTTCTTCCTGTTGAGAAAGCTTTTTATTCTGTGTTATAATTTTGTACAAATCAGCTGTCGCCGTACGTAAGCGTCTAGATACCTGCATTTGCGATATACCCAAGCGTCTGGCGACTTCAGTCTGACTTAAATCTTCAAAATACGTTAACTGCACAACTTCTTTTAAGCCAGTGCGCAAATGCTTAATAGCTTCAACCAGCATAAAACAATCTTCTTTAGCCAGTAAAGAGTTCTGATACTTACCGTCGATTAAAGTATCAACAATAGACTGCTCACTGCCTTCACCCGTAAAAGCTTGGTCGAGTGAAACCAAATTACGCCTGCGGTCAACTTCATAAGCTTCGTTGACTTTACTAACTGGTATCTGTAATTCCATAGCGATTTCTGTATCACTAGGTTCTCGGCCCAGTTTAAGGGTAAGATTTTGTACCAGGCGGTTTATGCGGTACGACAGTTCTTGCAATTCACGCGGAGCCCTAATCATGGCTGTTTTATCGCGCAAGTAATGCCTAATTTCACCGGTTATCAAATGCGTAGCATAGGTTTGAAACCTTGCTCCAGCTTCACTATTGTATTGATCAACAGCCTTAATAAGGCCAATCGACCCCACCTGAATCAAATCTTCGACAGGGTCAGTCGAACGCCTAGCCAGACCATAGGCAATTCTTTTGACCAATGGTAGCGTTGCTTCTATGATTGCATCTCTGACCTGAGGCGACCTAGTCAGAGCGTATTCAGCTAAAAGTTTATGTAATTTATCCAACGGCTTATTTGTACCTACACCTAAATTGTCATGGAATGAATTAAATTTATTGTCAAAGTTACTAGCTTCGTCACTTAGAAACGGTTGACTGGATGATAAATCTTTACTGGTGAATGTCAATGGAACCTACCTGATTATTCAATAATCTAAACTAATGAAAGTGATAAAAATGGAATTTTCAAATTAATTATATAATACTCTAAAATTATCAGATTAATTAGATTTTTCTTAATTATTATTTTAATTTAATCCTTAAATTGATTTTAACTTGTCTATACGGCTATATATTTTGCGCAGATCCAACAGGGTAACTTCACTTGGGCTATTGGGTAAACCTTGGCCAAACCTTAGCAGATAAGCCGGGTGAAAAATTGCCATGGCCTGACAATCGCTGCCGTAATCCAACCACTTGCCGCGAATTTGCGAAATGGGTAGGTTTATTTTTAATATCGACTTTAAAGCCAAGCTGCCAATTAAAACTATTGTTTTAGGCTTAATTATAGCCATTTGGCTATCGATAAAATAGCTACAAGCATCTATTTCAGCCCTACTGGGAGTTCTATTACCCGGTGGCCGGCATTTGACAATATTGGTCAAATACAAGTCATTGTCAATACTAAGACCGGCTTTAACCATTAATTCGCGCAAAAGCTTACCAGACCGTCCGACAAAAGGTAATCCCAACTCATCTTCTTGAGCACCAGGGGCCTCGCCAATAAAAATCGCCCCTGATAACGGGTTACCAACGCCAAAAACAACATTCAACCGGCCTTTAGCCAAATTGCAAGCCTGACAGTTGAAAGCTTGCGAACCAATATCGTCTAAACTTAAACCATTAGCAAGCATGAAAGATTATTCAGGCAAATTTAGGAATAATATTTAAATCGTTGATATAGTGATGGTTTGGACTATTAACGGTCACTTTACACTGCTCTAACTCTTGGACGTCGACGTATTCGATTCTATCCGTACTTAGATTTAAAAATTTATTTACCTGAATAGCAAAATTATCTGGATTTCCGGTCGTAAAAAACCTGGTATTTTTGATATAGTCGCTAGCTGACCTAAGCGATCGACCAGAAGACAAACCTGATTTGGCTTTAAACTTATAACCTAACTGACTGGCCAAATATTTAGCCGGATTAATTAAATCGATACGACTAGACTCAGGAAGATACTTTCTAAACTGGTCGATCAAAAAAGGAAAATGCGTACAGCCAAAAATAACCGCGTCAAATTTATTGTTGACAGCGTAATCAGCGTAATATTTTAATACATTGCGAGTATTAATACTTGAAAAATCGCCTGTCTCAACTATATTTACAAGTTCGCCACTGGCCAATTCTTCAACGACAAGGTCTGGCTTGGCGGCTTGCAAAGCGTTGCTAAAAGCTTTGGAGTTAACTGTCGCCAACGTAGCCAGGACAAGGATTTTATTATATTTTAAAACTTCATCATTACAGGTTAAATTTATCAAATCCCAGACAGGGCATTCTTGCCAAAGCCTTAATTTATTGCTGGCAATTGCCGCCGACGTATTGCAGGCCATAACAAAATTATTCACCTTTCGCCCCAAATACCATTTGCTGATTTGTTCGACAAAACCAGTTATCTGTGCTTCTGATTTAGGCCCATACGGACACCTGGCCGTATCAGCCAAATAGAATATTTCTGGGTCAAAGTCAAAGTCAAAACCAGCCAAAGCGTTTGCTAGTTCGACTAAAACCGAAAAGCCACCGACTCCCGAATCGAATAAAGCAAACCTAAGCTCGTTTAAACTAGAATCTGAAACCAATTGCATAAATCCCCAATGACTATTTTATAAACTTCCAAGATTTTAACCTAAAAAGACCGTGAACGATTCAAATATCTCAAAATATTGCATTATTAGCTAGTCAATTTTGCTAAATTTTACTTACAAATTACATTGACAAGCAGTTAAATATAAAATTTATATTAAATTTAAACCGATTGAATATAAGCAATTTTTTAGAACCGGTTAACACAAAAAATTTAACGTAAGAAAATTGCCAAGGTCACTCCAGCCTATCCTTGGTCAAAGCTAGATTTCTTTCTTTGCCGGTATTATTTTCAACACTTATACGATTATCGAAAGGTTTTGTCGGCGTTGTCTTACTTGTGGTAATTAAATATTTAATTATCCCAGTGGCTAAAGATTTGGCAATTTGCTTGCGATAATTTACCGATTGTAATTTACTGCGTTCATCTTGCGAAGTAATAAAACCGACCTCTGCTAATATCGAAGGTATAGCCGTATTTTTGATAACATAAAAATGCGCCTTACGGATTTGCCTATCGTAAGTTGGTAAACTAGTTATTAAATTGCTATGCACAGCTTTAGCCAGGTCAATACTGTCATCCTTACAATAATAGGTCTCTATACCGGTTATGTCGCTATCTTTATCGAGCGAATTTATATGCACGCTTAAAAACAAATCAGGCTCAACAAAATTGGCAAGCTTCACCCGGTAAGCCAAAGAAACAAAATCGTCGTTCATTCTGGTGCTAATTATATTAATGTTATGCTGTTTCAGAAGTTGCCTTAACTGATTTATTATGTCGAGCGTTATGTTCTTTTCCTGAGCGTTTAGCCTTATAGCACCTGGATCACTGCCACCATGACCAGGATCGAGGACGACCGTTTTAGGCTGGGCAAAGACAAAATCGTTGTAAACATCAAGGCCAGTTGAAACAGCTATATTTTCTTTGGGTTTAGGCGAAAAAAACATTTCCAGGCTCTGGCCAGAAGGGTCCAACTTTTCTTCGCAACCGATATTATCGCAAGTCAAATCAAGGCCAATTAAGTTATGCTTGTTGGCGGAATTAGTAATATTTTTGAAAATTTCTTGGTTGAAGTTTTTGTAGACCAACTTGACTGGTTGGTTAAAAACGATGTCATAATGAGAATCAGCAGTTTTCCTTAAGCTATAATCAATTTTGCTTTCACTGATTACATTTATCGAGTTCAGAGAAACAAAAGCCAAACAAATGTTTTGGCTGGGATCTGATGGTATCGCGCTACTCACCAGGACCTTATCGTCTTGAATCGTTTTTTCAATTGGTCTATTAGGCTGTTTAACAGTCGCTAAAGCAACGCTATTGTTCTGACTGCCAAGATTAGCATTAGACTTTGGCTTATCAGGCATTACACGGCTAAGTTCAGAGGATATGTTTGTGTTTCTAGTCATCTTGGCTTTCGGGCCCTTAACTTTACTCATTTCAAGCGCACTAATATCGACCCAGCTAAGGTCAAGATTCTTCTTAACAACCTGAAAATTAAGCGTTTTAAAAGCCTTCTGGTCATGCGCGGTAAAAACGACCCTTAAACATTTATTCAGGTCAGAATTAGTCAAAATAACTTGTTTAAAAATACTGGGCTGCTTAATGTCAAATGGGCTGACCTTAGATTTGATAATCAAAGTATTAAAATCTGCCATTAAAACATAGTCACCAGCCTGATTTTTCAACATTTTTAAACTAGGTGGCTTGGGGCTAATGTTATTGGCAGCCTGAATCCGCAGTTTGCTTGAACCTAGCCAATCATACGATACCACTTCGTTTAATTTTGATTTAAAAAAACTAGCCCCAGTAGCTAAACTAACCGACACTGAACATGTAATTGAAACTGATAACAAAAGACAGATTTTTAAACTATTTTTGGCTGCCAAAAGCATACTAACCTTAAATCTATTCAGTTCACTGACCCAAATAAATATTAACACAAAAAAATATACAATTGGAAATTAAAAAGCGGAAATGAGAACTCAACATGTAATTAGATGGTAAAATTTTTAATGTTCAACAAACTTGTACTTGAAAACTATTGTAAAGGAGTTTAAACATTCATGCAAGATCTAATAACCCCATTTGTTTTTCTCTCAGCTGTAATCGGTCTATTGTACGGAATATGGGCAAGTATGGCTGTTTTAAAAGCTCCTGCTGGTAATGCCGAAATGACGCTTATTGCCAGTGCTATACAAGAGGGAGCAAGGGCTTACATGAATCGCCAGTACATGACTATAGCCGTAGTTGGCACAGTCCTTTTTGTCATAATAACCCTAGCTCTTGGCTTAACCACTGCTTTAGGCTTTTTAACCGGAGCTGTGTTGAGTGCTATGGCTGGTTACATAGGTATGTTTGTTTCGGTCAGAGCCAATGTGCGCACGGCCGAAGCTGCCCGCAGTGGATTAGACAAGGCTCTTGACATGGCTTTTAAGGGCGGATCGGTAACCGGTATCCTAGTGGTAAGCCTTGGTCTAATCGGCGTAGCAGCCTTTTTAATCGTAGTCAAAGACGTCAAAGCTCTAGTTGGACTTGGTTTTGGCGCAAGTTTGATATCGGTTTTTGCCCGTTTAGGCGGCGGTATTTATACGAAAGCAGCTGACGTTGGCGCTGATTTAGTCGGTAAGGTAGAAGCCGGGATTCCCGAAGATGACCCACGCAACCCAGCCGTTATAGCCGATAACGTCGGCGACAATGTTGGTGACTGTGCTGGTATGGCCGCTGACTTATTTGAAACATACGCAGTCACAGCCATAGCTACTATACTACTAGCTAGTGAGACTTTCCTCGGCGGCAAATCAGACATTACCAATTCGGTCATCATGTATCCACTTGTGTTAGGCGGAATTTCCATTATAGCTTCAGTTATAGGCAGCTTTTTCGTAAAGATTGGCGCCGATAAAAACATTATGAACGCCCTTTACAAAGGCTTAGTCGTTGCAGCCCTACTAAGCTCGGTCGGCTTTTTCTTCGCAACCAAAGCTATGATGTCAGGCTTAACCATCCACGGTCAAGTAATTCCGTCGTTTAGTTTCTTTTTAAGCACCTTAGTTGGGCTTGGTGTTACCGGAGCTATCGTATGGATTACCGAATACTACACGTCGACTCATTTTGGTCCAGTGCGATATATAGCCCAGGCTTCGCAAACTGGACATGCGACCAATATAATTGCTGGGCTGGCCATATCGCTTAAGTCTACAGCCGCTCCAGTGTTAGTAATTATTGCCGGTATTTTAATATCTTATTCTTTGGCCGGAATTTTTGGTGTAGCATTAGCTGCCATGTCGATGTTAAGCATGTCGGGGATTATCGTTGCCATCGATTCTTACGGACCTATTACTGATAATGCCGGTGGTATTGCTGAAATGGCCCAAATGCCCAAAGAAGTTAGAGACATTACCGACCCTCTAGACGCTGTCGGAAATACCACTAAGGCAGTAACCAAAGGTTACGCCATCGGTTCGGCTGGCTTAGCGGCTATCGTATTATTCAGTTCTTATACCCAAGAATTAAACGACGCCATCCACAACAACCCGCTTACGAGTTCTTCCAGCGTCGATTTCGACTTGTCAAGCCCTTATGTTTTAGCTGGCTTATTTTTAGGTGGCCTAATTCCATTTTTATTCGCCGCTTTTGCCATGGAAGCAGTTGGCCACGCTGGCGGGTTAGTTGTCGAAGAGGTTCGCCGTCAATTTAAGGCCATCCCTGGCATTATGGAAAGAACGGCTAAACCAGATTACGCTGCGTGCGTGGATATAGTAACTAGAGCAGCCATCCAACAGATGGTCGTACCAGCCTTATTACCAGTTATGACCCCGGTTCTCATTGCGATGCTGGGTTATTTCTGGCTAAACCAAGCCATGCCCCAAGAATACGCCTGCGCTAAGCTTTTAGGCGGTGTATTGGTAGGTTCCATCGTAACCGGTATATTTGTCGCTATTTCAATGACAAGCGGTGGCGGCGCCTGGGACAACGCTAAAAAATACATCGAAGAAGGTAATTACGGCGGTAAAGGTTCTGACGCGCATAAAGCAGCCGTAACCGGTGATACAGTCGGCGACCCATATAAAGATACAGCTGGACCGGCTATTAACCCGATGATTAAGATCTTAAATATCGTAGCGCTATTATTGGTAAGATTTTTAGTTTAGTATTTAATCGCCTAGGGTTTACCATACTTGTCAAACTTAAAAATAATTAGTTTGGGCTTGGCTTTAAGCTTAGTTATAAGCGGTTTAGCCACCGCCCAGCAAGAAAACGCAGAAGAATACGGCTTTGACAGCAAAATGATACGCGCTGGCATGGAAAGTGACCGCAAGCTGTTTGAATTGGTCAATAATAAAGACTACCAAAAAGGCCGCGCCGAAGCCTTAAAAGGCGTCGACCAAGAAATTTGGGAATTAGAACCATTAATAAATTCACCCATACCCCAAAGCTCCAGGTACGTTTATTTAAATAGGCCTCTAGCTTATTTCGAAATCCTAGCTGGCTGTAATGACAATGCTAGCGCCCTTAAATTGGCCAAAGTCATGCTTAAGTTTTCCTCTTATAACGTTGAAACCTATACTAAACTTATCGACGCGGCCAATCGAGCCAATAATTCCAAACTTGCCCAAGACCTAAACAACCTGAAAAACCAAACTAAATAGTTCAGTAAAACATATGCTCTTTAAACAATTAATTATCATTTCCTTGCTTATTTTGAGTATTGACAAAAGCTTAGCGCAGAATATCAAAGATAGCGTAATTTATAATAAAGACTTTGACAAAATGGACTCACTAATCAGTGACGCAATTAAAAACAATAATTACGCAAGCGCCAAAAATATAGTCACGAGCACTTATAAAATGCAAATACGAAGCATGCAAGAGTTAAAAATCAACCGCTTTATAACATACCAAAACCGTTGGAAATACATGAGCCTGCCCTTAGAATACTTTGAAATCCTAGCCGGTAACCAAGAAAACGCCAAAGCCAACGAAGTAGCTAAAGCTATGCTCGAAGCTTATCCTGAAAAAATTACCTATATAAATTTGCTAAATAGCGCTAAAAAAGCTTCAAATTCTTCACTAGTCAACGAATATACCAGGCAATTGAATAATTTTAACCAAGCCAAATAATTTAATAGTTAAAATTTAGCCCGAAAAGATAAAACGCATTATCATAAGGGTAATATATATGTAGTAGCTAATCTATTTTGGGTGTGAACAAGAAAACCGATGAAATTTTTAAAATACTGGCGCTTTTTGATACTGGCTTATATGCTCACGGTTACCACTTACCCGTGCCTGGCTAAAGGCTTACAGGCAAGTTTCATGCCGTACCCGAACATGTCCCACCCCATAAGGATAGGCTTGATAAACAAAGCTAGCCAGGCCTATATAGCTTTATGGGAACCTGGCTACGTTTTTATTGACAACAACCCTGTTTTCGAATTAAAGGCTCGTCAACCTTATAAACTAAGTCAATCGCGTATTACTGATTTGAGTACGGGCAAAAGTTACCCCCTACCTCTAACCGCAAGAGCCCAAATCGCCTCGTCAAATTATATTTTTTGGGCCAATAACAAATGGTGGCGCGGAAGCCTAGAGATTATTAACTTTGGTAATAGGATTACGCTTATAAATCTACTCGACATAGAAGACTACTTGCGCGGTGTCGTACCATCGGAGATGCCTTACAATTGGAATATTGAAGCTTTAAAAGCTCAGGCCGTAGCAGCACGCAGTTATGCTGTAGCCCATACTGGACATGGCTCGAAATGGTTTAAATCAGAAGGCTACGATTTGGTTCCTGACGTTCGCGACCAGGCCTACAAAGGCCTTGGCAACGAGCATGATTCAAGTACCAGGGCTGTTATAAGTACAACTGGCGTTATTTTGAAAAAGGCCGGTTCAGTAAAACCGGGCTTTTATAGAGCTTGGGTCGGCAACAGTAATGAAAATTTAAACTTACGCCACGTAAGTGTCAACTGTCAGAAATTAGAAGCTTTGACCGGTGTACCCAAAATTGTCGGCGTAACGCCTAAACAATGGGACGCTACTGGCAATGTCAACGATTTACAGATTATCGGAGCTAAAAAATCCCGCGACGTTTATGGAGTTGCCCTGGCTAAAATTCTCAATCTACCCACAGCCGGTATTTTAGACGTAAGGCAGGCTGGCAACAACTGGATTTTCACGTGCCGAGGACCCGGTAACGGAAGCCTGGGCCTGAGTCAGCACGGGGCTAATATGCTAGCCAATAACGGTTGGCAGTACCAGCAAATTTTACAACATTACTACCAGGACAAAGACGGTAAACTCGAATTGGGTTCAATCAACAACTACATCAATCTAAGTTCTAACATCTCCAATAATTTTCCCCAAGCTTACTCTTACAGCTCGATAACAAAATAACTCACTTTTACAGAGCATGACGGATTTTATATATTCTTTTATCGTATTTTTTGTAAGAATTATAATGGCTGGCGTATTTAGCCTTAAATACGACGGTCGCCATTACCTTAACCGCCAAACCGGTCCAGTCATTCTAGCTGGCAACCATACCGGCTGGTTAGATTCTTTTATTGTCGCAAGTGCTTCGAGCCGGCGCGTGCGTTTCTTGGTAGTCGACTGGGTATTTAAAATTCCTTTTATAGGCTTTATGGTAACTATATTAGGCGGGATTCCAGTAAAGTCAAACCGCGGCAGCGATGCCATTGAAACTGCGCAAAAATACCTAGCCAGGGGCGACAGTATCTGTATTTTTCCGGAAGGTAGATTAACCGAAGACGGCAATATTGCTAAATTTCACAAAGGTGTCGCCAAATTGCACCAGTTGAGCAAATGCCCAATCGTTCCATTCGCCATTTATGGTGGCTTCGAAGCCTGGGGGTATAATCAGAGATTTCCCAAACCGCATAAAATCGTCATTCATTTTGGTGTACCTTTTACCAGACTCGATTTGCCTTCTAACGAAGAAATAAACGAATTATCACAAATCATAGGGTCCATGAAAGAAGCTATAACCAGACAAGAAACGACTAACCAAGAATATCTTGACGGCGTTTTAGGCTTAACCCAGTCGCGCAGCGACATGTTTGCCGCCAGACCCGCCGTTTGCATGAAAATCAATGACACTTTCCTGGAAATAAGTTTCAACGAATTATCGAGAAGAGCTAGCCGCTTAGCCTCATACTTTATCGAAACAGGCTTTAAACACGGCAGCAGAATTGCTATATTGAGTGAGTCAAGACCAGAATTTGCCATTGCTTTTTTCTCAGCCGTTCGAGCTGGCGCTATAGTTGTCCCTCTGGACACAAAGCTTACAAGTCGAGAGCTTAAGACCCTAATCAACGACTGTGAGCCTGAAATAATAATGGTATCAAATCATTGCTTAAAGAATATTGAAGCCATCAAAGACGATATCGCTTCTGTTAAGAATATTTATACGATAGATTTAACCAGTGATCAAGCCTCAACATTTACTAGCATTCATGATTTAAAACCAGCCCAAAATCATCCGTCAATAAACCGCGATCTAAATGAAACAGCGCTCATAATTTATACTTCTGGTACTACTGGTAATCCCAAAGGAGTCATGACCAGTTTTAGCAATATCGTCTTCCAGATACAGCGTTTTCAGGAGATATTGAGCACTAATCAGTCTTTTTCTTTTTTATCAATATTACCGTTAAACCATTTGTTAGAATTAACCCATGGATTCCTAGGCGTTTTACACGCTGGTGGAACGGTTTATTATTCTAGTTCGCTTTATCCCAAAGACATTATTAGTCTTATGAAAGAGCGGTCTATTTATGGAATGTTTAGCGTACCATTATTTTATAAAACACTAAAAATTGGTATCGAAAAAGAAATCCATAAAGGCGGTAGCTTAGCTAATTTATGGTGGCAAACGGCAAGTAACTTAGCCAAGCTAATTCCCAGTAAGTCAATACGCCGCCTATTATTTTACCCACTCCAACAAAAACTAGGCGGCAATTTACAAATGCTGATTTCAGGCGGAGCAGCTCTTGATGTAAGTATTGGTAAATTTTATGATTTAATAGGCATTCCTCTTCTACAAGGTTATGGTCTAACCGAAACAAGTCCGGTAATTACATTTAACACTCCGGCTCAGAATAAACTTGGCTCTGTAGGTAGGCCGTTTACTGGTATCGAAGTTAAAATTGCCAAAAAAGCTATCGACGATGATAGTGGCGAAATTTTGACGCGTGGGCCACATATCATGCAGGGGTATTACAAACGACCTGATTTAACCAAAGAAGCGATAGACAGTGACGGATGGTTCCATACCGGTGACGTAGGTAAAATTGACCAAGACGGGTATTTATACATAACCGGGCGGCTTAAGAACTTGATTGTGTTGGCTGGCGGCAAAAAAATTCACCCAGAAGAAGTAGAAGGCGTTATCTCTAATTGTCAAAGTGTCAAAGAAGTTTGTGTACTTGGTTTATGCGATAGCTCTGGCAATAAAAAAGACCAAGAACAGGTAGTCGCCGTAGTAACGCCCAGCGACAATTTCAAATCTATGCATGCTAACCATAACGGAAACGCCGATAAAGAATTGATAAAGCTTGTCGAGAAAGAATACGTTAATCTAGCCAGTTATAAACAACCAACGCGAATAATCGTTCTCGACGAAGAACTGCCCAAAACGGCTATTCGCAAAGTAAAACGTAATGATTTGATCAATCTGCTTAAAAGCAAAAGTTTAATTTAAATAGCCACGTTACAAATTGTCTAAATAATGGTGACCCGATTGTAGCTTCGATTAACTTAAATATTGAAAACGACTTAAACAACCTCTTTTCTGTCATCGCCTACAATCCTACAGCCTACAGGATTACCGCAGGCAACCCGTGGGAGTTTAATATTATAACCGGACTAAATAAATTGGATAATTACCAAATCCCATGGACAGGTTATAGCATAAATAATGTTGAAAACAAAGGCGCGGAATGATATCTATGCCGCTTACCGACTTTATACAGTGCTTTTCAACTCTTACTAATGTTCCAAGGCATTTAACGACTTTTCAGGTAGTTCATAACGACAAGCAAAGAAAATTAATCAATAAATTATTCAGTTAACTGTTTTAGCCTAGTCATTTTTTTTTAAAGCCGTTTTGAGCGCCGCTTCAAGCGTAGCTATTTTTGCCTCAAGTTGTTTTTCTTTGTCACTGGCTATACTAGCCATAAGCTTTGCGTCTTGGGCTTTCCATTCTAACTGGGTTTGCGATGTTTTAGCGACTAATTTCTGTTTTTGCTTATAGCAATATAGACTTAGTACACCCAATGCCCAAGCTATAATTAACGCAACCGACATAGGTAAATTCATTTTCCCAAAACCCAAATTTAATTCAACGGCCTGACCGTTGATCAAACTGACAAAAAGGCAAAAAAGCGAAATGACGATACTAAGGCAAACGTATAGATAACTTTTATTCATTTATTTAAAACCTGAACCATATAACACTTCATTTTAGTATATAAATAAATTTTATTCAAGAAAGTTTAAAGTCTATTAAAGTTTTCATCGCAGCTTTAAAATATGCTGGCAAAGGAGCCTCAAATTTTAATTTCTGTAAAGTATAGGGATGGATAAATTCTAGGCTAAAAGCGTGCAAAAGATGCCCGTTCAACCCATAATCGCAGCGAAACTGGGCTTTACCGCTAGCTTTATTATTATAAACCAAATCGCCAGCAATCGGCAAATTTAAATAGGCCAAATGAACCCTGAGCTGGTGCGTGCGACCAGTTTTAGGCAAAAGTTCGAGCAAAGAAAAGGTGTTACTATGTTTTAGCAATTTAAAAAAAGTTATGGCCTCACGCCCTTCACTATCGACGCACATGATTTTACGCTTAGTTTTATGCCTGGCTATACTAAGATTAATTTCACCGGTTTTGGACTGTGGGTAACCTTCCACTAAAGCCAAATAAGTTTTCTGAATTTGTCTTGCTTTAAAAAGGTTAGCTAGTTTAGCGTGGCTTTCGTCGGATTTAGCGATCATCATAATACCACTAGTATCTTTATCGAGGCGGTGAATGATACCAGGGCGGTCGGTCAGGTTATAGCTAGACAAACTCGAACCAAATTGATACAAAAGAGCATTAACAAGGGTATTGTCGTCATTGCCAGCTCCTGGATGAACCGTTAAACCACTGGGTTTATTGATTAAAGCCAGATAATTATCTTCGTAAATAATTTCGAGTTGAATATTGCGTTTAACAACAGAATATTCCCTAGTTTTAGGTAGGGCAATGGATATTTCACAGTTAGCATTAATTTTAATATTGCTATTTACATACTTGTGATTTACCATTATGTTGCCGTTTTTAATTAAATTTTGAATTTTAGTCCGGCTAAACGAAAATTTTGGATGGTCTTGAAGGATTTTAGCTAAAAACACGTCGAGTCTCAAATCGCTAATACCTTCACCTAGAAGTTTACCGAGCTGACTCATGTTTGGATACAGGCTTTCCAGAACAGAATCATCTTCGTTTACGAAGTTAATTTTTATATTGTCTAATGAAAAATTTTCATTCATTTAATTCTTAATTTGGCGTATTTAAAATTATAAATCAACAACAATACAATCCCGATATCGATAAAAATATCGGCCATATTAAAAACGGGAAAGTCAAACTGGGAGAATTCAATAAAGTCAGTTACAAAACCCTGATAAAAACGATCGATAATATTCCCGCAGGCGCCACCCAAAAGAAATCCAAAGGCAATATAATATAAAATAATTCTTTGGCGAGGTTGGTTGGTAATAAATACATAAATTAGCACAAACGATACTATAAGTGAAATCCAAGTCGTTATCTGAATATGTCCGCTAGCCAGGCTAAAAGCCATGCCAGTATTTTTAACCAGAGTCAAATTTATAAACCCTGGTATAAAAATCTGATTAGTATCAGGTGTTAAAAAACTTATGGCTCTAGACTTAGTTAATTGGTCGACAAAAATACAAAAAACTGAAGTTATAAAAAAAACTAACACCACAATTTTGATTGGCTACCTTTATTTAGCTTTATTATCGTTAGAGCTGCTATTGTCTTTATCTTTTACTGACTTATCGTCTTTTTTATCGTTATCATCTTTATCTTTTACTGACCTATCATCTTTTTTATCGTTAGAGCCACCGTTATCTTTTACCGACTTATCATCTTTTTTATCGTTAGAGCTACTATCATCTTTATCTTTTACTGACTTATCGTCTTTTTTATCGTTAGAGCCACCGTTATCTTTATCTTTTACTGACTTATCATCTTTTTTATCGTTAGAGGCACCATTATCTTTATATTTTACTGACTTATCATCTTTTTTATCGTTAGAGGCACCGTTATCTTTATCTTTTACTGACTTATCGTCTTTTTTTGTACCGGGTATATTATCTATATTACCGGGCAATAAAGTACCATCTATTGGCGATTTTTTAGCGTCTTCTTTATTTTTAAGTTTTACTATATCGTCACTTCTAACTTCTGGTACAACATTTAATCGTCTCGTAATAAACTCCAAACCAGCCAAATTTCCCTTACTTGGGTCAGTCAAACCAATCGTCGCAATCAACAATTCATTGCGGTTATCAGTATTGGCTGTCATAATGCGTTCCAACCTAGAACCAATAATTGGCCTCCAGCAATCATTTGGTGGACTTTGTGGATATTTTAAAGGTTCATTTGTTATAGAACCTATAGCACCAATATTTGGTGGCAAAGATTCCATATTAAGTTTTGCCGAAAATGGGGAACCTGATTTAACCTGGGCTGGAGCCGAAAAGCTAGTATCTATTAATTTAGCAATACCAAAAGAGACTTTTACTTCCTCAAAGTTATTGCGGTCGCCGATAATTTTCCAGATCTTACCAGTTCTTTTAATATACAAAGCTCCTTCTGACTTTGAACTCAAAACACCTTTAGTACCAAGTCCAGGCATTTCTTTGGCGGTATGACCAAAAGCCTTATCCAGCGATTCCACTGTAGCGTAATCACCGTCCATACGTATTTCATAAATGCGTGAATTAGATTTTACGTCCGGATAAGTTGTCCAAAAATCTTTGGTCAGCTCTGTAATTGCGGTTTTATCTAAGCCATCGTTATTTATATAAGTATCAGAATAATAATTCATCACTTTTTCTAAATCGTGGTTATTCCAGTCGTCTTCAAGGTTTACAATGATGTTTTTGATAACTTGCAAATCCTGGGAATTACTGCTTGAATTATCGATATAAGCATTTTCATCATTGATACTACTAGCTGTATTTTTGGGATCCGACAACACGATACCGCCTTGATTAGCAACCGGCGTATCCGGCTTCTTAATGTCATTGTCAGACGTTTTATCAATTATTTTATTGGTACTTAAGCCGGTCTTAATCACAGGCTTAGTAGCATTTCCCGTTTCATTGCCGGCAACTGCCGGCAATGAAACGAACGACGAACCCCAAAAACTAATAATTAACCCAATATTAATTACCCTATTTTTTTTTATTTTAATTTTCATTCAATTTCCTATTTCTTTAGACAGCAACCAGCAATTCATTCATTTTGTTAATACTTTCTTTAATGGCCGCTGCCGATTTATTTAGGTCACCCATTTCTTGAGTGGTCAAGTCCAATTCAACTATTTTCTTAACACCAGACCGCCCTAAAACACAAGGCAAACCAATAAACAAATCTTTAAGCCCATATTCTCCGCCAGGACATACACTGGCTGTCATAAGGCGGTTTTGATCGCGCAGTATTGATTCCACCATAAAGGCAACGCTCGCTCCTGGTGCATAAAATGCCGAACCCGTTTTGAGCAAGCTTACAATTTCAGCGCCTCCGTCTTGAGTGCGTTTGATTAAATTGCTCAAAACATCTGGCTTAATTAGGTTAAGTAGCGGAATACCCGACACACTGGCCAAAGATGTAACTGGCACCATAAGGTCACCATGTCCGCCAAGAACCAAAGCGCGAACGTCTTTTACGCTAACTTTTAACTCCATGGCAATAAATGTTTCAAACCTTGCACTGTCGAGCACACCGGCCATTCCAAGAACCCTATTCATCGGTAATTTAGTTGTTTTAAGAGCCAAATGAGTCATGACATCTAAAGGGTTGGTGACTATCAAAAATATGGCATTAGGGGAATATTTATGCGCCTCTTTTATGGCGGACTGAACGATATTAGCGTTCGTTTTAAGCAAATCGTCCCTTGACATACCTGGTTTTCTTGCTATTCCAGCCGTCATTACGACAATGTCGGCGTCTTTAGTATCAGCATAATCATTAGTACCGATAATACTACAATCGTGGTTACTGGGGGATCCAGCTTGAAGCAAGTCTAACGCCTTACCTTGCGGCAAACCTTCAACAATATCGATAAGAACGACATCGGCCAATTTGCGGTCAACAATATATTGAGCAGCTGTAGCGCCAACGTTTCCAGCCCCAATTACAACAACCTTACTCATATGCAACTCCTTTCTATCTAAGAATCTGTGGTCAAAAAAGTATAGTATTTAACTTAGCACGAAAGTAAGAAAATATTTTAAAAATTAATAGATAAATTATGATAAATTAAAATTTGCAATTCCTTAAAATATGTTAAGATAGTTGGGTACTAGGAACAAATAGTGAAAATTCCCAGTCACTAAACTTGGCTCCACAAAATACAAATTACTACCAATGCTGGTCTGGTGAATTTTAATCATAGAGAATATGTTAAACAATTTGACTACAAAACCGTTCAGCCTCATTAGTATTATTTACTTGACAATTCTCTTGATTCTGCCAGGCTACGGTTACAGTCAGAATCTAGAAAAAGCTAAGCCAAAATTAGACGCCAATCCGACTTTACAAGGGTCGGTTCAGAAAAGTATGAAGTCCAATACTCTAAAGAATTCATTGTTACAGAAAATTAACAAGAAGCCTTTAACCGACTCATTAACCAATGAAATGTTACAGAATTCTGCCAGCCGGTCTGTAGGCGTAATCGGAGTGTTATTCCAGATAAGAACGGGAAGTCTGCCACTTATAAAATACGTCTTTCCCAATACACCAGCTCAAAAAGCTGGTCTCAAGGTTGGCGATTATATAGTTGCTGTCGACGGCACGCCGATAGCTGGCTATACCCGCGAAGAAATTTATGGTTCAATTATCGGAGTACCAAACACACCGGTTAATATTTCCGTGAAAAGGGGCGATAGTTTTTTTGTCAAAAAAATTATGCGTATTGACGTTACCGATATCCCCGATTACGAGACTAGAAGCAAGTATATGAGGGAGTTATAATTTAGCGAATTCATGAAATTAGCCTGTAATATTTCCAAGTTTAATTGTGGTATTGAAAAAGCAATAGAATTAATTCAACCCTATAATTTTAATTCATTAGAAATGAATTTAGCCAATTTTAAGGTTAAAAGCAATGAAAAATTGACTAAAACAGAAATCAGTTATTTTAAAAAATTGTTAAAAACCGCTCATAAAGCCAACTTAACATTTGATATAATAAATTTTAACGAATGCATTGATGAAATAAAGAAAAATAGCTTAGACCAGGAATTAAATATGTTTAAAAAATTAGTATACCTGGCCAAGATTCTTGATTGTCATAAAATTGGCGTATACATAAATCCGGACTACGGTTCAGACTGGCAGACAAAAATAATTAATCACCTCACTAATTTAAACGATATAGCCAATTCCAATGATCTTAAGCTTTTACTGAGGCTTTCAACGCCTAGTAATTTTCGCAAATCGTCTATGTCTAATTGGCGTGCTACCAACCCTCAAATATGGCGAGAACTTATAGCCAGTATAGAAGGACTATGTCTCTCATTTTCGCCAGCTGATTGTGTCTGGCTTGGTATTAATTATTTAGATATACTGCCTGGCATAGTTGCAGCTATCGAAAATGTCGAAGCCTTTGATATTGAAATCAACCGAACTTTGCTCAGCGATAGCGGTCTTTTTGGTCCACTTTGGTGGCAGTACCGTATGGCAGGCAAAGGCCTAGTTGACTGGAGACAATTAATCGAAACGCTTAAGCTTTATAACTACGACCAGACCGTCTCGATCCAGCTTGAAGATGATTTTTTAGAAGAAACCGATACCGAATACGAAAACGGTTTAAAGGCCTCAATCAAAATTTTAAAACCGCTAATAAAATAAACCAATGAATATTTATTATTACCTACACAGTCATTGGGATAGAGAATGGTACTTACCATTTGAGTCTTATCGATTGAATCTAATAGCCATGGTAGAAGACGTAATTAATAAAATAAAAACTGGAGAATTAGAGAGTTTTGTACTGGATGGACAAGTAATAATTCTCGAAGATATCCAAGAAATCGATGAAAGTCTTTATAAAGAACTTAAAACATTTATAGACAGCGGCAAAATATCTATAGGACCTTGGTACGTACTTGGTGATCAAAGCCTAGTTAGTGGTGAAAGCATTATTCGTAACTTGGATTTTGGTCTTAAAATTTGTAAGCGATACGATAATTACAGTAAAGTTGGCTATTGCCCAGATACTTTTGGGCATTGTAGTGATCTACCACGCCTTTTAAACCTATTTAAAATTACCACAGCCGTTGTCTGGCGTGGTATGCCCAAAATATTAAACTACCCATTGTTTCAATGGCGCAGTTACGACGATAGCACGGTTACCACCCTTGCCTTAGCGCATGGATATTATAATACACTATTAAACGAAAATGAAAATATGGCTGAAGTTATCAAAGCCTTTTATAACTTTTGCGAAACAGATGATTTAACCCAAGCCAAATCATATATTGCTCCTATAGACGCAGCTTTGCTACCCTTTGGCGGCGACCATACTTTTTTACCCGACAATTTAAAAAATAAAATTAATTTCCTTAAAGAAAATTTAAAAGATAATAAAGGTAATAAAATCAATATTACAGCCACTACTCTTAATGATTTTTTTAAGTTAATATCAAAAGCTAAAATTACCCACAAGCTAACCACAATAACAGGAGAATTAAGGTCTAACGAACACGCCTTAGCCTATAAAAGGGCTTATCTATTATACGGTGTTTTATCGACCAGAATTTATTTAAAAATTTTAAACCGCAAACTGGAAAATTTAATATTTAAAACAATAGAACCATTATTCGTTATAATAAAATTATATTTTGACGTAACATATCCATTCAATCAAGTTAATTATTTAATCAAGCTTTTACTACGAAATCAGCCCCATGACAGCATTTGTGGTTGCTCTATCGATACTGTGCACCGCGAAATGATAATTCGGTATGAAAAAGCTTTTGACTTAGCTTTAGCTTTAAAACAAAAAGCTATAACTGCCATTATGGAAGCCATAAATGATACCAAACCATATCTTTATGCAGCTAATCGCAATTACATTGATTTAAATTCTACTTTAAAATACGTGTCATTTATAAATACAGGCTCGGTTGCTATTCGTTCACCTCAAACAATCGAATTTTGTCTAGACAATATAGATAGTTTACCTAAAAATCATAAAAACTTTCAAATAAAAAATATAAAAAAAGAATACAGTCTATTTATTAATGAAAATAAATTACCTGATTTTAAAGACAGTTATATTGTCTCTGGGTATATCATGCC
This sequence comes from bacterium, assembly GCA_021785395.1. Lineage (GTDB taxonomy): Bacteria > Cyanobacteriota > Vampirovibrionia > Obscuribacterales > JAKAZS01 > JAKAZS01. Next base: position 7,878 of record JAJYFO010000005.1, on the reverse strand, counting down.
AAGTAAAGAAGTCGGTTCTTACGCCATTATCAGCGACAAGATTCCTTGGAAAGATAATATTGATTCAAATCATAAGAATAAGACGAAAGCCAACTCAAGTATAATTCATAACGAATTTTATGAATTATACTTGAGTAAAACAGGCGATTTGAGTATTTATGACAAATATAAAAAAAAGAAATATAAGCTTAAGCACTACTTTGAATCACAAATAGACGCAGGTGATACTTATAATTTTGATTTTTTACCCGGTAACAAACCAGTAAAGTCAGAATTTAGCAAATATGTAATCAACGAATCAGGCAGTCTAGTAAATTCAGTAGATATTTATTATAAAATAAAAATTCCTGGTGGCATTAAAGATTTTGAACTAGTAGATCAAAGCATAGAGACTGACAAGAATATAAAGTTAGACAAATTAATTTACCCGTCAATTACCCACGAAATTGTCGTAACCGTTACGTTAAAACAAAATACACCAATTGTTTTTTTCGAGACGAAATGGCAAAACAGAAGCAAAGACCATCGACTTTGTGTCGTTTTTAAGTTAGATCAAAATACCAATAAATCGATTTCTCATAACCATTTTTCATTAATCGAACGTGAACACAATTCAAACAACCACATTAAAAAACCTGTAGAATTAGGTTATGAAAGCCAAAGCGATAAATCAGTATGTGAAAAATTCTTTATTGCCGCCGACCAATTATTTCTCAATAACGGACTGCCAGAATACGAAGTAATAAATGACAAGGTCAAAATTACGCTTTTAAGAGCCGTATCGAGATTATCAGCTAAGAGATTATTTACCCGCGGTGGTGGAGCCGGACCTCCACTTAGGCTAGAAGACGCAAACTGCCTTAATGAATTAAGCGTCAATTATGCCTGGTCCAGTCTTAATGATTATCTAGATAAAGACAGCAATCATAGCATAAATAATGAATTAGCCGTAGAAGCGTATAAAAAATCAGCCTTGTACGAGAACAAATTAGCTATCACTTATTTAACCGAAAAACTGGAAAAAAATTCCTTAATCAAATCCGACGACGAATGTATACACTTATTAAATATTCTTCCTAATAATGATAAATGCAGTGGTTTCATTTTTAGAGCGCTTAATATAACTAGTATTGATAAGGAAGTAAACATTGAAATTAACTATTCTTGCCAAAGCGTGAGTCTAATTAATTTAAATGATGAGGTACTAGAAAAATACGACAACTTATCGCAAACACCCGATTTATATAAATTCAAAATCAAATTTAAAGCTTACGAATTATTAAATTTAAAATGCGATTATTGTTAAATTTTTACTTTGTAATAACGCTGATTTTAATTTTTAAGAGTTTGAACTATCGACTTTTAACCGTATAGTAAAATCGTTTATAGAGATAAAGTATTAAAAAAAATTGCAACTATAATTTACTCATTATCAGTTGTAGCTACTACACTAAAATATTTCTTAAATGTACTCAGTGGCATAACCAAAAGACCGTCACCAAAGTCACTTACCGACTTATATGTGTAATTTTTGGTAAGCGTATTTGGTTGTACATAATAATTAAACCCATGCGGGTTTCTTAAGGTAACACTTTGATTATCCAAATTGACTTTTAATACGCTATAAGCATGGTTAGGTAATAAAGGCAAGTATTTATTGTCTAAAATATCTTCATAAGACGTATTTACATTATCATTAATATTTTTTCTATCATTAACGTTTTCAGTTGTTTTAAGGACAGGTTCGTTTATCGCGGCTAAAACAGGCTGATTGTTTTTCAAGGCCACTTCCATCGCCTTAATAATTTCGTCAGGGTTTTCTTGGAGATTATAATAACGGGGGGATTTATCAGTAAATAGTTTAATACCAAAGCCAAGGCAAGCACCGTTTTCTATATATTCTGGAAAAACTTTATAAGCGGCTGCCTCTAAAATATTAGCCCACTGGCTTGAATTGTTTAGCTTAGAATAATTTGGATTAGACTCGCTCAATTTAGAATAATTTAGCTCAAGTTCATTTAAATCATCCCTGGTCACAATTATTGGAACGCTAAAGCCAGGAAATTTCACCTCGTAGTCGCCTTTATAATCCAATGTAATCATATTAGCAATTTCCTTAACGCCGCTAGCTGTACTAGCCAAATCAGCCAAACTGGCTTCAAACCAGCAATCACCGTAACCGCCCTGTTCTACTCCACTTACGGCATGATACTTATTGGTATTAATTTTTTCGACATGCAACTGAGTGGGGTCTAAATATTTAAGAGAATCAAACATATTGTGATTAATATGAATATTTTGGCTAGCCTCGAAAGATTTTCCAACCAGGTTACTAAGATAAAACAAATAATATTCGTCGATTACAGAAGCTTTAAATTGATTTATAGATTGGGGATGGTCTTTTAAAAATCGGTCCAAAGACACGATATCGTCGCTGATTTTTTTAGGCGTACTATCAATATCGCCAGGTGTAAAAGGGTGGACAGATGAAAATTCATCGCCATTGGCAACCGAGTGATTAGCATCTATAATACTACTATTAGCGAAAGAATCGGCCTTGTAAACAGCGTCAGCTAATTTAAGGTTTAGAGTTTTATCTTTTGCACCATCGTCTTTATCTATCTTATCGGTTTTGCCCGATTTATAATAATTATTAAAATCGAAATTACCTTTGCTCATAACTATTATTCACCGTCAGCGCCAATAACATTTACACAAAAACGACAATTTTCAACAGTCAGGATAGTTAAATATAATTAATATATACATATTATAAAACATATTTAATAATCAGGAAAGGCCAATTTTAAATTTAAGCTAAAATATTTTTTGAAAATTACCTGTACTGGCATTTAAGACTGTTCCACAAAGATTTTCCAACTCAGCCTAGCGATCAATTTAAAGCATCTTAAAATTTAACCATTTTAGACCTAGCAAGCTATCAAAAAAAGGGTTAAAAGTTATAATTTAATAGTTGGCTGACAATGTAAAACGGGCAATTAAAATCAAAACTCCTAACTTATTTTTATAGTCGATTCTTAAGGAACCCTCTTAAAACCTATGCAAAAATTTAAAACTATTATAATCTTGGCGTTAAGTCTAAACCTATCAGGTCTTATTCCTCTGACAGCTAATAACTGTGTTTTGGCTGGTAATTTGAGCACAAATTTAACAAACAAACAATATATAGCCAGCGCCAGCAATAGTCCAAAATTAGACGATCTCTGGCAAACTGGCAATAGCGACGCAAAATTATCCAGTAATAGTCCATCCCAAAGCCATGACAGTGACATAACGCCAAATCAAGAAGACGATATAAGACCTAGAAACGCCAAAACTAACTCAAATGAAAAATTAATAGCTATTGCCACAGTTAATACCTTTGAGACCAGTAAATTTGTTAAAGGTTTATATTGGCCAAGCGTCGGTCCATTTAAGCCAAATAACTCAGATACGAATACCCTTATTGACATCCACAACAACAAACTTGAATTTAATACTGACAAAAACAATGGCATTACGGAACTTAGGTTTTATTTTGACGTTGATAAAATTACCAATTATACGATGTTAAATTTACAAGTAATTATCGATTTCCTCCTTGAAGCAATCGGCTGTAACGTTGCTGCGATTTCCAATTTTAATGAAAAATTTAACAACATAAAAGAAAGCCTTGATACATTTACAGTAAAAAAACCACTTACGATTGCCCTGCATCGATATTTAATAAATATCTCAACATTACCTAATGACGATACAAAAACAGTTTTAATTAGCCTATCCTCAGCTCTAAACAACAATTTAGAGCCGGTTTTAGCTGATAAAAATACGCTTTTACCAGATTCCCCAAACAAGTCTAAATCCATCCGACATCGTAATTTTGGACGAAAAAATAATTCCGACGATTCAGCTACAACCCAAACAGCATCTAAAAAAGCGAAAAACAATAAGCCTTCCACAAAAAACGTAAAAGTAGCTGAAAGTGACGACACTGCAAAGACTAATACACAATTAGCCGAAAATAACGACACTCCAAAAACTGACACGCAATTATCCGAAACTAACCAAGCCAGCACCTCCAGCAGTAAAACAACTGAAACCAGTATTGGCGATAAAACAACTTCTGAGAATAACGGATTAGCCGAATCGTCCAATAATGACACTAAAACAGAGTCCACTCAAAAGACCACAACCGAATCTGGGTCGAGCAATATGTTTACCGATTCAACTAGCGAAACTAAATCGAACGATATTGTGTTAAATAAAATCGATACTCAAGATAACAGCAAGCCAGACTCTTCAAGCCAATTTTCACAAAAATCTGATACCACGATCGCCATGACAACCGACGGCAATGCTGCCACCACTAAAAATAGTGTTAAGACACCTAATACTTCTAAAACCGAAATACTAGACACTGTCAAGTCATCGTCAAGTAAAACCGATAACCTCAAAACAGAATTTCTAAATTTAATTACTAACTGGCAAAAAGCCAAGCAAACAGCCGTAAAAGACGTTAATGCGACTACTTTGAGCAATTTTTTAGCTCAAGGCGCCTTAAAACGTCAACAAGACGCAATTAACTGGTTAAAAAATAATCACAACTATTACGACTTAAAACCTAACGGTGTCAATTTAGTCAAATACGAAGCTATCGAAAAAAACGTAAAATACTATGTTTATGTAGTCATTTCAGAAAATAGCAAATTAATTAGTGATACTAACAAAAAAATTCTTTCTGAAAGCACCGATAAGTACAACGTAAAATACACAGTCCAAAAAATAAACAATAAATGGTACATCGTTGATTCCAAGGTTGAAACCAAACAGATGTCAAAGAAGAAATAGTTTACCTAAAGTCGAACCGTAATTAAAATTGCAATATTCTAAGCCACCTAATAAAATCAGATTAACGATAATTAGCCTAGCTTTGGCTTTAGCCTTAATTTCGCTAATTAAAATTCAATCCCAAAGCAATTCTTACCAGAACGCCAACTACACATCTTCGCTCAATAATACACTAAGTAGCAAAGGTATCAGTAGTAATTTAGACGCTAAAACCAATTCAGCTAATCAAACTGTCCATTTAACTTTAGTCACCCCTGATAATGTCTGCGTAAATCCGATAACTTTTTTGGCTTGTAAGAACGACCTCTATTTTCTATCCAGTAATCAGCTGTACCTTGCCAAAGATTGCCTAAATAATTTTAACAACATAACAAAACTTACCCTAACCCCTTTATTGATACCTAACAGTGTTTATCAATATAATAAGCGATCGGTAAAAATCCAAGAGCTTACCCAGTTTAGCTATAACCCAAGCGATAATAGCCTCATAATCATCGACAAGACATCAGCTATTTTTAGATACGACCTTAAAAAAAATCAAATGTCGTTGCTGCGACCTAATGCCTGGTTCTATGGCGAGCCAGACCCTCAATTTATTGACATTACTGGCTATAAAGCTAACACCTATTTACTAGACCCGGAACGCAATCAGTTATGGTTAATGCAAAATGGCCACATTATACCTATGCTAAACCAGGTTTTTGCCTGGCAGCTCAAAGGCAATTGCGTAAATCTCACAAGGGCTATGTCGCTTAGTTCAAATTATATAATTATCGCTAACGGACAAATTTTAAGCTACGACTTTTCGAAAAATACCCCCAAAATCGTTATCAAACCAGTTTATTACAAACATTTACGCAATGCATTACCAACCAGATTAATAGCCAGTGCTAATTGTATTTATACAATTTATCAGGAAAACTGCCTTGTCGCCTGTTTAAACCTAAAAACCCGATCTTTGAATTATTACCAATTAGACCCCCAAAAACTTATAAGAAACCTCATCCCTATAAACGAAAATTTACTTATACTGGCTAATAACGAATTAATAAGAATTAACAAGAACTACGGCAAGGCCACGTATTCAAATAATACTTATCTTAAACTTAACCTGCCAAAATTTACTTTGCCGGTAAAATTTAGCAAACTACCTAATCATCCAGGGGTTTATCCAGGAGCCAGACGAATTTACCGCCATGGCTTTCACAAAGGAATAGACTTTTTTGTTTATGGAAAAACTGCGGTCAAACCTAATTATGCCTACAGTGCCGCTGCTGGGAAAATAGTAAGACTAGACAAAAACTACCAAAACCTGACGCCTGGCAAAAGGCAGCAAATTTTGGCCGAATGTTCAAAAAACCTTGAATCAAGCGCCTATTCTGAAGACCTACTAAGAGGCTGCCAGGTATGGATTAATCATGGTAACGGAATTGTAACAAAATATGCTCATCTTAACAACGTCAATCCGGCGCTAAAACTTGGCCAGTATATAACGGCTAATGAAATGGTTGGCCAAATCGGTTCTTCCGGTACCAGTGAAGGCACGTCCAAGGTCAAAACCCATGAACATTTACATTTTGAAATTTGGGTGAAAGACGAATACTTAGGCTACGGACTTACCGAATCTGAAACGATAGCTTTGTACCAGCGCTTGTTCTATGGGTCTAAAAATTATTACTAAGTCTTAACCCTTTTTTTCTCTCAACCTTAATCAATGAAATTAACAAATTACTTTAATTACACAAACTGTTGTGATAATTGGGTTAGTTTGCCTTAAGTCAAATTGCTAGATAGTAATCTTTTGTTAACTGTTATAATATTCCTATACGATCGATTGATCTGTTTATTAAAATGGCAAATTAAAGAAGTATCAGTAAAGCTTACAAGGAAAAAAAAATTGACTATTTTAACCCGTAAATTAACCAAAACTAGCAAAAGCCTGATATTAATATTGGTCCTAACAGCTTGTCAAGATTTTTCCTGCTACGATCAAGCTTTTGGCCTAGAAAGCAATTTAAACGAGGCTATACAGCCAGGCAAAAATATTCTACATTCCTTAATCTCTAATAACCAAATTAAAACTGGAAGCGTCGCTAAGTCTAGCCCTAAAAATGTTAACAAACCTAAAAAAACGGCTAAGATAAATAAACAGTCTTCATCATACGACGAAACAACGCAATTAGTCGACGAATTAAATTTTAGAGACACCGACTATGCCAAATTACGCGAGCAAATAAAGCAAGAACTTAACGAGACTTATAAGCCAAGCTCCGTTTTTTCCGGAACAGTTATGCCAAGTATGCTTCGGCAGCCTGCCCAAAATTCGAAAATATTCTTACCAGATACCTGTGTGGCTGGTAGTTTTGCTACAATGACGATATTTGACAGTTTGGGCGATAGGCAAAGTTACGTGGGGGTTAAAATCAACGATACAGACTTACAATCTGACTACAGCGGTCAAGTGGTCTTTCTCGTTCCACAAAACGATGCCAAAGAGCTAGACATAACACTTTTAAATTCTAATTTTCAGTCTGTAGCTAAATTGATTCAAGGGCCAGCCTATGTCAGCAGCGTCGACCACCCTACGGCCAAAATTGAAACAGCCGCCATAACACATGATTTATTTGATATTTTAACTTTAAAAGGTAGCAATTTTGACGGCATAGCCAATAATAACCATGCCTACATTGACGACGTAGAGCCGGTCCAGATTCTAGCCGCGTCTCCATGCGAACTCAAACTGCGCTTGCCTAAAACCTTAGACGCTGGTGCCCATTATATCCACCTGGTTACCGACGGCGTTAAAAGCAACCAACTACCCTTTAACTATACTTTAAAATAAGCTTTAAAAGCAATTCGCTACCCTTTAACTATACTTTAAAATAAGCTTTAAAAGCAATTCGCTACCCTTTAACTATACTTTAAAATAAGCTTTAAAAGCAATTCGCTACCCTTTAACTATACTTTAAAATAAGCTTTAAAAGCAATTCGCTACCCTTTAACTATACTTTAAAATAAGCTTTAAAAGCA
>JAJYFO010000094.1 GCA_021785395.1 bacterium | reverse complement strand
AAAAATTTTCTCGCCTGGGCCAAAAACCAAAAAGTCTAACTCACCTAAATTGGGTAAACTTATATTAGTCTCAAACCGCCATGAACTAGGTAATTCAGTTAATTTCTTACCGATCTTTTCTTGCGCATCTATGCTGCGCGAAATCTTAAGCGAGAAACTGTTATATACTTTGGCAACTACATAAATGGCTCTGGCTATAGCAAACAAAAACAGATAAAAAAAGAAGGGCAGTTTTGCCTTAAACAAAAAAACCGAAGCAAAAGGCACGATAACCGTCAGAAAAACAACTGCCACCAACAAATTGAAAGACAAATCCTTATTTTGATTAACTATTTGCCGATTATATAAATTTGACATCGATCGCCAAGCCAAAACCATCCAAGCCTATACTCTGGACAATTATACACTTGATAACCGATAAATTGCTAAAGGCAAAGCTAAATTTAATTTTAGTTTTGCCTTTAAATACTTTAACTAAAATTTATTTTTTGACTAAAACCTTACCCGAATCCTGTTTGCTCACTTGGGCGGCTTTCCATATTTCCATCCACAACCAATAATGAAACGGATTAATCTCATTGGGGTCGCATGATTCGATTGGCTCAAGTAATTTCAGCCAAAGTTTTGGATCGGGGAATTTTTTAGCTAATGAATAACAATCTGCCATCCATAAAACCTGTTCAGAATTACATTTGCCTTGCAACATTGTTCTACCTTTTAAACCTATTAACCCTAGTCATAACATTTTTCTATCTTAACTAGTTAATACCCAGGGAAATTAAGTTTAAAACCTTATAAAATGTTATTAGACAACAATATTTCCATCATTAGCCTGGCGGCCATTGCATATGACGCCCTGACAAAAGATGGAAATGTAAATGTTCAACCGTCTGACCGCCCAATTCCCCGGTATTAACGACCAAGCGAAAACCTTTGTCTAAGCTCTCTTTTTCGACGACTAGGCCTACTAGTTCCGTTAACCTATTTAGGTTAACTTGAGGCAAGGCCTCAAGTATGTTGGCCACATGCAACTTGGGAATAATCAAAAAATGCTTGGGCGCTTGAGGATTTATATCGTCAATTACAATACCTGTGTCATTTTCAAGAATGATTGGCGTACCCAACTCGCGTTTAATAACTTTACAAAATATACAATTATCGCTCATAAATTAAATGTTTTTAAATAAAAATACTATCATTATGAATTATACGTTTATTTATTTTTTAAAGCAGGCTGTTTATGGAAAAGGTAAAGTTTACTTATTTAAATTTCGCTAATCTATTGTTAGAAGCTGATTCTTTTAATGAATTATGCCAAAAGGCTATTAAAAACCTAGCTAATTACTCTAATAATATTAAAGTGGCCTTGATCGTTGTAGATAGTGGTCTTAATAAATTTAAAGTAATCGAAAGTGTTGGTTACGACGACCGCTGTGTGGCTGAAATCAATAATTTAAACATCTTTGAACCTAGTCTTTTTTCCCAGCTATTGACCAAAAGACTGCCCGTTAACAGCCTTAACCAGTCACCAATACCTCATTTTAATCAAAAGCTAATAGAATACAATAAAAGTCAGCTTGAAGTAGTTTTACCCCTAATAGATTCAAGTAATGAATTACTCGGTATGCTCTTGATAGATTCAACCAATAAAGATGTAATCGATGAATTAAAACCTTTAACTATTTTAACCCACACCTTGGCCAACGCTATGAAGCTTTTTATGACCAAGGAGCAACTAGAACAAAGGCTAAACAATACTGAGAGTTTAATTAAGTTAAAAGATTTATGCGACAAAGAAAATCTAATTTTAGACGAGTACCTGGACAAGTCGCTAGAAATATTGTTTGATACATTAAATGTAAAACACGCCGTGTTTTTGTTTTTCGAATCGGACAAATTGCTAATAGCTGGTTACCGTGGCTTTGAGCCAAATCAAGAAAATTTATACGGTCTTGCGGTAAGTTCGATTAACGCCCTAACCGCCATAAATACCATGCAACCAAGCCTTAACCAGTTTAAAGACAACCTTTACCACGATTACCGAAAATTACTCAATAATACTTCATTTAATAGTGTCATTACGGTTCCAGTTGTCTATAACAATCTAAAACTAGGTGTTATCGAATTATTTTACGACCAAGAAATAAACGCTTTAAATTTAGAGTTAAACTTCTTAACTAAACTGGGTCAGGTAATTGGTATGTCGTTAAAAAATAAATATTTAACTGGCAGCGAAAGCCTAGCGTCATTATTATGCTCCAAGACAGGATTGCTTAACCAGGTTCATTTAAAACAATTGCTAACTAAAGAAATTAAAAGGTCCAAACGTCAAGGTCGTTCGATTGGTGTTCTATGTTTAAACATCGACCATTTAGGTCTCATAAATTTTCACCTAGGTAAACAACTGGCCGACAGAGCCATTGACTATGTGGCGCAAAAAATTAAAATAGCGCTTAGGGACATAGACCTGCTTTTCTATGCTGAAAACGGCGAGTTTGTCATAATCTTACCCGAAACCCAGCAAAGCCACAGTTTACTCGTTGCTGAAAGAATTAAAAATATGGTTCGCGAAGAAACCTGCCCATCGGTTGGTCGCATTACCGTCTCAGTAGGTGTTGCTAGCTATAACGAAAGTGGCGACACAGCTAGTGAATTGCTTGACCAGGCCAACCAGGCTATGCGTATGGCCAAACTAGAAGGACGCGACCGGGTAAAATTATTAGGTAAAGCCATCGATATAGATTCCGATTCGTGGAAATCGATGTCCAACAACGCCAAATTATTAAACGCGGCTAATCTGCAAAACAATTTACCAACCGGTCTTGAAATAAGCCAAAGACCGAACATGCAAAACAAGGTAAATAATTTTTTAGCCAAACAGCGCGTTTTTAAACCTAAAAAACCCTAAAGTACATACGTTTCCTTGAATTATAAAAAAAATATTTAGACAAATTATAAACAATTGTTTCTAATTTAACCGGTCAAATTATTAAAAAAAAAAGCATAAAATTCGGTTTTCAATATTTTCTAGTTACACTATGAATAGATTGGATAAGAAAATTATTCAATTATTTATGGTGTTTGTTCATGATAGGAGGATAGGCCATTGGCTACTGCATCTGCTACTAAATTACATTTAAAACCACTAGCTGACAGAGTTGTTGTAAAAAAACTCGAAGCTGAAGAAAGAACCCCAGGTGGTATAGTATTACCTGATACGGCAAAAGAAAAACCACAGCAAGGCGAAGTATTAGCTGTTGGACCAGGCAAATTTGATGAAAAAGGAACCCGTCAACCTATGGAAGTTAAAGTAGGCGACAAGGTTTTATTTGCCAAATACTCAGGCACAGAAGTTAAAGTTGACGGTGTTGAATACCTCATTTTAACTGAACGTGACTTATTAGCTATCGTTGGCTAATTAATTTTTATATTATCAATCAACTATTATCAATTAAAAGGAGATAATCACAATTATGGCAAAGCAAATTGTCTATACAGAACAAGCTCGTAGAGCTCTTGAAAGAGGCGTAGACCACGTCGCTAATACCGTTAAAATTACCCTTGGACCAGCTGGTCGCAATGTGGTATTAGAAAAGAAATTTGGTTCACCACAAATCATTAATGATGGTGTTTCGATCGCTAAAGAAATCGAATTAGAAGACCACTTAGAAAATGCTGGCGCTCAACTTATTAAAGAAGTTTGCTCCAGAACCAATGATAATGCTGGTGATGGAACCACCACAGCTGCCGTTTTAGCCCAAGCCATGATTAAAGAAGGCTTAAGAAACGTCGCTGCCGGAGCCAACCCCATGATATTACGTCGTGGTATTCACAAAGCCGCTGATATGGCCGTTGAAGAAATCAAAAAAGCTGCCAAACCAGTCGAAACAAAAAAAGAAATTACCCAAGTTGCCACAATCTCAGCTGGTAACGAAGAAGAAATCGGCAAAATTATCGCCGACGCCATGGAAAAAGTTGGCAAAGACGGCGTAATTACCGTTGAAGAATCAAAATCCTTATCTACTGAATTAGAAGTAGTCGAAGGAATGCAATTCGATAAAGGTTACGTTTCTGCTTATTTTGTAACCGATTCTGAAAGAATGGAATCAGTTATGGAAGAACCATACATTTTATGTGTAGACAAAAAAGTCAACCTCTTAGCTGACTTAGTTCCAGTATTGGAAAAAGTTGCCAGAGCTGGACGTCCATTTGTACTTATTGCCGAAGACATCGAAGGCGAAGCCTTAGCTACATTGGTAGTTAACCACTTAAGAAAAGTACTTCCTTGCTGCGCTATCAAAGCCCCAGGCTTTGGTGACCGTCGCAAAGAAATGCTCAAAGACATTGCCGTATTAACCGGCGGTCAAGTAGTTTCTGAAGAAGCTGGTACCAAACTCGAAAACGTTACCGTTGAAATGTTAGGTAAAGCCCGCCAAGTACGTGTCAATAAAGACAAAACAACGATCGTAGCTGGTAAAGATTCCAAAGACGAAGTTGCCAAACGTATCGCTGTAATCAAACGTCAAATTGAAGAATCTGATTCTGAATTCGACAAAGAAAAATTACAAGAAAGACTAGCTAAATTAGCTGGTGGCGTTGCTGTAATCAAAGTTGGTGCTGCTACCGAAATTGAACTAAAAGATAGAAAACTGCGCTTTGAAGATGCCCTTAACGCAACCAGAGCTGCCGTTGAAGAAGGTTTCGTCCCAGGTGGCGGTACCACACTTTTAGGCTTAGCTAAAAAGTTAGAAAAGAATCGTGATTCATTCCACGGCGACGAAAGAACTGGTTTTGAAATCGTCTTCAAATCATTCGAAGCCCCAGTACGTCAAATTGCTGACAATGCTGGCTTGCCAGGTGAAGTTGTCGTAGAAAGAGTAAAAGAACAAAAAGAAGGTTGGGGCTTTAACGCCATGACTTTTGAATACGTCGACATGGCCAAAGCTGGTATCATTGACCCAGCTAAAGTAGAACGCTGCGCTATCCAAAATGCTGCTTCTATCGCTGCTATGTTCTTAACGACCGAAGCTCTCGTAGTTGACGTTCAAGAAGAAAAAAAGATGCCAGCAATGCCCGCCGGCGCCGGAATGGGTGATTTCTAAATTTAATTTATTAAATTATTAAATTTAGCATTACCTAAAGAATAAGGGATTTGATTCATTTCAAATCCCTTATTTTATTGTATTCCAAATAATACGAAAGCATTTAAATATTTTTGGGTTAAAAAACTATCAATGTAACCGTTCCTGACCTTTATCAAGCTTCTTGTCTTTTATAGTAAACAACTAAACCCAATTAAAAATTTATAGCAAAAATTGGTCTTCCTGCTAAACCCTATGTTTCTATAATAAGTCAAGGTTTGCCAGACCTTTTTCATCTTGTTTATTTTGAAAATACATTAAATCGTAAGCTATAATTTTACTTTGTGCCAAATTAATTTTGACGTTTCAATCCCCCAAGCTTAATTATTTAACTGTGTTTGTTGTTTATGGTTTTGACGTCTACTTTTTTGGGGGAACCTTATTAAAGCGATACCACGACTTAATCGTAAACTTATATCATTGGGCGACAGTTCAATAGCCTTATTAAACTTACCGGCTTTAGCCTAAGAATCAGCACTTGACTGATAAGACTTCCAAGAATATTGAAGCTGTTTCTTAGCAACGTTTTTACCCTTATTCGTTATTGTTTTATCATTATCTGAAGCCTGGCAGATTAATTTATTTTGCCCAATTCTGCATGAATTAGAAGATTCAGAGCTAGAAAAATTATTAATTGTCTCAAGCGATAACGACAATAAAGCCATTTTATATTTCATTTTTCCCCTTAATGTATACACTGAAGTAATTTTCCATCAACACAAAAATTATGACTGTCGATCGTCCAATTATTTTTAATAAATTTTTGACACTCTAGTATAGTATTATCAACATATTTTTTACAATCAGGATCTTCCTTATAACTAGGGTCCAGTCGAGCATATTTATTCAAATCGACTATAGCCTTTGCAAATTGATTGAGTCTAATTTCAGTATAAGCTCTTTGACGGTATGTTTCGGAATTGCTTGGGTCTAGTGCAATAGCTTTGTTAAGATCAAGCAGAGCTTTATCAAAATCACCGGCTATTGCATAACAAGAAGCTCTAGAAATATAGGCCCAAACATTTTTAGGGTCAAGTTTAATTACTCGGGTATAGTCAACCAACGCCAGGACATTATTATCAATATCTTCAGTATAGAGATTAGCCCGATTAATTAAAGCGTCGATATAGTCTGGATTTTCTTGTAAAGACTTAGTGTAATAGATTATAGCTTTTTTAGTATCACCGCTTCTTTGATAATTAGTAGCTTCATCACAATATTTTTGAGATAGCTTTAAATTAAGACTACTAGCATTATTTATAAATACTAAACTTAAAATAAAAATCAAAGCTAAACTTTTAAAGTAATTTTTAATCTTTTTTTTCCTTTTAAAAGGGTGACTTGAAATAATCGGGTATTCTATACAAAATTTTTGGACAAAAATCCATTTTAACGACATTGAAATTACCTTCTTTAGCTATATTGTGTTGTATAAACTTAGCGTGTTCAATTATCTCGATAAAGTTATCAGACTTTGGCCAACTAGCCATTTCAGTAAATTCATAAAATAATTGTTGATTAGAAATTTGTTGATTAAGCAAATTAAAATGCGGCTGAGCTCGTTTAAAATTTCGCACAAAAGCAATACGTTTAAGTCTTTGCGTAAAATCCATTTCACGCATGTGAAATAGAAATAACCCAAAGTCATTAAAATTTATATTTAAATTTAAACCATGGTACCCAGGGCTCCAATGTACAGGGTCTGTTATTGCAATAGTTTTACACATTGGCGAGAAAAAACGAACGTATTTTCTTTGCTCAAATAATGATAAATTTTCGACATAAGGATTTTCAACATAAATCTCATTTACGACATTAAGGCCAATAGCTGTATAAGAATTGCTTGTATTTTGCACAAAATAATCAATTAAATTTTCATATTTTCTAGAATCGATAACTATAATTTCATCAATATCTACTTTAATTATTATGTCATAAAATTTTAATAACGAAGAAGCAAGCCCTGACATAAAATCAGACATTTGAACTTCATCAAGGTAAAACCTAGGCAAATTTATAAGACCCACATTATAACTTTTAATTATATCTAGAAAAATTTCATCAGATCCGTGGTCAACTATTATACAGTTATTTGAACCAATTATTTTAGAATAATAATCAAGGAAATGTTTTAGGTGAAAACTCTCATTATAATGATTGCTAATAAGACAAATTTTTGGCTTATCTTGCTTATGCTTTTTATCTAAAGGATAGTAATTATTATTTATATTATTTAAATGAGAAAATAATTCTTGACTGGAAAAATTCATAATTAATTTAACTGGGTTACCCTATAATATTATAATTACTTGAGTAAAAAAACAAACAATTAGACTATTGAAATATTTCTAGGCTCGGGACAATTGTCAAGACGCACAAATAAGCCTAAAAAACGGCTTCTTTCAAATTATTTTACCAATCACTATAGCCCGCTTAGAACCTAGAAATAAGGCGTATCCAAGAAATTTTAATTTGACAAATGCTAATGCTTTAGTTATATTTAATTCATTAACATATACTAATTTTACTTTTCAAGTGGGTTGTTTTGAAGTCAAAAGAAGTTTTACCTGCTCAAAATATTGCCAAGCCTAACAAATATAAATTATCTAAGGGAAATTTAAATAATTTATTTGATAAAAACGGTTCGCTTATCTTCGAGAATGGTGCAGATTCGCAAAACGCCCAAATTTCTTTTAGAACAAAAACAACAAACGCATTAGTTATTGGCAGCGGCAATACTGCCTATGCTTTGGCGTGCTACCTTATAAATCAAAGACACAATGTCGGCATGTTGATGCGTGACAAGACAAAAATAAAAAGCCTTGCTGATTTGACAATAAACGCAACCGGCTTATTAAATAACAGCTTTAAATTATCTAGCCTAGATAGCTGCCCGCAAAAAGCTCTAATTGATATTGATACCATTTTTATAGCCACAAATACAACAGCCTATGGTGACGTTGCCCGACAAATAGCACCATATTTAAACAAAAACCAGAATATTATTTTATTTTCCAGTAAATTTGGTGGCGTCCTTGAATTTACAATTTTTTTAAATGAATTTAAGGCCAATTATAATACCATCATTGAAACCGATGCATTATTCCCTTGTCGTTTAACCAGCGATACAAACGTTAACATCAAAGGAATTAAAAACTGGACCTTATATAGCGCCCAAAACCCAAACTTAACTAAAGCGTATAAAAATATAATTTTAAATTATTTTCCAAGCCTTGACTCGGCTCAAAATGTTGTTCAACGCGGCCTAACTGATTTTGGAGCCTTTGCCCATCCACTAATAATGCTATTAAATATAAATAAAATTGACCAAAAAGAATCTTTTGCCTTTTACCAATGTGGTTTAACGCCTAATACAATTTGCCTACTAGAAGCCGAAAACGCCGAATTCATGGCTGTAGCCAAGGCCTATTCGACTTCGATTATACCTATGGCTGAACTATTAGACAGGTACTATGGCTGCGATTCTTCGTCTTTATATAACGCCTTAAATTCGGTGTCTCAATATAACAATATTCTATCACCAGTTAGCCTATACCATCGTTTTATCGAAGAAGACGTAGCTTCATCGTTGGTTCCCATTTATCAGCTAGCCCAAAAAGCCAAACTTAAAACACCGGTAATAGAATCTATAATTAATCTTGCTAGCGTATTATATAATATTGACTTTAAATCAACTGGTCGCAGTCTAGCCAAACTTGGCTTGGATAATTTATCTTATAGAGAAATTGTAAATTACCTAAATGAATGAGGTTAATTTTTTTAATACCGCAATTATATTTTTAACTATTATACTTGCGGCTATAGAACCAGTTATCGCCAAATTGGCTTATACACAAAATATTACTCCTATAGATTTAATCATTGTCAAATCTATAATAGGCGCTCTATTTATTTTACCAGTAACAAGATGCTTTAAATGGGTTGGACTCGGTAATTTTTTCAAACTTTTATTTCTAAGCCTGCTTTTACTGTCGACTTACTTTTTAACTTTAAGCTCTCTAACCCATTTATCAGCTGTTATGGTAATTACTATACTCACCACAACACCAGCCATCGTTGGCATCATAAACCAGGCTTTGGGCAAAGTCAGATTAAATCTAAAGTTCTGGCTAGGCTTTGGTCTGTGTTTTGGCGGTATTATTCTAGGGTTAAATTATGGTGATATCAAATATACATTAATAGGAATACTACAAATTAGCTTGGCGGTCTTAAGTTCAACGATTTATAGAATTTACCTAGATAAATTAACCCAAGATTTTGAGGTCAGGCTAATTTCAACGTATATATTTTTAATCAACGGCCTTATTATCTTAGCTTTATTTACTCCCAAACTTGCCAGGTTAAATATTGTAAGTATCGAATTTGGTGCCTGGATGGGGATTATTGGCGTTCTGGCCAATATTTCCTTTTTATTCTCACTGCGAAAATTGGGTTCTACCCAAATTTCGGTAATTTTAATGGTTGAGCGACCGATTGTTTTAATTATTGCGGCTCTAATTTTAAAAGAAGCTCTAAATTTACCAGCTATTCTAGGTATCGTTATGGTACTATTTGGCATAAAATTAGCCAAAGTAGAAACCATTAAACGAGAAAACCAAACCTAGCTACCATCTAAAAATTAGCCCAGTTTAAAAATTTCTTTTAGCTTGGCAAACCAGGTTTTCTTCCCTAGCGCCTGGCCCTTAGATTGGTTAACTAATAAATTAACTTCGCGCTCTAATAAACTATTTTTGAATTTTAATAACCCGATCTCTTCTTGACATTGATGTTGGATATGTTCGAGTTTTTCTAGACGGTCACTTAAATCAAAAGTCAACTGTTTTAAACTTACGAAATGAACTTGCCATTCGTTAACTAAATTTTTCAGGTTAGCGTTAGATTGCATAAATGCCTTTTTACCCGTTTCAAGTGCTTTATTAGTTACTGAACTAGACTCAAAAACATTATCAAAGCCTTCTACATTTTGTCGTTGTATTTCAAAATCATCGGAAAATTCGATTATTTGGTTTAAAAGATTTTCCATTTCTTGTGCATGGACAAACCATTTGGTCTTACCATCGACCACTAACTTTTCACCCGAAATCGAACCTGATTTTAATTGTTTTTTTAATTCAGACTTGCTAATGCCAAGCAATTCACTAGCTTTGGCCAAAATTGTTAAAGGGTATTTTTGCATAATAATAAACTTAAACTTTTTCGAGGAATAAGTAGATTATAGGCTAAAAATTAAATTTAGTAAACAAATTTTTGAAAATTTAACCGCATAGATCG